>JBAZEK010000003.1 GCA_041653995.1 Dehalococcoidia bacterium
GGATCTGCCTCAACGCCGTTCACGTCATACCCTACAGGGCGGTCCAGGCGGAGCAGGTGGTTATCGGCAAGAAAATAGATGAAGCGCTGGCTGAAGAAGCGGGCCAGGCCGCTGTATCCGCAGCCAAACCGCTCGAACACAACAAGTACATGGTGGCGGTCGCCAGGACGCTGGTTAAAAGGTGTATTCTCGCATGCGAGGGGAAATAGCAGGTGACGTTATGGCGTACGTAAAGAAGATTTCCAGTCACCTATCAGACGAATCGGTTCCAGGGGGTGCTTGACATGCTGTTTCGGCTGCTGTTGTCAATTCTCGATCTGGCTATAGGCATAGGCGCCAAACGCAATAAGGCGATGAAAGACATGATTAAATCACACAATCAGGCTTTCGTGATAAAGACCAGGGATGACAAGATCGGCAGGCGTTTCATTTTTAAGAATGGGAGATACTCATCCGATAAAGTGCTGACGGGATATGATATGGCCCTGGTGTTCGAAAGCGCTGACGCCGGATTTAAGGCCCTGGCGCTGGGTGGAGACGACGGGATACAGGATGCTATTAACGACTGGAAGCTGCTGATTCTGGGAGATGACTATCATATGATCTGGTTCGGTGTAATTATGCAGATGGCACTGGGCGCTTCAAAAAGGAAATGAACGCCATTCTTACGTTATTGGAGGTTGCTGCATGAAGATAACCATTGAATACAGCAAGTTAATCAGGATCGATAATTATGCCAGCAATTCCGTGATCGAGGTGCCTGATAACTGCGCGGTTCGTGACTTTCTTGCATTATTGAAATTGCCGCCCCACCTTCAGCAGTCCGTGATAGTCCTGGTCAACGATGAGCCAGTCTGGGCCTCAACCGTTTTAAAGGAAAATGATAGAGTCAAGCTAAATTCCATTATAACTGGCGGCTGAATTAAAAATAATACCGGATTGAGACATCCGTTAAAAATCTAATGAATAAGGAGAGGACGTCAATGAAACAGGAATACAAGGTATACGGGTCCCGGTGGGGAGTGCTGATTGTTTTCATGTACCTGGTCGCTCTGACACAGCTTTACTGGCTGAATTTTGCAGCGATTGAGACCTTCATTGAAGACTATCTGAAAATACCGCCCAGCGACGCAATGTGGTTGACTCTGGTGCAACCGGTCTTCATGATTCTGCTCACCATACCGGCCGGGATGATTATCGATAAAATCGGGCTCAAGTGGGGTGTGTGGATCGGCGCGCTGTTTACCGGCCTGGGTGCGATCCTGCGTGTTTTCGATCCGGCTTCTTTTACAGTGCTTCTGATCGGTCAGACTTTGATCGCAATCGGCCAGCCATTTATTCTGAACGGCTCGACGAAGATAGCCACCTTATGGTTCGCGCCCCGGGAAGAAGGCACCGCCATCGGGCTGGCTTCGCTGGCGCAATTTATCGGCATGATGGTGGCGCTGGGCTTGACGCCGTCTATCGTGGAGGGTGCGGGTTTCGATGCCATGATCTGGATATACGGCATAGCCGGACTGGCCGGCACCGTGGCCTTTTCCTTAGTCCCCAAACAGCCCAGGACACTCTCCAGGGCGCCTGATCAGGACCAGTCGGCAGTGCGCTGGGGGGGCATCGGCACTATTCTCAAAAACCGCAATTTTGTCCTGCTGGGCTTTATCGCATTCGCCGGCATCGGAGCCTTCAACGGCCTCGCCCTCTGGGTGGAGAAGATATTGAACGAGATGCACGGCATCGCCATGACGGACGCCGGCGCAATATCGGGAATCATGGTTATCAGCGCCACCATCGGCTGTTTTATCATACCTTTCATATCCGATAAGATCGGGAGAAGAAGGATTTTTATCTTTATTGCCACGCTGGTGGCGCCGGCCTGTCTGACCTTCATGATCTTTGCGCCTGACTTTACAGCCAACCTGATTAACGGCATATTAATAGGTTTCCTGTGGCTGTCCGCCCTTCCCATCATACTGACCATGTCTGCCGAGATGACCGGAGCCAAATACGCAGGTGTGGCAGCAGGATGGTTGTTCCTGCTGGGTAACATCGCAGCGCTGGTTCTGGGCGCTGCGGTGGAGTCTTTGCGCGGCCTTACCGGCAATTTCGTGGCCGCTCTGCTGATGCTTGCAGCAGTAATGCTCGCGGCCTTCTTCGTGGCGCTCTTCATGAAGGACACGCATCCTCAGCAGTGATCGGACATAATAAAAATCCTCTATCATGCTTTGAAGGAGCAGAAAAATGAATATTTACGAGAGCCTGGGAGTTAAGACTCTGATCAACTGCCAGGGCGAGGTGACACGCCTGGGCGGCGCCCTGATGGAGCAGGAGACGATCGATGCTATGGCTGAGGCGGCAAGGTACTCGGTGCGCATGGATGAGCTTCAGGCTGCGGCCAGCAGGATAATCGCCAGAGTAACCGGTGCGGAGGCGGGCTATGTCACCTCGGGAGCCTCTGCAGCACTGACACTGGCCACAGCCGCCTGCCTGGCGGGCCTTGACGTGGGCCGTATGAATCGACTGCCGGACACCAGCAACATGCCCAACGAGGTGCTGATGGATCAGCGCCAGCGGCAGGGCTACGACCATGCCATCCGGCTGGCCGGCGCAAAGATAATCAATGTGGGCATGCCAAATTTCAGGATACTTGGTGACGAGGCCTATACGACCAAATGGTGGGAATTCGAATCGGCCATAACCGAGCGAACGGCGGCCATCGCCTATTTCCAGGTGCCGGACCACAATCCTCCCATGGAGGAGATTGTCAGGCTTAGCCGCAAATACAAGCTACCGCTGATCGTGGATGCCGCAGAACAGGTCCCGCCCATGGAGAACCTGCGCAGGTTCATCGAGATGGGCGCCACGCTGGTGGCTTACAGCGGAGGCAAGGGAATCCGGGGCCCGCAGAACTCCGGCATACTTTGCGGGAAAAAGGAGCTGATCGCATCTGTAGCGCTGCAGAATCTCGACATGGGGCTGACCAACTTCGAAGCCTGGGAGATTTCCCCCGATCTCATAACGAAGGAGAAGCTGCGCGGCATACCGCAGCAGGGGCTTGGCCGCGGCATGAAGGCCAGCAAGGAGTCAATCGTCGGCCTGCTGGTAGCCCTGCAGCGCATGGAGAGCCGGAGCTCTACCAGCATGGAGCAGCTCAGCCGTAATATCCAGCCCATCGGGGAGATGGTGAAGGGTATCCCCGGTGTGGAGACCGAGATCAGGGCGCTCTTCCCCGGCAGCCACCCCATGCTAATGGTAAAGCTCGATGAGGGCAAAGTGGGCAAGAGCGCCGTCGACATTGTCAGGAAGTTGAAAGAGGGTGAGCCCAGCATCTATGTAACGGATATGCTGGCGCCCTTTGGTATGATATTTATCTCTGCGGTCAACATGATCTATAAAGAACAGGTGAAAATAGTCGGGCAACGGTTGCTGACCGCACTGAAAAATTAGCTGTAGCTGTACGACGGGTATACCGTTATATAAAGGCAGTCGTGTTTAAATAAACTACTGTCAGTAAGTTAGGCATCCAGTGACAAAGCTGTCGGTACCTGTATGAATATATGCCAAGCAAAAAGCACATTTTAGAGAAATGAAATTCGCCAAGGTAATTGAAATAACTGAAAATCCGGGCCTCTTCGGATTTTATTAAAAACCATACTGAAGTGACTATTTTTCCCAGTCATTCTGATCGACTTACGACACTATTTTGACCCTCTGCCTGCTGGCTTCCTATAATTCATTAATGGCAGAATTCACCCGCCGTGATTTCCTTAAATACGCCCTGGCCGGAGTTGGCGCCGTCCTGGCTGCCAGGTTCATCACCGCCTGCTCATCACCTCAGACCGCACAGAACAATCCACCGATGCCAGCACCCGTTACACCGGCGACAGAGGAAAATGACACTTCCGCAGTGAAATATCCCGACCTGGCTGTGGTACGCGGCGGAGAGCCGGAGGCACTGGCCAGAAAGGCTGTTGAACTGCTGGGCGGTATCAGACGATTTGTTAAGAAGGGAGACAACGTCATCATTAAACCCAACATCGGACCCGCAATGCGTACTTATGAGTATGCCGCCACCACCAACCCCTGGCTGGTGGCAGCCGTGGCCAGGCTGTGTCTGGAGGCCGGCGCCGGCAGGGTCCGGGTCATGGACCAGCCCTTCAGCGGTACCGCGGAATCGGGCTTTTTAAACAGCGGCATCCGGGAGGAGGTTGAAAAGGCAGGCGGGGAGATCGAGCTGATGTCGCGATTTAAATATGCGTCAACCGATATTCCACTGGGCAGGGACATCAAGAAATGGAACATCTACGAGGATATTCTCAAGGCCGACGTGCTGATCAACATACCCATCGCCAAACAGCACGGCTCAGCGCTGCTCACGCTGGGCATGAAAAACCTGATGGGCGCGGTCCAGGCCGCTCAGCTCTTTCACCTAAACCTCCACCAGCGCATCGCTGACCTGGCCAGCCGCGTCAGGCCGACACTGACCATACTCGACGCCATTCGCATACTCACGGCCAATGGCCCGACGGGAGGCGACCTCAGGGACGTTAAGAAACTCGATACCGTGATCGCCGGCTGCGATATAGTAGCGGTGGACAGCTACGCCACCTCTCTTTTCGGTCTCCGGCCGGACGATATACCGCACATAAAGATAGCCGCGGAGATGGGGCTGGGCAGCAACGACCTATATAAACTGAACATCAGGGAAGTAACGCTTGGCAGCTGAGAATAAAAGCAGCGCCGGCTGGAATACGCGTAGCTGGCTCAACCTGCGCACGGCCATACAGGCGCTGGCCTTTATCGGATTTCTGGCGCTCTTCCTGAACGCTGTCCCTCTTCTCATGCGCCTCGACCCCCTGGCCGTTCTGGCAAACTTTATCTCCGGCAGGAGCTTACCGCCTTTCGCATTCATAGCCCTTGCGATGACATTGCTGGCGCTTATCTTCGGACGCGCCTGGTGCGGATGGCTCTGCCCCATGGGCACGCTGCTGGAATGGATCTCCTTCAATAAGTGTCGTACGAAGAAGATCACGATACCCGACGGCTGGAGGTCGGTGAAATACGTCATTTTAATTGCCATCATCCTCGCCGCCGTCTTCTCCAACCTGACATTAATGATATTCGACCCGCTGACCATCATGGTACGCACCTTCGCCACCGCCATATGGCCCGGTCTCGACCTTGCCGTCAACGCCGCGGAGTCGCTGCTCAATAATGTGCCGGTATTCCAGGCCCCGCTGGCGCGCTTTGACAATGCTTTAAGGCCACTGCTCTTGCCGACGACCCAGCTCAGCTATCCGGAGGGTTGGATCTTTGCCGTTGTGCTAGCCGCGATAATACTGATGAACCTGGTTGCGGAACGGTTCTGGTGCCGCTGCCTCTGCCCACTTGGCGCGTTCTACGGGTTGGCCGGCAAGATCAGTCTCATTCGCCGCCGCGTCAACGAAAGCTGCATCAAATGCAAGCTTTGCGAGGACACCTGCCCCACCGGCACCATACGCAGGGATAAGGATTGCTCCAGCGATCCCGGCGAATGCATTGTGTGCCTTAAATGCATGGATTCCTGCCCCTGCTCCACCAGCGATTTCGGCCCGATGTTTTCCCCGGCTAAATTCAACAGTTACGATCCCGTGCGCCGCCAGCTTTTCCTGGGACTGGGCGCCGGCGCCGTACTGGCGCTGCTGTTCCGCCTGGGCCTACCGTCAAAGCAGCGTAATCCTTATGCCATCAGACCTCCGGGTGCCGGCGAGCAGGACATGACGGCTAAATGCATCCGCTGCGGCGAGTGCATCAAGGCCTGCCCGACAGGTGCCATACAGCCTTCGCAGATGGATAGCGGCCCCGAACAATTATGGACGCCCGTGATCGTGCCGCGCATCGGCTTCTGCCAGTATTCCTGCAACGCTTGCGGAAGTACCTGCCCGGTATCAGCCATACCTGCGCTTTCCCTTGCAGAGAAGAAGTCCACCATCATCGGCAGGGCTTTTATCGACCGCGACCGCTGCCTGCCCTGGGCCCAGAACACGCCCTGTATAGTCTGCGAGGAGATGTGCCCCGTGCCGCGCAAGGCCATACTACTGCACACGGTCCGGACTAAAAGAGAGGACGGCGGCACGATGCTGCTGCAGCTCCCCACAGTCCAGGCCGGGCGCTGCATCGGCTGCGGACTGTGCGAATACAAATGCCCGGTGGAAGGGGAGTCTGCCATCCGCGTCACGGCCTGAGCATACGATAAGCCCCTTTGACTAAGCAGCGTATTTGTGTTAGAAATTACCCGTACGTATCTGTTGTAAAGATACGACTGATTTGAACAGGAAGTGAGCTATGTTTCGCAGTTTCGGCATACCTGAGCTGTTACTTGTCCTTCTTATAGTGTTGCTCGTTTTCGGCGCGGCGCGACTGCCGCAGATCGGCGACGCCCTGGGCAAAGCCATACGCAATTTCCGCAAAGGCGCTTCGGGCGAGGGTGATAAAGATAAGGCGGATAACGTAAGCAAGTCCGATGCCGGGGCCGCCGATACAAATAGCCCCAAAACGTAATCTTAATAATCGCCGTTCCAACCATTTCTGTGAGGCAGTTGTAAGCCATGGACTTTTTCGGGATAGGTCTGCCGGAGATAATTTTCATCCTCCTCATCGCCTTTGTGCTTTTCGGTCCCAAACGCATCGTGGAGATCAGCAGATCGGCCGGCAACGTCATGCGTAACCTGTCAAAAGACGCCTCGGATATACAAAGAAAACTGAGCGAAGAACTGGAAGGAGAGAAACCGGGCGGGCACGGCACGCCGGATAGGAGCTCGGATGGGGCAAAGCCCTGAATCACACCTCATGAGCAAATCGAGTTCCAAAGGCATCTCGCTGCATCTTGAAGAATTGAGGCGGCGTTTAATAGTCAGCCTGATAGCCGTTGCCGCAGGCGTCATTATCTCCTTCGCCTTCGCCAACCAGCTTTTTGCCATACTCATCCAGCCCGCCGGGGGGGTCAGCCTGATTTTCGTAGAGGTGACCGAGATGCTGAGCACCTATATGCAGGTGTGCCTGATCGGCGGCATCATCCTTTCCATGCCTGTCCTGGTCTACGAACTAATCGCCTTCGTCACCCCGGCCTTAACAGCGCCGGAGAGAAAATATGTCTGGATAATCCTGCCCTTCATCATACTGATGTTCGCGGGAGGCGTACTTTTCGGCTATTTCATTCTCATCCCACCTGCCATGCAGTTCCTGCTCAACTTCGGCTCGGACATTGCCACGCCCCAGATCAGGATAGGCAACTACATCTCGCTCGTATCCAGGCTGCTTCTGGCCATCGGCCTGGTTTTCGAAACACCTGTCATCACCACCTTCCTGGCCAGGCTGGGCATACTGTCCTGGAAATGGCTGGCAAAGCAGTGGAAATGGGCCATCGTATTGGCCTTCGTGCTGGGCGCCCTGATCACGCCTACGCTCGATCCGGTCAACCAGACGCTGGTGGCCCTGCCATTGATCGTTCTTTATCTGCTGAGCATTCTGCTGGCGCGGCTGGTCCAGAAACGCAAGAGCGGACGCAGCTAAAGCAACGCCCCTACAAGATAAAACGTAGGGGCGGATTTTTAAATCCGCCCGAAACGGGCGTACCTGAAGGTACGCCCCTGCAGGATTCAAATCAGATATAATATTGGTCATGATGGAAATATCGCCAAACTGGTACCCGGCCATCAACGCGCGCCGATCGCGGCGCAGCTATGACAGGAACAGTGCTATAGATGCGGAGGCCCGCAGCCGTTTGCACGACGTATGCAGCGGCTTCAGACCATTCAACGGCGTGCGCGTGGAGTTCATCGACCAGCCCCCCGACGATATCTTTGCCAACGCGCTCGGCTTCTACGGGAACATCAAGGGCGCCCCTGCTTTTCTGGCCTTCATAGGCGACAGTGCCGACCTCAACGTGCAGGAGAAGATGGGGTATACGGGAGAGGCTGCCATACTCGAGGCAACCTCGCTGGGGCTGGGCACCTGCTGGGTGGCTCTCACCTACAACGCTAAAACGGTCAAATCCCTGATACAGCTGGAAAGGAGCGAGAAGCTGATCTGCGTTTCGCCGGTGGGCTATACCACCAATAAGTGGTCCTTCGGAGAAAATGTGTATAGCGGCTTCGGATCCAACCATCAGCGAAAACCGCTGCAAACCTTGGTCACCGGGCTTTCTGAAGCGCAGCGGCCGGACTGGGCAAAGACGGCTGTTGAAGCGGCACGCCTGGCCCCGTCGGCCATGAACCGCCAGCCGTGGGGTTTCCTCGTTGATGAGCGCAGCGTCACGGTGTACATTAAAGACCGCGGGCCGGAGTTCAACGTGGCCAGGCGTCTGGACTGCGGGATAGCCATGCTGCACATCGAGCTGGGCGCTTTGAGCAAAGGAGCGACAGGCAGCTGGACTTTCTTGAAGCATCCGCAGGTAGCACGTTTCACCGTGAGATAGCCGCCATTACCGTACCTATGGAAACACCACACAAGACCAAAAGCCACAAGATAGCCGTTATGCTGGTGACGTCCATCGCGGCGTTCGTCACGCCTTTCATGGCGGCGTCGGTCAACATAGCCCTGCCCTCCATCGCAAGAGATTACTCGATGGATGCGATCACCCTGAGCTGGATCGCCACATCATTCATACTTTCCGCCGCCGTTTTTCTCATACCTTTCGGCCGCATAGCCGATATCAGCGGAAGAAAAAGAGTCTTCATCTGGGGCGGCGCCATATTCGGCGCCGCATCGATACTGGCTGCACTGGCATGGTCACCCGTTATTCTCATCACCGTACGCGTTATACAGGGTATCGGCGGGGCAATGCTCTTCGGCACAAGCGCAGCCATCATCTCCTCGGTCTACCCACCCGGCGAGAGGGGTCGGGCCATGGGCATCAACATAGCCATAGTCTATCTGGGGCTGTCGCTGGGACCCTTCCTGGGCGGACTGATGACGCAGTACATGGGATGGCGCAGCATCTTTTGGCTCAATGCCCTGCTCTGCGCACTGCTGGTGATGATAACCGTATGGAGGCTCAAGCCTGAGTGGGCTGAAGCGCGCGGCGAGAGATTCGATTACTTCGGATCGTTCGTCTACGGGGCAGGGCTGGTGGCGCTGATGTATGGCCTGTCCGAACTGCCCTCCATACACGGGTTTGTCTCGCTGGGCGCCGGCCTGGTGATATTGCTGGTCTTCCTCAGATGGGAAGCCACCATCACCAGCCCTATACTCGATATAAACCTCTTTGCCGAAAACCGGGTTTTCGCCTTCTCCAATCTGGCGGCATTTATCAACTACAGCGCCACCTTCGCCGTCGGCTTCCTGCTCAGCCTGTATCTTCAATATATAAAGGGGCAGAATCCCAGCGATGCAGGAATGGTACTGGTAGCCATGCCGGTGGTGCAGGCCGTCTTTTCTCCGCTGGCAGGACGGCTGTCCGACAGAGTCGAACCGCGGCTGCTCGCCTCGGTGGGCATGACGCTCACGGCCGCCGGTCTGTTGCTACTGGTCTTCATCGGATCTGATACCGCCATCTGGTATATTATAATCAGCTTGGTAGTGCTCGGCGCCGGCTTCGCCCTCTTCTCCTCACCCAACGTCAACGCCGTGATGAGCTCGGTGGATAAGAAATCGCTGGGCGTGGCATCAGCTACACTGGCCACCATGCGCCTTACCGGTCAGATGTTCAGCCTGGGTATCGCCATGCTGCTGATCTCTCTTTTTATGGGACGTGTCGCAGTCTCGCCCGAAGTGTATCCACAGTATATCTTAAGCCTGCAGTCAGCCTTTGCCATCTTTACGACACTCTGCATTGGTGGTATATTTGCCTCGATGGCAAGGGGTAAAGCACATTGAATCGGGACGGGTACTTATGAGTGAACCAGGCGCTTCCGCAATCAGCATCATTCACTTCGACAAAACCGACTACCGGATCAAGACCGACGCCTCCATCGAAGACTGCAAAGCCTGCAGGGAGCAGGCCGGCATCACATGGATCAATGTCGACAGCGTCACCGATGCCGATCTGCTGCAAACGATCGGCAGCATCTTCAACCTGCACGAGCTGACTATCCAGGATATCTCCAACACGGGGCACAGGGTAAAGCAGGAGGACTTCGACGGCTACATGCTGATAATCCTAAAAATGCTGGAGTTCAACAAGGCCAGCAGCTCGATCGAAGCGGAGCAACTCAGCATCGTATTCGGCAAGAACTACCTGATAACCTTCCAGGAACAACCAGGGGATTTTTTCGGTGACCTGCGCGCCGAGATAAAGATCGCCGGCTCGGTGGTGCGCAAGATGGGCCCGGATTTCCTGGCCTGCCGTATTATAGATACCATCGTAGACAACTATTTCAACGCCATCGAGAGTTTCGGCGACCTGATAGAGGCCAGGCAGGACGAATTGATGGGCAATCCCACACGCCGGACACTCAATTCCATACAGGGCATCAAGAAGAGCATGATGCAGCTCAGGCAGTACGTATGGCCGGTGAGGGAGATACTGAGCGAGCTGGGCAAAAAGGAATCGCCGCTTATCATGGACAAGACCGTGGCTTACTTCCGCGATGTTTACGACCGCATTTTCGAGGCCATGGACCTGATAGAGAACACACGGGAGATGGTCGGCAGCCTGATAGATATCTATCTCTCCAGCATGAGCAATAAGACCAACGAGGTGATGAAGGTGCTGACCGTGGTTGCCACCATATTCATACCTCTCACCTTCATCGTGGGACTCTACGGCATGAACTTCCGCTATATGCCTGAATTAAACTCCGAATGGGGTTATCCGGGCGTGCTCCTGTTGATGCTGCTGGTGGCGGGAGGCATGCTGCTCTACTTCCACAGGAAAAAGTGGATTTAGGCTTTATTCCATGGGCATGGATGGACCACCGGCCTTCTTAATGCGCCCGAACGGCAGAAACAGGGCGGGGATGATGCCGACTATAACCACCAGTGCACTGATCACATAATCCATCTGAAAGGCCGTTACGCTGGCCCTTAGATTTATATACTGGTACAGGTAGGTGGCGGCCGCCTGCTGGGCAGCCTGCAGCGTCATGCCCAGCCGCATAAAGTAGACCTGCATCTGCGACAGCACCTGCAGCGCTATGACCGAGTCAGGGGTGATGGTCTGCACCATCATCGACAGGTTGGTCTTCTGGAATGTATCCAGCATGGTGGCGAAGACTGCAATGCCCAGTGAGGCGAAGATGGTCCTGGCTACATTTATCAGGGCCGAGGCCTGAGCCGTCATATGCTGGGGAACGGACGCCAGCGCATAGGTCATGACCGGCATCATGGCAAAGCCTACACCGATGCCCCTGATAAAAAGTATCCACCGCAGCGTATCGTCGGGCGTGGTGACGTCCAGCACCTGCAACCAGAGGGAGGTGATCCCGGTGATCACCAGGCCCACTACTGTTGGTAAGCGCGGCCCGATCCTATCGTAAAGCCGGCCGGCGAAGGGCATGGATATCATGGAGCCGATTACCGAGGGTAGCACCATCAGCCCGCTGGCCAGCGCGGAGAATCCGCGCAGGTTCTGCAAAAAAAGCGGCAACAGGAACACCAGTGAGAACAGCCCTATGGTGGTAACAAACGTTAAACCTATGGCAAGCGAGAAACCGCCTATCCTGAACATATGCAGGTCGAGCAACGGCGCCTTAACACGCAGCTCGACTATGATCCAGGCCAGTATGCAGGCGCAGCCCACGATCAGCAGCGTGACGATGCGCCAATCGTTCCATGTCCAGGTGGGCGCATAGGAAAACGCGTAGAGTATGGCGCTGAATCCAACCGCTGCCAGGAAGAAGCCTTTGATATCGAAGCTGGTATCCGTAGTGGATGTCTCCTCAATCCATGAGATGCCCAGCATGATGGCAATCAGCACAATGGGCACGTTTATATAGAAGACCATGCGCCAGCTCCAATAGTCCACGATGTAGCCCCCCAGAGTCGGCCCGATGGCGGGCGCCAGCATCATGGGTACTCCGAAGATGGCCATAGCCGTGCCTCTATCCTGAGGGGGGATATTTATAAAGAGGAAGGTCATGGCCAGCGGATTAAGCAAGCCTCCGGCCAGACCCTGCAATACCCTGAAGGTTATCAGCGAGCTCGTGTTCCAGGCAATACCGCACAGCACGGAGCCCAGCAGAAATCCCGCCTGGCTCCAGAGGTATACCTTCTTTATACCGAATCGCTGCGCCAGGAAGGCTGCGGCGGGCGTTGAGATGGCAGTAGCCATAAGATAAGCGGAAACCACAAGCTGTGCGCGATCGGTGGTCTCGTTGAAGACCGCCATGATATGCGGAAGTGCCACATTCATGATGGTCTGGTCCAGTATCACCATGAAGGTGCCGATGATGGCAACCGCCAGGACGCGTGATTCGCTGGTCTTGGGCATAAACTGACGCCTTATCTGGTGGTTATTTTGACCTCAACCGATGTGCCCGGTATCAGCACATAATTGTCCGGATTGTCCACCGAGATCTTGACCGGCACGACCTGTGCAACCTTGATGAAGTTGCCGGTCGTATTGTTCTGCGGCATCAGGGAGAAGGTCGCCGCCGTGGCGGCTGCTATACCGTCCACCCTGCCTTTGAGCCTGGCGCCCCCCAGGCTGTCGACGGTTATCTCGACCTCCTGTCCCGGCTGTATGCGGTGCAACTCGGCCTCGGCCACATTGGCCGTTATCCAGGTGTTGGACGCATCATATAAAGTTACGATCGAGGCGCCGGCCGACACCACCTGTCCGGGATAAGACCAGACCGCGGCCACGTAGCCGCTGACGGGAGCATCCAGGCTGGCCCGTCCCAGCGGCACATCTTTCAGACCCAGCCTGTCTGCCGGATTGTCAGGGCGTGGCACGCCCATAAGGGCTATTCTGTCACCTCTCTCTACATAGCTTCCCAGGTCGACATCAAGGCTGATGATCTGGCTGGAGGTCAGCGCAGGCACCGCTATAAGCGGGGCGCTGATGCGCGCGTTGTCGGTGCTGACATACTTATAGCTCTGGTAAAGCAGGAAGCCCAGCGTGATAAGGCCACCCACTACCACTACCAGCGCGACAATGAATATCACCTTCCCCCGTGTGGTGGAAAGGCTCGATTTCATTTTCTCAGATAACTTAGATGCCATAGTTGTTGCCTCCGCATGTATTTGGAACGGCTTGATTAATCTTCATAGCACTTTATTTACGCAGGGCATTGGCCGGAACAACAGCCTTATCAAGTACGACCATCTCACCCTCGACCAAACCCGAAGTAATCTCGGTATAATTTTTACTCTGCAGCCCGATTTCAACAGGACGCTCCTCGATCAGGCCCTTTTCCTCATCCTTTAGCACACGGACAGTATATATACCGCTCTGCTCGCTTACGGCGTTGTTCGGCACTATCAGCACCCCGCTGCGGGAATCGACCGTTATCTCCGCCGTCGCTGTCATACCGCCCGTCAGATAAGCGGTCTCAGCAGGGTCCAGGGCTATCTCGATCTCATAGGTCGGCAGCGTAGTCTGCACCGTGCCGTAATATTGTATGCCGGCGGCCTGTGAGGCGCCGAAGGAAGAGATAAAAGTGACACGGCCCTTGAACTCACGGCCGGGGAAGGCGTCAACCGATATCACAGGCTTCATTTCATCCAGCGGTTTGCCTGCTATCCTGCCGATATCGATCTCGTCCACAAGACCAACCATGCGTACGGAATTGACGTTTGCAAGCTGGATCACATAGGAATCGATTGGCATGCCCGTCACCGCGTACCTCTGGCTTATCATATCGCCTGCCCGCAGGTTGATATCTGTGACTCTGCCGTCGAAGGGGGCCATTAACTCGGTTTTCAGCAGGGCCTGCTTGGTACGCTGCAGATTTACAATAGCCGTTTGGACGGCGATATTGTAGTCACGCATGGTCTTGAGGTTGAGCCCCGCGCGAAATGTGGAGATATTCTCGTCCAGTATCTTCTCGGTCAGTTCCATATCGTGTTTAACGATCTGCAACGTTTCGGCGAATTTAACATCGTCGAATTCCTTCTGCTGCGAAATATCGTCCAACATCTTCAGCGAACTCTGTATCTCACTCACCATCGTGTATGCCGTGCAGGTATCGGGGTAAACGGAGTTCTGCGGGAGATGGTTCAGTCTCTTGACCACGCTGTGCGTATCCACCATCTCAGACAGTATCGACTGTATGGTGTCCGCAGCAGCGGAGTAGTCACCCTCTTTCAACAGCCCCTGCAGCACCGATAGTCCATTTATTTCCGCAGAGAGCTTCGCGATAGCCAGATCGATGTCATAGTCGGTAAAACCAGACTGTGTTATGTCTATAAGGTCGGACCTCACATGGCGGTAATTAGGATCACTGTAAAATGTCCGTGCGCTTTCGAGGTCGGATTTGGCCAGCGAGACCTGCACGGCTGCGTCTTCATACCTTCCCATCTGCATCAGTACACGCGCTTTCTCCAGCTCCTGCCGGGCAAATTCAAACCGCAGCAAAGCCACGGCGTTGCAATAAAATCCCGGCGAGCGGGTTACCCCGCAGCACACGGTCTGCACCACGTTATTGATCGCCAGCTCCAGCGCATACTGCGCCGCCTCCACCGCCATCCTCTGCGTTGTATCGTCCAGCTTGGCCAGTATCGTGCCGGCCCTGACCGTGTCACCTTTCTCAACGTATACAGCTTTAATACGTCCGCTGTAGGGAGGTGTGAACATGGTTGTATCGAAATAAAGATTGACCGCCGCGGGCATCTCGATCGCGCCATCAGCGGAGATCGTTACCTCAAGGTCGTCTTTCTGAACACGAGCCACAGACAGTTGTCCCGGCGCCGGCGCTCCGTTGCAGCCTCCTAAAATAACAGCCGCTACCATAACCATGGCAATCAATCCAGAAAAAAATCTCACGTTCATACCGGCTTTACTCCTGAGGAAATTCCTGATTATTTTCAGTAGCATAATTACATTTGGCTCATCTTCGAGATTATCTTATTGAAGGTATCGAGGGCCATATTGAGGCTGTCCAGCTCGACATGGTCCAGACCTGATAGATTATTCTTAATGCCTTTCCTGACCTGCTGAAGGCGGTTTGCCACAAACCTGCGGCCCCTTGCCGTGATGGCAATATGTATTACACGCCGGTCCTTCTCATCCGGCCTGCGTTCCACATGTCCCAGCACAATCAGTTTATCTATCAAAGCAGACACGTTGGGTTTGGAAATGCCCATCCTGATTCCAATGTCCGAAGGCTGCATCATTCCTGCGTGTGTGAGCATGATGAGCACGCGCAACTGCATGGTTATGGGATTCACCCTGTTGTTCCCATGCGCCAGCTTGAGTATGTTTTTATAAAATAACGGGAAAAACTGCAATATGTTTTCGCTGACCCTGTCCAGGCTGTCTTCCCTGTGTTTTGCAGAAATAGTTATGTTATCTGAACTATTCATAATTTATAATTGTTTCATTTATATAACTTTTTAATATCAATGTCAATAGTTTGAAGCGCGAGTACGATGCTGCTATACTATGCGACGTTGTGAACTATGAGA
Source organism: Dehalococcoidia bacterium (assembly GCA_041653995.1). NCBI lineage: Bacteria > Bacillati > Chloroflexota > Dehalococcoidia > Dehalococcoidia bacterium. The sequence continues at coordinate 15,544 of JBAZEK010000003.1, forward strand.
CAGTCATAGGCCTGGAGGTCCACGCACAGCTGCTGACGGACAGCAAGATGTACTGCGCCTGCAGCACCAATTATGCCAGTGACCCTCCCAATACACATGTCTGCCCGGTCTGCATGGGCATGCCGGGCGTTCTGCCCACCATAAATCAGAAAGCAGTGGAGTTCACCATCATGACCGCCCTGGCGCTTAACTGCTCCATCCCGAATCATGCCAAGTTCGACCGCAAGAACTATCCATACCCTGACCTGATGAAGGGTTACCAGATATCGCAGTATGATATGCCGATGAGCGCCAGCGGCTACCTGATCATCGATATCGAGGGTAAAAAGAAAAAGATCGGCATCACGCGCGTTCATCTCGAGGAGGACGTGGCCAAATTGATGCACCGCACCTCCCCGGAAGGCGAAAGCTACAGCCTGGTTGACATCAACCGCGCCGGCATGCCGCTGATGGAGATAGTCAGCGAGCCGGATATGAGCTCGCCCGAAGAAGCTCGCCTTTATCTTGTAAAGCTCCGTGCCATCCTTCAATACCTCGGTGTGTCGACCGGCAATATGGAGGAGGGGAGCTTCCGCTGCGATGCCAATATCAGCATCCGCCCCACGGGGAGCAGTGAATACCTGGGCAAGGTCGAGGTCAAGAATATGAACAGCTTCCGCGGTGTGTACCGCGCCCTCGAATATGAGGAAAAACGGCAGCGCGAGGTGCTGGCGAGCGGCGGCAAGATAGCCCAGGAGACGCGTGGATGGGTGGACGATCGGGGCGTAACGGTCAGCCAGCGCAGCAAGGAATATGCCCACGACTACAGGTATTTCCCCGAGCCGGATCTGCCCCCTCTTTCCTTCAGCCGCGAGTTGGTGGAAAAAATAAGGGCCTCTTTGCCCGAGCTGCCTGAAGTAAAATTCGACCGCTTCGTCAGCCAATACAGCCTTACATCTTACGACGCCGGCCTGTTGACCGACAGCAGGCCGATGGCCGCTTATTTTGAGGAGTGCCTGGCCGGTGTACCGGCGAAGGGCAAACAGGAGATAACTAAAAAAGCCACAACTATTGCTCATTGGATGCTGGGAGATTTCGCCCGCCTGCTCAACTCGACCGGCAGGCAGATCGGTGACAGCCTCGTGCAGCCGGCGCAACTGGCGGAGTTGCTGGAGTTGATAGAAAAGGGAACCTTGAGCGGCCCGCTGGCCAAAACGGTCTTTGAAGAAATGTTCGAGACCGGAAAATCCGCTGCCGCCGTTGTCGCAGAGAAGGGTCTGGTTCAAATCAGCGACAGCGGAGAACTTGCTATAATAATAGACAGAGTAATAGCAGATAACGAGAAGGCCGCTGCCGACTATAGAGCGGGCAAGGAAGCATCGTTGACCTTCCTCATCGGGCAGGTCATGAAAGCTTCCAGGGGAAAGGCCAACCCAGCCGTCGTCAGGTCTATAATCGTTGATAAACTCGGAGGAAATTAGCATGCCCATATATCTGACCATCGCACAGATCGTACTGTCGCTCGCGCTTATCGTCATCCTGGCCTTGCAGGTCAAGGGCGGCGGCCTGGGCGGTATCTTCGGACAGGCCGACGGCGTGTACCGCACCAGGCGCGGCGTGGAGAAAACACTTTTCCAGGTCACCATCGTTATGTCCGTTCTGTTCATCATCCTTTCCATCGTGATAGTCAGGGTTAGCGCGGCTTAACAGGGAGGCACAGCGGCATGTCGCGTGTTATCACGCTGACGACCGATTTCGGCACAGGTGACGGCTACGTCGCAAGCATGAAAGGCGTCATCCTCGGGATCAATCCGCAGGCAAAGGTGGTGGATATCTCTCATTCTGTGGAACCCCAATCGATCCGGCAGGCCTCTTTCCTCCTTCACACCTCCTGGCGCTATTTCCCCGAGGGCAGTATACATGTGGTGGTAGTCGACCCGGGCGTGGGCAGCCACCGCAAGGCGGTCATACTGAAAACGCCCTCGGCTTGTTTTATTACACCCGATAACGGAGCTTTAAGCTATGTGCTCCACGAGATAGCCGAGACACAGGCGCAGCTTAGCCTCGCCAGGATAAGCCAGGCGACCAGCCGATCATTACCGGCTGAATGTGAGGCTGTCTCGATCACCAGGAAAGAGTACTGGAGGCATCCGGTGAGCGCTACTTTCCACGGCAGAGACATTTTCGCGCCCGTTGCCGCCCATCTTTCGCTGGACCTGCCTATTACGGAATTCGGTGAAAGCATCAGCAGCCTCACGGTTTTCCCCATCCCCACACCATTCCAGGACGCCACAGGCCAGATGGTGGGTCACATCATACATATCGACCGCTTCGGCAACCTGGTCACAAACCTGCGCAGCCGCCATATACCGCACGGCGGGGCCGCAATCGAGGTCAGGAATCAGCGTATAGACAATACCAGCAGGTACTATTCACAGGGCAGCGGATTGATGGCCCTGATAGGCGGCAATGACTACCTCGAGCTGTCATACAGGGATGGCAGCGCGGCTTCCGTACTGGGTGCACAGGTGGGGGACACGATAAAGCTGCTTAATCCGCCTGCCTACTAAACCTGCCTGGATATTTTCCAGACAGTTCCACTAGCAGTATCCTCGATTGCCACGCCCATTTTGGTCAGCTGGTCTCGCACTTCGTCGGCCTTCTTCCATTCTTTGGCCTTACGGTACTCACTGCGTGCGGCAATCAGCGCCTCTATCTCTTTTTCCTCCACTGCGGACAGCTTCTTGTTCTCCTGCAGTGTGAAACCGATCACGCCTGCCAGTTCCCTCAACATATCCTGCGCCGCCCGGATATCCAGGCCTTTCTCGTTGCCTCGATTGATCTCTCTCACGAGCTCGAACATGGCTGCCACCGCCTGCGGCGCGTTGAAATCGTCGTCCATGGCCTCGATGAAGCGGGACTTGAACTGCTCTGCCTCAAGCACGACACCACCCGGCTTTCCTTCCGCCTTAAGCGCCTGCCGCAGGCGATCAAGGCCGGTTTCGGCAGCGTCCAGCGCCTCCGTACTGTAGCGGAGGGGCATCCTGTAATAGGAGCTGATGATGAAGAGGCGTATGGCATCGGCGCTGTTGCGCGCCAGCGCCTCTTTGATGGTGACCAGATTGCCCAGGGACTTGCTCATCTTATCGGCGCCGAGCTGCAGGAACCCGTTATGCATCCAGATGCGCACGAAGGGAACGACGCCTGTATAGCATTCCGACTGGGCCATCTCGTTTTCGTGGTGCGGAAAGATAAGGTCCTGCCCGCCGCCGTGAATGTCCAGCGAGTTGCCCAGGTGGCCGGTGGACATGGCGGTACATTCGATATGCCAGCCGGGACGCCCCTCTCCCCAGGGGCTGGGCCAGGAAGGCTCATCCGTCTTTGAAGCCTTCCAGAGGGCGAAATCCAGAGGATCCTCTTTCTTCTCTGACTCGGACGTAGCCGTGACGCGCATATCGTCGGCGCTCTGGTGTGTGAGCCTGCCGTAGCCCGGGAAACTCCTGACGCGGAAATAAACGCTGCCCTCGGATTGATAGGCATGCCCTTTCTCAAGCAGTACCCTGATCACCTCGAGTATCCTCGGTATCTCCTCGGTGGCACGGGGGTAGAAGGTAGCTCTCTTGATATTCAGCGCATCGGTGTCGGCGTAATACTCCGCGATATATTTCTCCACCAGCTCCTGCCAGGGGATACCCCTTTCCCTGGAACGATTGATGATCTTATCGTCGATATCGGTGAAATTCTGCACATATTTCACCCTGTATCCCCGGTATTCGAGGTAACGCCTGATGACGTCGAAGGACACGTAACAGAGGGCGTGACCGAAATGGCAGACGTCGTAAACGGTCACGCCGCACACGTACATCTTTACCTCGTCGCCGGCGGGCGCAAAATCCTCTTTTTGCCCCGACAGAGTGTTGAATATCTTCATGGAACACCTCAAATCAAGAAAATTTATTCCCCCAGCATGGCAACAGCGTAGGCGGCCATCCCTTCACCCCTGCCCACAAATCCCAGCCCGTCCGTCGAAGTGGACTTCACCATCACCTGGTCCTCATCAATGCGCAGCGCCAGGGCGATATTATGCCTCATCTGATCGATATAGGGCGCCACTTTGGGCTCCTGGGCTATCAGCATACTATCGACATTTTTAATAATATAGCCGGCCGATGCAACCTTGCGCCCGACATGCTCCAGCATATGAATGCTGGCAGCATCCTTGTGCTGCGGGTCATCCGAGGGAAACTGATGCCCGATGTCCTTTAATCCGGCCGCGCCCAGCAGCGCGTCCATGACGGCATGCACCAGCACGTCGGCGTCGCTGTAGCCGTCCAGCCCTTTCTTAAAGGGAACGTTAACTCCTCCCAGCACCAGGGCGCGTCCTGCCACCAGTGGATGAACATCATAACCTATGCCTGCTCTCATATCGTCACCTTCGCTTTGCTATTATTTCCGCCAACACCAAGTCTTCCCGGGTGGTGATCTTGATATTATCGTAATCACCGGCATATAGCTTCACTTTCAAGCCGATGCGCTCCACGGCGGCGGCATCGTCCGTGACCTCACCGTCCAGCGAAGCGTAGGCATCTTTCAATATTTTATATCGAAAAACCTGCGGTGTCTGAACCGCCATCAGCCGGCTTCGCGGCAGGGTTGCAGACACGATCCCGTCATCATCCACCTGCTTGATGGTGTCCTTGACCGGCACAGCCGCAGCGGCGGACCCGGTGGAATCCGCAGCCTCAATGCCATCATCTATCAGCTTATCCGTGAGAAAAGGGCGAGCGGCATCGTGCACCAGAACCAGCTCGCAGTCCCGGATGAATTCCAGGCCTTTCCTCACCGAATCCTGCCGCAATTTGCCACCGGCACAGACATGCGTCACTTTGGACCATCCCCGCTCAGCCGCAAGGCATTTACCTTCATCCATGTTGTTATTATGTAAAACTAATACAATCTCGCTAATATGCTTGTTATGCTGTAGAACCTCAACCGGCCAGGCGATAACCGGCCTCCCCGCCAGATTTAAAAACGTCTTCTCCGCACCCATCCGACTGCCGCTGCCGGCGCCCACCACTATGGCAACCAGACCGCCGGCTGCCTTACTCATCGTCAATATCCTTTTTCCCGGACTTTTTCTCCAGGCCGACCTTGAGAGCCTCGGCTATGCTGCCTGCCCTGATGATCTCCAGACCGTCCGGTCCTCGAGGTATTTTTTTAACGGCGACAGGTATTATGCACCTGGTGAATCCCAGCCGGGCGGCCTCAGAGATCCTCCTGTCCATCTGCGGGACGGACCTGAGCTCACCGCTCAATCCTATCTCACCCACCGCCACAGTTCCGGGTATGGACCTGGCATCCCGGAAACTGGAGGCGATAGCCATGGCGATGCCCAGATCAGCGGCCGGCTCGGATATCCTTATACCTCCTGTGACGTTAACTATGACATCCTGGTTATACAATCCCACGCCTGCGCGCCTGGTCAATACGGCGCAAATCAGCAGGAGCCTGTTGAAATCGACGCCGTTGCTTATCCTCCTGGGAGGGCCGTAGGCAGCCGAACTGGTGAGTGCCTGAATCTCGACCAGCAGTGGACGGCTGCCTTCGAGGGTCGGCACAACCGCGGCGCCGATGGCTCCGTTAACGTATGATTCCAGGAAAAACTGCGAGGGATTGGCCACTTCGGTCAATCCGGCGCTGCCCATTTCGAAAACTCCGACCTCGTTGGTAGAGCCGAACCTGTTCTTGGTGCTCCTCAGTATACGATAACTGTTAAATGACTCGCCCTCCAGGCTCAGTACGACATCCACGATATGTTCGAGTGCTTTAGGCCCGGCGATCGATCCGTCCTTGGTCACGTGTCCCGAGATAAAGACCGGCACACCCGTCTTTTTAGACCATCTCAACAGGCGCAGAGTGCATTCCCTGATCTGGTTTATGCTGCCCGGCGCGCCGTTGATATCCTCCAGGTAGACGGTCTGAACCGAATCGACCACTACCAGCGACGGCTGCATCGATTCCAATCCAGCCATTATGTTTTCCATATTGGTTTCGGGATAGACATACAGGCGATCACCCCTGACACCCAGTCTCTCCGCACGCATCCTGAGCTGCTGTGACGATTCCTCGCCGGAAACATATACGACTTGGCCTTCTCTGCTTTTGGTTACCGCATCCGACACCTGCAACAATAGCGTCGACTTACCAATGCCGGGGTCGCCGCTGACCAGCACCACGGACCCTGCGACCAATCCACCTCCCAGAACGCGATCCAGCTCGCCGATGGTGAGGCTGATGCGCGAATAATCGTCACGCTTCAGTTTCACCAGCTCCAGCAGGCGACCGGCCGTGTCCGGCCTGCTTTCTGTTGAACGTTTGCCCGCCGTGACCGTGGTCTCAACCAGGCAGTTCCATTCCTGGCAACCGGGACAGCGCCCTTCCCACTTCGGGCTTTCCCTGCCGCATTTCTGGCAGACAAATACGGTTTTAAACTTCTGCTTTTCCAATTTTGTACCTGCGCCGTTTGACCGCCGGCCAGCAAATGATAACAAAAACAGACACAACTTTCTTTAATGAGCCCGTAAAACATCGAGGGCGCGCCGTACGACCGGTCACGCCCTCTCATATGATTCGATTGTATTGCGCCGCTTACGGATTGCTGCTGCCCAGCAGGTGGTTGCCTTCTCCCGCGAGCAACTTGCTCTCTGCGGCGGGTGCTACGGCTTTCTCAAGCTTTCGAATAATTACCTCGCTGCCGTCGTAGTCTACCAGTACCTTGGAACCGGCCTCGAATTTGCCCTGCAGAACGCTCTCCGATAGACGGTCCTCAACCTCCTGCTGAATGACGCGTCGCAGCGGCCGGGCGCCAAAATCAGGATCGTATCCCTTCTCCGCTATGAATTCCTTGGCGGCGTCGGATATCTCCAGAATTATCTGCTTTTCCCTCATGGAGTTGATCGCCTCCCGCAGCATGAGATCGACTATGAGGCGGATATGCTCCTTATTGAGCGCATGAAAAACCACAGAAGCATCGATGCGGTTGAGGAATTCAGGTCTGAAGACCTTTTTCATCTCGCGCATAACGATATCTTTCATATGTTCGTAGGCACTCTGCCTGCTCTTAACTTCGTCGGAGTGGACGCTGAAGCCCAGGCCCTTATTCTTCTTAATCTCCTCAGCGCCTACGTTCGATGTCATGACCAGTATGGTATTGCGAAAATCCACCCTCCTGCCTTTAGCGTCGGTCAGGTGGCCATCGTCCATGATCTGCAGCAGGATGTCATAAACGTTTTTATGCGCTTTCTCGATCTCGTCGAGGAGAACTACGCAATAAGGATTGCGCCTTACTGCCTCGGTCAACTGACCACCCTCTTCGTAGCCTATATATCCCGGAGGTGCGCCTACCAGCCGGGCTACGTTATGCTGCTCCATGAACTCCGACATGTCCAGCCTGACCATAGCGTCTTCGCTCTTGAACATGAACTTTGCCAGCGCCTTGACCAGCGCGGTCTTGCCCACACCGGTGGGACCCAGGAATATGAAACAGCCCATGGGACGCCTGGCCTCCTTCAGCCCCGCACGGGCGCGGCGGACGGCCTTGGCGATTGTGATGATGGCCTCATCCTGTCCCACGATATCCTGGTGGATACCCTCCTCCATCTTGAGCAGCCGTTCGGATTCGTCCATGGTTAAACTGATCACAGGTATGCCGGTCCACATGCCGACGACTTCGGCGATATCTTCCTTGGTCACGATGGGAGTTTCCTTCTTCTGCGTGTCCTGCCACTCCTGTTCCATGTTCTTGATCTTGGCCTGCAACTGCACCTCGCGATCCCGCAGCTCAGCCGCCATCTCGTACTGCTGTGAGCCGATGGCATTGTCCTTATCACGCCTGACGATCTCCAGCGCCTTCTGCGCCTCGGCGATGCCGATGGGAACCACCCCTTTCTTGATCCTGACACGTGATGCAGCCTCGTCCATAATATCAATAGCCTTATCCGGCAGGAATCGGTCGGAGATATAGCGCGATGCCATGGAGGCGGCTGCACTCAGAGCCTCATCGTGGATAATCAGCTTGTGGTAATCCTCGTAGTGGTGTTTGATGCCCTTTAAAATGGCCACCGTCTGCTCGACGGTCGGCTCCGCCACCGTCACGGGCTGGAACCGCCTCTCCAGGCCGGCATCCTTTTCAATATATTTGCGGTATTCATCCAGCGTCGTGGCCCCGATGAACTGAATCTCTCCCCTCGATAGCGAGGGCTTGAGTATATTTGAGGCGTCCACGGCACCCTCGGCCGCACCTGCCCCAACGATAGTGTGTAACTCATCGATGAAAACGATGCAGTTGCCGGCCCCTTTTATCTCGTCGAGGACTTTTTTCAGTCTCTCTTCAAATTCTCCGCGGTACTTGGTGCCGGCCACCAGTGACCCTATATCGAGGGTAACCAGCCTCTTGTTCCTGAGCGGCTCCGGAATATCACCGGTTATGATCTGCTGCGCCAGCTTGGTCACAATGGCTGATTTGCCCACGCCCGGCTCACCGATGAGCGCAGGATTATTCTTGGTGCGACGGCTGAGAATCTGGATGATACGCTCGCATTCCTTTTCCCTGCCGACGATGTTGTCCAGCTTGCCCTGGCGCGCCAGATTGGTCAGGTCTACACCGAGTTGGTCCAGGATGGGAGTCCTGGCCCCCTCCTTGGTTACAGCCCTGGCCTGACCGCCGGCCGCGTTCAGCAGCTTGTTGACCTCGGCCAGCACCTTGTCGAAAGTGACTCCCAGGCTCTCAAGCACACCGGCTGCCGAGCCTTCCCTCTCTTTGAGCAGCCCCAGCAACAGGTGCTCGGTGCCGATATAGCTGTGATTGAGGCGTCTCGCCTCGTCGACAGCCAGCTCGATGACTTTTTTAGCCCTCGGCGTAAGCCCGACTTCATTGGTATTAGGACGTCCGCCCCTTCCGACGATGAATTCAACGGCGGAACGAACCTTGCTGGTCGCCACGCCCAGGTTATTGAGCACCTGGCTGGCCACGCTGTCTTCTTCAGCGATCAATCCCAGCAATATATGTTCCGTATCGATATAGCTGTGTCCGAAATGCTGTGCCTCTTCCTGGGCGCGCGTAAGCGCCCGGCGGGCACGCTCCGAGAATTTCTCAAATCTACTGGCCATAGTAACCTCGAAAAGCGGGATTCAGATGTAACCTTGATAGGCTCTGTGTAATATGAATTATATGTCGTAGTATGAGGCAAGTCAAAGATCAACAGCTTCAAATGAAGCTGACAGGAGCGAACTACACGGGAAAAAGGGCAATAAAAAAAGTCCCTGGCAGTGGCATATTTTCCCGAGGAATCCCTCCCTCAGTATCGTCTGCGCTGAAGCGTTTCACTTCCGTGTTCGGGATGGGAACGGGTGGTTCCGCCTCGCTCTGACCACCAGAGGACTTTTAATGAATAATAGTTTATATAAATACTGCAGCTCTGTCAAATACCGGCCTGTGACTGCCACCCTTCTACCAGAGTGAACCCTGCGGAGAGCGCCCCCTTTTATAAGCGATACCGAGGTGCTCGTAGGCCAGCCGTGTGGCCACGCGTCCCCTGGGAGTCCTCTCCAGGAATCCCAGTTGCAGCAGGTAAGGCTCGTAAACACCTTCTATTGTGTCGGACTCCTCGCTGATGGAGGCCGCAATGGTATCCAGGCCCACCGGCCCGCCATCGAATTTCTGTATGATGGTCCTCATTACCTTGCGGTCGATCTCATCCAGTCCGAGCTGGTCCACCTCCAGTTTGCCCATCGCCTCGAGGGTTACTTCCTGCGTGACCACTCCATTGGCCTTGACCTGGGCATAGTCGCGGATGCGCTTGAGCAGGCGATTGGCCACGCGCGGGGTGCCGCGGGCGCGGCAGGCGATTAAATTTATGCTCCCGTCATCTATCTTCAGCTTCAAAATACGGGCCGAGCGATTGATAATAGAGCCGATGGCATCAACATCATAGAAATCCAGCCTGTGCACCGAGCCGAACCTGTCCCTCAGGGGGGAGCTCATAGCGGCATAGCGTGTGGTGGCGCCGATGAGTGTAAAGCGGGGCAGGTTCAGCCGCAGGCTCCTGGACCCCGGCCCCTTTCCCAAGATAATATCCAGAGCATAATCTTCCATTGCGGGATAGAGTATCTCCTCTACAATCCTGCTCAGCCTGTGAACCTCATCGATGAAGAGCACATCGCCCTTCTGCAGATTGGTCAGTATGGCCGCCAGGTCGCCAGGACGCTCGATGGCCGGCCCCGAGCTGACCTTGATATTTACGCCCATCTCACCGGCGATAATGAAAGCCAGCGTGGTCTTGCCCAGCCCGGGAGGCCCGTAAAGCAGGATGTGGTCGATGGCCTCGCCACGCTTCTGCGCAGCTTTTATCCCGATATCGAGGTTCTCTTTGACCTTATGCTGCCCGATAAAATCATCCAGCTTTTTGGGGCGGAGGTTGGCATCCAGCGTGGTATCCTCCGGACCCAGCTTACCTGATACTATGCGCGGTGATTCCTCTTCCTGCATTCCGGATACGCCTTAGTTATTCAGTAGCATTATAGCACACGGTTTAGCTGCCGAACGTTGCAGTTATCGGATGAAATAAAGCGACCCTGCCGCAGCGGCAGGGTCGCTCTGAATTACGCTGATATGACTATCATTATTCCTGTTCGACCTGGCTATCGGCCGGCTCTTCAGCCTCTACCTCGTCGACAGCCAGAGGATTAACGAAGTTGCTCACTGATTCGGCGAATACCTCGGGACTGTCCTCCAGCAACCTGTTGATGGGTTTGCCCAGCTTCTGTGTCAGGGTTATGGTGGACGGTATCAGCTTACCGATGATGACGTTCTCTTTGAGTCCGTGAAGCCTGTCGGTCTTGCCCCAGATGGCCGCTTCGGCCAGCACCCTCGTCGTCTCCTGGAAGGACGCTGCCGCCAGCCAGCTGTCAGTATTCAGCGATGCCCTGGTTATGCCCAACAGGACCGGCCTCGCAACGGCCTGGTCGCCGCCTTCAGCTTCCATCATGGCATTGATATTCTCGAAATCGAGCCTGTCGACCAGGTCGCCCACCAGCAGGTCGGTATCGCCCGAGAACTCCACCCTGACCATCCTCAGCATCTGCCTGACAATGGTCTCGATGTGCTTGTCGTTTATATTCACGCCTTGAGAGCGGTACACCTTCTGTACCTCGTCTATCAAGTAGCGCAGTACGTCCTGCCTGCCGTTGATATGAAGGATGTCCTGCGGATCTTTAACGCCCTCGATGAGCTTGTCACCGGCGCGAACATAATCGCCCTGTTTGACCAGGATATGCGCGGTCACCGGTATATCATCGTATTTGCGCTCGTCCTTCTCTTCGTAGGTCAGGGTGATTTTGCCACCCTCGATTTTAGTCACACCGTCTACACGGGCAAGCAGCGGCTTGAGGCCCTGTTCCCCCGATTTAACCAGCGAGGCATCAGGCTCAGCCAGAACATCGCCTCCCCTGACATAGGCGTTGTTCTCAGCCAGAGTCTTATAGCCGGCAGGTATATCGTAATCGATGGGGTATTTCTCGATATGCGTAATGATGATCTCGCGTTTCTTAAGAATCCCCTCTTCGACGACCTCGTTCAGGTTCACTGTGCCATCTATCTCCGTAAGTATAGCTTTGCCTTTGGGGATCCTGGCCTCGAAAAGCTCTTCCACGCGCGGCAGACCGGTGGTGATATCCATACCTACCACACCACCTGTGTGGAAGGTCCTCAGCGTCAGCTGTGTGCCCGGCTCGCCGATACTCTGGGCTGAGATGATACCGACCGCCGTGCCGATCTTAACCAGCTCGGTGGAGGACAGGTCCCGCCCGTAGCAATGGCGGCAGACGCCGCGCTTGGAGTTGCAGATGAGCGGAGATCGTATGCTTATCTCTTTAATATCGGCCTGGACGATCTGCTTTATCTTGTCCTCGTCGATCATTTCGTTCCTGGCAACGATGACTTCACCGGTCCCCGGATGAGCGATGTCCCTGGCTGCCAGCCGCCCCTTGATCCTCTCCTCAAATGAGGGCAGCAGCCCCTTCTCTTTATCGCCGTAGACGGCTGAGAATACAAGCCCTTCGCCGGAGTACCCGCAGTCCTCTTCCAGAATGATCAATTCCTGCGCCACATCTATCAGGCGACGTGTGAGGTAACCCGCGTCCGATGTCCTGAGCGCCGTATCGGCAAGGCCCTTGCGCGCTCCGTGGGTGGACATGAAATATTCCATCACCGATAGGCCTTCCCTGAAGCTCGCCTTGATAGGGAACGGGATGATGCGTCCGGAGGGGTCGGTCATGAGACCCCTCATGCCGGCCATCTGTCTGATCTGCGATATATTACCTTTGGCGCCGGAATTGGCCATCATGTAGACGCCGCCGTAGCGGTCCAGCGATTTTTTGATCTCATCCTCTATCTGATTGGTCGTGCGCGTCCATACGTCGATAGCCTGAGCCTCGTATTCTTCCTCGGTTATCAGGCCTTTGTTGTACTGGCTCTGCAGGATGGCGATGTCCTCGTCCCCCCTGCTCATGAGCTTCTGCTTGACCTTGGGCACCTCTATATCCCTGGCGGATATGGTAGTGCCGGATTTGGTTGTATACTCAAATCCCAGCCTTTTGAGCTCGTCCAGCATGCGCACTGTTTTTTCACGGCCGCACCAGCGAAAGCACTCTGATACAAGGCGACGCAGGTCGCCCTTGCTGGTGGCGAAGTTGCAGAACCCATTGTAGGGCTCATGGTATCTCAATTCGTCCGGCAATATCTGATTGAATATGATGCGTCCGATGCTGGTCTTGAATGTCCTGCTGTCCGGCCCCGGCAAACGCATCTCTTTGTATTGCGACGGCTCTGTTTCCGCAACGGCCTCTGTTTCCGCGGCCTCTGCTTCCGCAACGGCCTCTGTTTCGGCATCGATCTTCTCTTCCTCCGGCGCCTGTTCAGATCCCTTGATCCTGACCAGTATTTCCTCATGCAGGTCAGGGAAAGTGGCATCACCTGTGATCTTGAACATCTCGTAGGCAAGGATAGCCTCGGCGGGTCCGCCGAACAGCTTGGGTTTATCCACGGTGGACGGCTTCATATTAGTCAGGTAATAGCACCCAAGCACCATATCCAGGGTGGGCGTCATCACAGGCTCGCCCGAGCTGGGCAACAGCATATTGTGTACGCTCAGCATCTGCTCCCGCGCCTCGCGTACAGCCGACCTGGAGAGCGGCACATGCACGGCCATCTGGTCACCATCGAAGTCGGCGTTGAAAGCCGAGCATACCAGAGGATGCAGCTGAATAGCGCTGCCCTCGATCAGGGTGGGCTCGAAAGCCTGGATGCTCAGCCTGTGCAGCGTAGGAGCGCGGTTTAACATCACCGGACGTTCCTTGATCACCTCGGCCAATATATCCCAGACTTCCGCCCGGGCCCGCTCAACCTGTCTGCGGGCGCTTTTAATATTGTGCGCGTATCCCTGTTCTATCAGCCTGCGCATGACAAAGGGCTTGAAAAGCTCCAATGCCATATGCTTGGGCAGGCCGCACTGATGCAGCTTGAGTTCGGGCCCTACCACGATAACCGAGCGACCGCTGTAATCAACACGTTTTCCCAGCAGATTCTGGCGAAATCTTCCCTGCTTGCCTCGCAGCATATCTGAAAGCGACTTGAGTTTATGAGTGCTGGCGGCGCTGGGCAGCCTTCCCCTTCTGCCATTGTCGATCAGGGCATCGACCGCTTCCTGCAACATCCTTTTTTCGTTGCGCACGATGATCTCGGGCGCCCCGAGCTCCATCAGTTTCTTGAGACGGTTATTGCGGTTGATCACCCTGCGGTAAAGATCGTTAAGGTCGCTGGTGGCAAACCTGCCGCCGTCGAGTTGCACGATCGGGCGCAGCTCGGGAGGCAGCACCGGTAGTACCGTAAAGATCATCCATTCCGGCTTATTGCCGCTGCGCCAGAACGCTTCCACGATGCGGAGGCGCTTGCTTAATTTCTTGTGCTTCTGTCCTTCACTTTGCCTGATATCTTTGACCAGTTGCTGACGGAGTTCTTCCAGGCTCATCGCCCTTAAGATATTGAGTATGGCCTCGGCACCCATGCCCACCTCGAAGGCATCGCCGTATTTTTCCCTGTGTTGCTGGTACTCGTTCTCGCTCAATACCTGCATATGAAGCTTTTTGATCTCGGTATTATCGATCCTGTTGTCATTCTCCAGATCGGCCAGCTTCTCCTCGATTGCTCGCTTCTTCTCCTCCAGGCTCTCCTGATCAGCCTTATCAGACTTATCGGTTTTATCAGCCTTGTCGGCCTTATCGGGCTTATCGGCTTTGTGGCTGTTCTCAAGCTCTTCCAGGGAATTGAGCAGCGACTGTTTCTTATGGGAATAATAGGCTTCCAGCTTTTCACGGCAGGTCTCCTCGTTCCTTGAGACAACCACGTACTGGGCAAAATAGAGCACGCGCTCAAGGTTGCGCGGGGATATATCCAGCAGTAGGGCCAGCCGGCTGGGCACGCCCTTGGCAAACCAGATATGTGCAACCGGAGCGGCCAGGGTGATATGGCCCATGCGCTCACGGCGCACCTTGGAGTGCTCCACGGTGACACCGCACCTTTCGCAGGTAACACCGCGATAGCGGATTTTCTTGTACTTGCCGCAATAGCACTCGTAGTTCTTGACCGGGCCGAAGATCCTTTCGCAGAAGAGACCGTCCTTCTCTGGTTTAAGCGTACGGTAGTTGATGGTCTCCGGCTCGGTTACCTCGCCGTAAGACCAGTCCTCGATTTGTGTGGGCGACGCCAGGGAGATGCGTATTGCGTTAAAATCGTTTATTTCGAACACTTTATATCCCCTATCTTAAAGCTTTGGGCAGCCCGCCCATTTTTTTCTTATCTTCAAACAGGTTGATGCTCTGGTCCTCCTCGTTCAGTAGCTCCACCGCCAGTCCAAGGCTGCGTAGCTCCATAAAAAGAACCTTGAATGATTCGGGAACTCCCGGCTGCAACACATCCTCTCCCTTGACCAGTGCCTCGTATGCCTTGGCCCTGCCCTGGACATCATCCGATTTGACCGTCAGAAGTTCTTGCAGTGTGTGGCTGGCGCCGTAAGCCTCGAGCGCCCAAACTTCCATTTCACCGAAGCGTTGCCCTCCGAACTGCGCCTTCCCGCCCAGAGGCTGCTGTGTGATCAACGAGTAGGGTCCCGTCGACCTGGCATGAACTTTGTCATCCACCAGGTGGATCAATTTCATCATATAGATTATGCCCACGGTTACAGGCTGGTCGAAAAGCTCGCCTGTCTTGCCGTCGCGCAGTTGGATTTTGCCGAATGTGGGCGGTACGATCTTGGTCTGCATATATTCCGCCTCCACCTTCTCGTCCAGTTCCTCTTTGCTGATATCCCTGGGAACCGCTCCCTTTCCGCCGATCTCTTTTTCCAGCCACAATATCAGGCTGGCCCGCCTGGCCTCACCATGATACTTGCCGCTTTCATCAAACACCTTATCGGCGTTTATAACATGATCACTTAACCATTTCTTAACCAGTGCAAGCCCTTCGTCGTCAAGGCGATCCTGGTTTATAACGCCCTCTTCCCGGGCCCTGCGCACGATCCATGCCTTGCCCAGCGCATCTTCAACAGCCTCGGTATCCGCACCATCGAAGATGGGATTGATCACCCTCTCGCCGAAGATGTCGGCGGCCAGGCCCAGATGTGTTTCCAGTATCTGGCCGATATTCATTCTCGAGGGCACACCGATGGGATTGAGCACAATATCCACGGGCCTGCCATCAGGCATGAACGGCATATCCTCTTCCGGCAGAATAATAGAGATAACACCCTTGTTGCCGTGCCTTCCGGCCATCTTGTCTCCGACCGAGATCTTGCGGCGTTGGGCAATCCAGACTCTGACCAGTTTGATTACGTTTGCTGGAAGGTCAGCATGGTTATCGCTATTGAATTCCGTTACCTCGATTACTTTGCCGCCCTCACCGTGGGGCACCCGCAACGAGGTATCCTTAACTTCGCGCGCTTTCTCACCGAATATAGCCCTGAGCAGCTTCTCCTCTGCCGTCAGCTCAGTTTCACCTTTAGGTGTAATTTTGCCAACCAATATATCGCCCGGTCCGACCTCGGCACCGACCCTGATTACGCCGAACTCATCCAGGTCCCTCAGACTCTCTTCTCCGACATTGGGGATATCCTTGGTAATCTCCTCCTTGCCCAGCTTTGTTTCGCGCGCTTCAACCTCATACTTCTCAATATGGATTGAGGTAAACTTGTCCTGTTTTACCAGCCTTTCGCTGATGATAATGGCGTCTTCAAAGTTGTAGCCCCTCCACGTCATAAACGCGCAAAGCACGTTCTGGCCCAGGGCAAGCTCACCGTTTTGAGTGGCAGCCCCGTCAGCTATTACCTGTCCGGTTGTGACGATGTCTCCCCGCCTGACAACCGGGCGCTGGTTAATGCACGTCCCCTGGTTGGTGCGGTAAAATTTGGTCAGGTTATAATCACGTTTTCTGCCGTCGCTCTTGACGGTTATTTTCTTGCTGTCGACGGCCACGACCTCGCCTTTCTCTGCGGCGTAGACCACCTGCCCGCTGTACTTGGCAACCTCACTTTCCATGCCCGTGCCGATAAGGGGAGCTTCTGGTTTGACCAGGGGCACGCCCTGACGCTGCATATTCGAACCCATAAGCGCACGGTTGGCATCGTCGTGTTCAAGGAAAGGGATCAGTGCCGTGGTAACGCTGAAAACCTGTTTGGGTGAAACGTCCATATAGTCGATTTTCTCGGGCGGCTCCGTCACATATTTTCCGCTCCGGATAGCGCCGACACGCTCCTCCATGAATTCGTCCCTGGCATTGAGCGGCGCATTGGCCTGTGCAATACATTTATTGGTTTCCCTGTCAGCGGTGAAATATTCGATCTCACCTGAAACATACGGTACTATTTTGATGGCGCAGGATGGCAACGCGGCAATCTTTTTAGCCAGAGATTCGTCTATCAGCGTACCTGCCGCCGCCACCGGCTTTTTCTTGCTGTCGAGAACATCCTGCCGCAGCATCCTGCCGGGCAGCATTTCGGAGGTGTTGCTCAATTCTACATAAACCTTGCGGTAGGGAGTCTCTATGAAGCCCAGACCGTCTATGCGCGCATAGGTCGCCAGCGAACCGATAAGACCGATATTAGGACCTTCCGGAGTTTCGATCGGACATATCTTGCCGTAATGAGAATGGTGGACGTCGCGTACATCGAATCCGGCGCGCTCGCGGGAGAGGCCACCCGGCCCCATCGCAGAGAGTCGGCGCTTGTGAGTGAGCTCAGCCAGTGGATTGGTCTGATCCATAAACTGCGAGAGCTGAGAGCCGCCGAAAAATTCCCTCATGGAGGCAATGATGGGCCTGTTATTAATAAGGTTAGTGGGGGTGGGATCATCGCTCTGCAGGCTCATCCTTTCCTTTATTGTACGTTCCAGCCTGATGAGGCCGACCCTGAACTGGTTCTGGATCAGGTGGCCGGTCGTCCTGACGCGCCGGTTACCCAGATGGTCGATATCATCGGGCATCACCTTTTCATTATTTATCTGTATTATCTTGCGAATAATTTCAACCAGGTCGCGCGGTTTGAGAGCGCGCGAGGTCACTTTGTAACCAAGTTCCGCGTATTCCAGCCGCTTATTAAGCTTGAACCTGCCTATCCTGCCCAGGTCATATCTCCTGGGATGAAAAAACATATTAATTATTAAGCTTTTGGCGCTGTCGCCATCCGGCGGCTCGCCGGGACGCAGTTTCTTATAAATATCGATCAGCGATTCTTTCTTGGTCCTGATCGATTCCGGCTCCTTGTCGATTGTCGTAGAGATATACTTGTGCTCGGGATTATCATCATCGACCTTGAATAATTCCAGCAGTTCCTCATCCGTATTACAGTTCAGCGCATCTTCGGGATCGCCCTCCCCGCTGATGGCACGCAGCAAAGTCGTAACACCTATCTTGCGCCGCCCGTCTATCTTGGCCCAGATCACGTCTTTGCCGGAGGTCTCAAATTCGAGCCATGCGCCGTGCTCAGGGATCAGCTTGGCGTTGCAGAGCCGCCTCCCGCTGTCCTCTGTCACCAAGGTAAAATACACACCGGGCGAACGAATCAACTGGTTGACAACCACCCTCTCCGCACCACTGATGATGAACGTCCCGTTCTCAGTCATGAGAGGAATCTCGCCCAGAAAGACTTCCTGTTCCTTAATTTCCCCCGTCTCTTTTATCAGCAGGCTGGCACGCACATAAAGATTTGACTGATAGCTCATGTCTCTCTCACGACAATTAGCAACATCGTGCGTGGGAGGGCGAAATTCGTAACCCGTGAAAGAAAGCTCCATCTTGCCGCCCGTGAAGTCCTTTATAGGGGACACTTCCTGCAGCAGGTCCTTAATTCCTTCCTCCATAAACCATCTGAAAGAATCAAGCTGTACCTGTATAAGGTTGGGTATCTCGAGCACCTGGGGCAGGCGGGCATAATTTTTGCTCTTGACAACAGGCAGGTTGTTATTCTCTGCGGCGATAGAAATAGACATATCTTCTCCTGTCCTATTAGTTACCGGTCGTCTGCGAACTGCTTTGTCAAATTAAATAGAAGATGACAATAGCTGGAATATTTATACGGGACAATGATTTGACGCCCTAAGTAGAAATGGCATAATAGCAAATTTATAATATAGCAGTAATCTTATCATCTGTCAAATCGTATTAATGAACCGGCTGTTCAGAAGGGACAATGCCCTCCGGATTTCCCAGCAAAAGCAGGACAGCTTTTATACATAATTGTTGTATAATACCTAAAATGTGGCAAACGGCCGGCCAGGATCGAATTATAGAATTTCTCAGAGACTCCATAGCGAGGAGTTCCCTGGCTCACGCATATCTTCTGGTGGGGCCTCCGCATGTCGGTAAAATGACGCTTGCCCTGGATCTGGCCAGCGCCCTGAACTGCGGTGAGGGCGCATCCCCCTGCGGCTCATGCCGGGCCTGTCAACGCATTCAACAGGGCAAATATCCTGATGTAATCGTCATCGATAAATATGCAGGCCGTGATCAGAAAGACAGGAGGAAGGCAACTGAGATCGGCATAGATACGATAAGGGAACTGCTGCAGAGAGGTTCCAGTTTACCTCCTTATGAAGGCAACTACAAGGTCTATATTATCGACGATGCCGACCTGATGTCGGCGGAGGCGTCTAATTGTTTGCTTAAAACGCTGGAAGAGCCTCCGCGGCACGTGATTATTCTCTTGCTCACATCTCAGGAAAGTGCGCTTCTGCCTACGGTCGTTTCAAGATGCCAGCGCTTCGAGCTCAAGCCCGTAGCAATCGCCGAGATAGAAAACAGGCTGAATAAATTTAATGGGCTGAATCCCGATAAAATAAAATTATTATCGCGGCTCTCAGGCGGTTGCCTTGGTTGGGCTATATTGGCCCTCAAAGACGATGGCTACCTGCAAAGCCGGGACCAGAGACTGACTGAGTTTTCGGGCCTCCTGACCCGGTCATGGTCTGAAAGGTTAGCCTACATCCAGCAGATGCCTGCAGACAGAAACAGCGTGGAAGAGGTCATCAAGCTCTGGCTTTCATGGTGCCGGGACGTAATGCTGCTAAAATATAACTGTGAAGACGATGTAACCAACCTGGATAAGCTGAATGATATCAAATCGTGGGCAAATATGCTGACAATCCTTGAGATCAAAGAATTCATCAACAGCCTGAACAAGATGCTGATGAACCTGTCATATAATGCCAACCTGCATCTTCTCTTCGAAGTTATCATGCTGGATATGCCTAAGAAAGAGAAAAAAGCCGATTACTCCATGAATTCGGCAGGTGTAAATAACTGATGTCTAACGTAGTGGGAGTCAGGTTTATGCGGGCGGGTAAAATATATTCCTTCGACGCTGCCGGATTCGATCTTAAAGTGAATGACATGGTCATTGTCGAAACCAACCGTGGCATCGAGCTGGGAAAAGTGATCGTCGGCGTTAAGGAAGTGACTCCCGCTGAGAACGCCGAGCCATTCAAACCAGTCATACGTATAGCCACAACCGAAGATATGAATCAAGCGAAATTTCAAAAGGACCGCACCAAGAAAGCTCTCTCCAAATCCAAGGAACTGATCGAGAGCCTTAACCTTCCCATGAAAGTGATCTACCTCCAGTACAACCTGGACGGCAGCCACCTGATTATATTCTTCTATTCAGAGAAACGGGTTGACTTCCGTGAGCTTGTCCGCAAGCTCAGCCACGAATTGAGGACACATGTCGAGCTGCGCCAGGTTGGCGCCAGGGATGAAGCAAAGCTTATCGGCGGCGTCGGTAAATGCGGCTGCCAACTGTGCTGCGTCTCTTTTCTCAGCGAATTCATGCCCGTATCCATCAAAATGGCCAAGGAGCAGGATATCGCCCTTAATCCCATGAAGACTTCGGGGCTGTGTGGACGGCTTCTATGCTGCCTGAGCTATGAATATGAGCAGTACCACTGCATGAAGGGGAAATTGCCCGAAATGGGGCAGGAGATCCTCACAAAGATGGGGAAAGGCAAGATCGTCGGCAGAAACGTGATTAAAGAATCACTCATGGTGGAACTGGAAACCGGTATGACGATCGAGGTCCCCAATGCCGAGGCCACAGTCGTCAACCCCAGAAAGCCATAAGGCCGGAAATATCACCTTTTATGAGGCAGATATTTCTCCCATTCGGACCTGGCGCGTAAATACTGATAAGGCACGTAGAAACCGATGTTGCCGGGCGCGCGAGGGGACCTCAACAACGGCATCCCGGCTTCAGCCGGCGTCCGGCCCGCCTTCTTTCTGTTACAGGGGATACATGCCGCTACGATATTTTCCCATGTATGCTCTCCGTTCAGTCGCCTCGGCATAACATGGTCCAGCGTCAGCTCCTTCCCCTCCTTTCCACAGTACTGACACGTGTATTTATCACGGTTAAATATCTCCAGTTTGGTCATCTTGCGCGGGTGCGTCTGCTTGCGCACCAGGTAAACAAGCCTGATCACGGAAGGGATCTCGTAACTGCCGGAGCTGGCGGAAAAATACCCTCGCCCATTCTCCACCACCTCGGCTTTCCCCACCAGCACCAGAACCACTGCCCGCCGCACTCTGCAAATGTTCAGTGGGAGGTAGTTCTCATTTAAAACTAATACCGGTTGATTAACTATAGTGCTTTCCACTTTCGTATTAGAAAATATTTTATCAGGAAAAGCAGCCAGCTTCAAAGAACCGGCTGTGCCCGGTTAATTCTTAGCCCTTGGACGCGACCTCACCGTTCTCGAGGCTTTTATATCACCCCTGTAATCGGGAGCCATAATATTGAAGACCAGGCTGATGCTGGGATCAACCATCCGCGAGCTGACACGGTTTTCGATCTCTTCCAGATACAGGCAGGTGGTGATGACCGTAGCCAGGCGGGCGTTATAGCGGTAGTTTATTATTTGATACAGCTTCTCCTGAGCCCATGAAGTGGCAGAATGCTCTCCGAAATCATCCAGCACCAGTACGGGGATCTTCTTAATTTTTTCGAACAGCGCATCATAGGACACCCGGCTGTCGGGAGCGAAAGACGCTCTCAGGTGATCCAGCAGGTCCGGCACTACGATAAACAGAACTTCTTTGCCTGATTCACGAAGCTCGTTCGCTATTGCTGCCGCAAGGTGCGTCTTGCCGCACCCGTTCACACCCTGATAAATCAGCCAGCCCTGCGGAGCCCGGGCGAACTCACGGGCATTGTTAAACGCCTGTGCCAGGTTCTGCCTGACATCTTCTTGCAGGCTCAAACGCTTGCTGTCGAAATTGCTGAACTTCATATTCTTTAGCAGCTCGAGATCGAGACTATCGAGGCTCTGCAGGCTGGATGATTCCTTTTTCAAAATGAGGACCTTGCTGAGTTCAGGATCGTTCATATGGCCGGCATAATCAGTGGCAAAATCTTCCACCGACATGCCGGTGGTGATAAGCGTTGGCAGCCTGCCGTTGAAACGATGCTCGAGCAGTTGCTCGAGTTTACCCTTGGACCATACGGTTGTTGCCGAGTAATTCAGGTTATCAAGTATCAGCAGGGGGCTGTTCTTGATCTGCTCAAATAATTCATCATATTCGATCTCGCTGCTGGGGCTGTAAGCCGATCTGAGGTGATCAAGCAGCTCCGCGGCAGTGATGTAAAAAGCCGAATGGCCCTGGCTTATGCGAAGGTTGGCGACAGCGCAGGCCAGATGCGTTTTACCACTGCCGACGGGCCCGGCCAGCACGATCCACCCCTGTGGATTTTCCGCGAATTTGCGGATCTCATCCAAAGCGAGCTGAAAGAGTTTCTGCGATACCTGGTCGCTGCTTCGTCCCAGCGGAGCCAAATTGTTGAAAGACAGTTTCGAGAGGTTCCCCAGATTACTTAAAGCCTGAAGGCGTGCCGCTCTTCTTCGGTTGATATCGTCTTTCGCGCATATGCACGGCACCAGACGCGAATAATCGGAATCACCTGAGGGCAATGCGGGGTGAACGAAGCGTGTACCCCTGCATACGGGGCAGACTTCTACCGGTAGCCCGTCCGGTGCGGATTCCTCCGTACTATCGCCGGACCATATGTCCGTATTTTCCACTGATGTATTTATCGGGATCTCTTTCTTTTTGAGTATCTCCGACAGGTTTTCCATCTTTCTTTCCTTCGCGTTCCCAGCGCTTTAGAATGCCGTTTATATATTTCCAGTTCCTGACATTAGCTCTCAATGCCTCTCTAAAAGCATCATGTATCCATTCTGGAGGATAGCGGTGTTCCGCCTCCTGCAACTCCTCGGCCAGAATAGGAGTGAGCATACCGATATTGTGTTCATAGAGACTGTAGATATCCCGGGGCTGTTCACTGACGCGCTCCTCCTCATACCTGATCTCCACACTGGGTATCTTCAGAGCCCCGCTCACTATCTTATCGATGGTGTTCTTTTCGGTCTGATTGTTGATGAAGTAGGCTTCGTCCGATTTCCCGTCAACGTTGACAGGGATATGCAGCAAAATACCGTGCTTAACAGCAGATTGGAGAGCATCTCTCAGCAGTATATCTGCATCTCCCTTCATTTTATCCAACTCTTTCTCAATCACAGCATTGCGGCTCAACTCGCCAAAGCTCACAAACCTGGGATAACCTCTTCTGCGGCTGAGCAGGAAAAATATCTGCATAACCGTTTTCAGCTCAAGCAGACTATTAATATTCAACAACACCTCGCTGAAAAACACATTGGGCAGAGGAGTCACCTCGACCCTCGGAGGGAAACCCTTAAAACTGCTTCCTGGCATATTCTTTATACCTTTTAATATAAAGTCCCGACCTCAACCACGCTGCTGTCAAAGTTATCGAATTTGGTTGTTTCCTGTATAAACCTGAGCGGGACTTCACCCGTAGGACCATTGCGGTTCTTGGCTATGATGATCTGGGCAATGCCCTTGGGATAAGGTTGGTCTTCTCCAACTTCACGGATCCAGTCGTCCTCAGTGGCATAAATCTTGTCCCAGCGATGAATAAACATTACGACATCCGCATCCTGTTCTATGCTGCCGCTGTCGCGCAGGTCTGAGAGCTGTGGTTTGACCTGCTGCTTCAATCTTTTACCTTCCTGGCGGTGCTCGATATTGCGGCTCAACTGAGATAAAGCCAGGACGGGCGTGTCCAGCTCGCGGGCCAGCGCTTTAAGCGACTGTGTTATCTCGGTCATCTCCTGGACACGGTTATCGCTTTTAGAATCACCCCTTAACAGCTGAATATAGTCGAGGACAACCATATCGACACTGTGTTTTAGATGGAGCCTCTTGGCCTTGCTGCGCACCTCGCTGATACGCATGTTGGGAGTATCATCTATATATATGGATGTCTCGGCCAGCCTGGGTATTATGTCACGTTGAAGCAGACGCTCCTCGAGGTCCGAAAAGCGTCCCTTCCTGAAATGCTGCGATTCGATATTGGATTCACTCGATAATAACCTCTGGATTATCTCGCGCCGGGACATCTCGAGGCTGAAGAGGGCGATACAGGCCTTCTGATTAACGGCTGCGTTGCGGGCGATATTCAGGGCCAGGCTCGTCTTACCAATGCTGGTCCTGGCAGCCAGTATAACCAGTTCTGAGCGTTGCAACCCGCCCAGCGCATTATCAATAGCCTTAAAACCCGTCCTGATATTCTGGATATCCCTGTCGAGTGTAGTCCTGTGAGCCGCTTCCTCAAAATAGCGGTTGAGCGCATCCTGAATGGGAATAAATTCACCCCGCCCCTGTCTCGTCCTGAGCTTGAAGATGATATCCTCCGCCCGTGTAAGCGAGAGATCAACGTCGGGATCAGCTTTATATCCAAGCGATTCAATCTGACCGGCTGCGCTGATCAGGCGGCGCATGGTAGCCAGCCGGTACACAATCTGCGCGTAGTGCCTTACATGCAGGGACGTCGGCACCATGGATACGAGATGGCTGAGATAGGCGGCCCCCCCTGCATCATCCAACTTACCGAGCCTGACCAGTTCCTGAGCGACCGTTATTTGATTAATGGCTTCATCACGCTGGAACAGGTTGCGACAGGCGCCAAATACGAACTGGTTCTGCTCGCTAAAAAAATCCTCGGTTCCCACTATGGTGTCTATCTCTGTGATAGACTCGCTATCGATCAATAGTGAGCCGAGCACCGCTTCTTCGGCATCCAGGTCATAGGGCGGCAGGGTCTCTCTCATAGCTTCAGGCTGTTTCCCTCTCAATTATGACCATAATTTTGGCTGTCGCATCTTTGCTGAAAATCAGTTCGACCTCATATTCTCCGATGTTATGAAGAGAGCTTTTCATGGATATTTTTTTCTTATCGATGTCCACATTGACCAGATCAGACAATCTGTCGGCTATATCGGCTGCTGTGATCGATCCATGCAAAGTGCCCTTGGAGCTGGCCTTTCCCTTGAAACGCAGTTCCTTACCCTCAATCTGCCTGGCCAGTTCAACGTATTCCTCATGCATCCGCTCGCGCTTCCTCTCACGCTCCTGGGCGATTTTCTCGGCCGCTTTTACAGCGCCCGGGGTTGCAGGCAAGGCCAGACCTCTTGGCAATAAGTAATTTCTGGCATATCCGGCAGATACCTCTTTAATATCGCCTTTTTTCTCTTTGGCCGAGATGTCTTCAATAAATACGACTTTCATACCCTGTGTCTTTACTCCTTCTCAAGATTCTTTACAGGAACAGTTTAGCATTATCCGGAATAATTGACCGCCTAAATATTCTTTCCGAAAATATCCGCGAACCAGTCAAAACGGCAATTCAGCTGCGATCAGGGAAAATTGACCTGAATTCCTGGAGATGGGGGTGATTCACAGCTATTAAAACCGTCAGCATACACTTACTCTTCCCGCAGGTGGTACATGCCGCTGTCACCCCGGCGTTAGACAGTTTAAATCCTTTTATCAAGCTCAGTCAAGACATGTATGATCTTATGTTAAACGGTTGTTACTACTGTATACCAAATATTATACGGCTCGATATCCAACACGCCACACGGCGCTTACGCAGTAGCCAATATCCCGGCGACCTTTATTTTCTTGACATTACACATATCTCTACTTATAATGAGCCAAATTCGAAGTCGTATCTATCATAATGCAAATAAATGTCGCCCAGCTCCTCAAGGAGCCGGTCGGAGCAAAGCGTAATTACGAAATAGATGGGCCGGCCGGCGAAAATGGCGAGAACCACGTTATAGGAAATATTGAACTGATCCGCACCAGCCGAGGTATCCTCGCTGAAGGTACATTCCTTGTTGATATCAAAGGTTCCTGCTCACGCTGCCTGGCTGAAGTAAAAAAACAAATTTCATTTATAATGGAGGAGGAATTCTTTCCGATTATTGATATCGCTTCAGGCGCTCACCTTAATCCACCGCCTGAAGAATTTACGATCGCCGATAATCATATCCTTGACTTAAACGAAGCAATCAGACAGTATATAATCATGACGACACCGACCAGGCTATTGTGCAGGCCGGATTGTCCGGGCATATGCCCTGTCTGTGGCCAGGAACTCGCTCGCGGGGATTGTGGTCACACAAGCCGATCTCATGATAGCAGGTGGGACAGATTAACGCAGATAGAAAAGGAGAGCAAAATATAAATGGCACCACTTCCTAAAAAGAAATATCCCAAGGCACGCCAGGGGAAAAGACGCAGTCACCTTGCGAAGTCCCCTGCAGCAATTATCGAATGTTCCCGCTGTCACAGTTTAAAACTCCCTCACCAGGTATGCCCGTCTTGCGGCACTTACGATGGAAGGGAAGTAATCGAGATCAAAAGCCCCAAAAAGAAACGCAAATAAAAAGTTGCCTGCAAAGCTGATATGGTAAATCAAGGAGGGAATTAGATGGTAGAAGATGTGAAAGTGGCCTATGTGTTTCCTGGCCAGGAATCCAGGCAGGTCGGAATGGGGCTCGACTTTTACGTCCACTACAATTCTGCCAGGAAAGTGTTCGACGAAGTTGATAAGGCACTGGGATTTCCTCTCTCAAGGCTTTGTTTCGAGGGCCCGGAAGAGGACCTCGCGCAAACCATGAATGCCCAGGCGGCCATCATGACCGTAAGCATTGCCTGCCTTAGGGCCGGAGAGGAGATCAGCGGCGGAGCGCTTCCAACTCCTACACTGGTGGCAGGCCATGGATGCGGCGAATATGCCGCAATGGTGTCATCCGGCATGATGAAACTGGGAGACGCCGTCCGCTTGATTCGCGAGCGTGGGCGTCTCATGAACGAGGCCGGCCGCCGCAAGCCGGGCGGTATGCTGCAAATTATGGACCTCAGCAAGGATCTCGTCGAAGGTGTTTGCCTTACCACCGGAGTTGAACTGGCCAATATCAATGCGCCCGAAAATACGGTTATCAGCGGAGATGAGCATAAGCTGGCCAAGGCCAGGAGGCTGGCGCAGGTCAAAGGGGCAAAACGCATGCAGCCGGTTAAAGTCAGCGGCGCCTTTCACTCTTCATTGATGGAACCCGCCTTGGCCGGCATGATAAATGCCGTAGCACAATTTAATTATGAAACTCCACAGGTACCCGTCGTATCCAATGTTACGGCACAGCCCATGCATTCGCTTGAGGCTCTTAAGGAAGAGTTGATAAGCCAGATAGTACATTGTATTAAATGGCAGCAATCGGTTGAGACCATGCTTGCCCGTGGTATAACCACTTTCTTTGAAGTTGGTCCCGGAGACATCCTGACAAAATACATTAAATCAATTAGCCCCGGAGCATTGACTTTTAACCTCAGCAACGCTGAGAAAACGAATGAGATTATCAAGTGGCGTAAAGGCGGCAGGTTCTAGGTCAGGGACCACCGGCTGAAGTGACTCGCTCCCAGTGATTGTATGCCCACAGGTCTAAGACGTCTGGCCAGGATTGCTGCACTGCAAACACTCTTTGAACTGGAATTTGCAGCCAACAGCCCGGACTCCGTCCTTGAACGCACGCTCTCCCTTAAAGCGCTGACCGGCGACGGAGCCAGCTTTGCACGTGAGCTGGTGCACGGAGTGCTTGAAAACCAGGACCGGTTGAACAGCACGATTAAACGCTACGCAACTGCCTTTCCAGTGGACCAACTCGCCGGTATGGATCGTAATATCTTAAAAATTGCGCTTTACGAGATTTTATTGGATGATAAAACACCGGCTAAGGTGGCTATCAATGAGGCGATAGAGCTTGCCAAGGAGTTCGGCGCCGAGACCTCCCCCAAGTTTATCAACGGGGTGCTTGGAACTGCAATATCTAAGGAAGAAGAACGAAAAAAACAGATTGATTGACAGGTATCGCACATCGTATAATTGACCGGTAATATCAGATGTCAAAACTTTTCGATAAGATTAAGAAAATCCTGGTTGATGAACTGGGCGTGGACTCCGCTTCCATCGCGCCGTCCGCTTCATTCATCGAAGATCTGAACATGGACCCGGATGACCTGGCCGAATTCTTTACTACAGTTGAAGACAGCTTCAGCAAACCAGGAAATAAATTCGAAATACCAGAGAAAGACGCCGATAACCTGGTCACCGTTCAAGATATGATGGATTACCTACAGGACGCCGGTGTCGAGGACTAAGCGCCTTTTTCCCCCGCGGTCGATATTCCGGTGTAAGATAATTGCAGCACCAGTTCTTTTAACAGCTTCATCCATCTGTGCCCCGCTATCTCAGTATCAATCTTGATCTGTCTGTTGCCCCGCCTGACCGCTCTGTTTTCTAAAGCAATTATTTTGTCCGCATTCTTAATATCTCCGTCACCGCAGGATACGGTGACATTTTCACCGTCCCGAACGATCGATTCAATCCCCGCCGCGACAGCCGCCTGCCGTAATTCCACAACGTACAACAAATTGGTCACCTCTTCAGGCATATCGCCGAACCTGTCGATCATTTCCTCACTTATATCGCATACTTCTTGCGCAGTGACCATGCCGGCCAGCCTGTGATAGATGTTGAATCTCGTCCGCGTATTCTCGATATAATGATCCGGAATAAAAGCCGGTATCTTTAAATCAATAGTGACGGCGTCCGGCTCCACCTTTTTTGGCAGGGTGCGGCCCTCGCGCCGGGCTTTTATCTCTTCAACCGCCTCCTCAAGCAGATGACAATAATAGCTGAATCCCACAGTAGCGATATTGCCGCTCTGCTCAATCCCCAGCAGGTTACCCGCTCCCCTTATCTCAAGGTCTTTCATAGCGATGGCATAGCCTGCTCCCAGCTCGGTGGCCCGCGCAATCACCTTCAGCCGTTCAATGGCCTGGTCAGTCAGGCTTTTACCAGAATCAAATAAGAAGTAAGCATAAGCCGAATTTGCGCCACGTCCTACCCTGCCACGCAGCTGATAAAGCTGGGTCAAACCCATTTTATCCGCATTGTCTACGATCAGTGTATTTACATTCGGCATATCAAGACCCGACTCAATAATAGTTGTTGTAACCAGCACGTCGCTCTTACCCAGCATAAACTCAGACATAATGTCTTCCAGTTTATCCTCTTCCATCTGTCCATGCGCCACCGATATCCTGGCCTCCGGCGCCAGCTCCGCCACCTTTGATGCCAGTTCATTGATGCTGTGAACCCTGTTATGTACAAGGAACGCCTGACCATCCCGTTCCAACTCCCGCAGCAATGCTTGCCGAACCAGCCTGCCATTGTATTCCCCCACATGTGTGATCACAGGCAGACGGCTTTCCGGCGGTGTCTCAATTGTGCTCATATCGCGGATACCCGAAAGCGCCATGTGCATCGTCCTGGGTATAGGTGTAGCGCTCAGTGTCAGCACGTCAACCGATTGCCTCATTTTCTTGAAATGCTCCTTGTGCACTACGCCAAAACGTTGCTCCTCATCGATTATCACCAGCCCGAGATCCTTAAACCTCACGTCCTTTTGTAGCATCCTGTGTGTGCCTATGCATATATCCGTCGAACCCTCCGCCAGCCCTGCGATCACATCCGCCTGTTCCCTGGCCGAACAGAAGCGGCTGAGCACGGCAACTTTGACAGGGAAGGTCTTTAACCTGTCACTGAAAGTGCTCATATGCTGCTGCGCCAGGATCGTGGTCGGCACCATAATGGCCACCTGTTTGCTGTCCATGACAGCTTTAAAGGCGGCGCGCAGAGCAATCTCGGTTTTTCCATAACCCACATCGCCGCAAACCAGCCTGTCCATCGGCCGCGCCGATTCCATATCCGCTTTCACTGCCTCGATGGCCTCCATCTGGTCTGGAGTTTCTACGTAGGGGAAAGAAGCTTCCAGTTCTTTTTGCCAGAGGGTATCCCTGGAAAAAGCAATGCCTCCTCCTGCGGTTCGCCCGGCATACAGTTCAATAAGCTCACCCGCTATATTTGCCACAGATTCCTTCACCCTTTGCTGCGCCCTGATCCACTCCTGTGATCCCAGCCTGCTCAGAGATGGAGTTCTCTCACTTCCGCCTATATAAAGACTCACCCTGTCGACTTGATCTACAGGTACATAAAGTATGTCTCCACAAGCATATTCCAGCATCAAGTATTCCCTCTCCACTCCCGCAGAGACTTTCCTGACGGTTCCGGCAAAGCGCCCGATGCCGTGCTCAACATGTACTACTGCATCTCCGATATTTATATCGTTGAGGAAAAGGTGGTGTCTGACTGGTCTGGTTTTAGCAAAACGCCGCCGCTTTATGTTCCCGAAGAGTTCGGCATCGGTCAGCAGCAATAGCTCATTGTCAAGCTGCCATCCTTCATCCAGCGAACCCTGCAACAGGACGATAGAATTGCTTACCGGCAGCCCTTCAAGTGTTCTTAAAACGTCTATGCTGATATCGCGTTCCTGCAACAGTTCCCTTATCCTTTCAGCCTGCTGGCTGACGATCAAAACCCTGCCGCTCTCCCGCCTCAATTCCAATAGTCTATCTAAAAGCGCCGTAAATTTCGCAGAGAAATCAGGGGCGCCCCTGATAGGAAGACGATAATGTTGCTCATCCTGCACTGCAGCTTCATCCCAGCGGCTGAATTCCACAACCTGGTCCCGGCTCCTGATTTTATTTTCAATCGCCGCCCACTCAAAGCCACCGGGGGCGTTACCCGCCTCTCCGGCCGCGGATTGACCTGGGCTGCTGAACTCCCCCCTGATTCGCTCTACCTCGGACTCGATCTGCTGGACATCGTCCAACAACAGAATGGCCTCATCCGGCAGATAATCAAGTAAATTGGCGACACCGTCATTGGACGTCTCCTCTGCGGGAGGTATTAATAACACCGGCACTTTTTCCATCGACCGTTGCGATCTTGAATCATACAGCCTCAGGCTTTCTATCTCGTTCCCGAAAAATTCTATCCTGGCCGGCGAGTCGTGACCACAGGGATACACATCGACGATGCCGCCCCGCTTACTGAAAGTACCCGGTATCTCTACAACGTCCTCATATTTATAGCCCGCTGATTGCATCCTCTCAAGCAGGGTGGATTGATTCATGTTCATACCATTTATAATCCTGATGCAGCCTGATTTGTATCTGTCCCGCCCCACAGACCGGCTGATCAGAGCCGCCGCACAACACATAATAAAGGAAGAGGATTGCTGGCTTTCATCGGCGCTATTACAGCCGGCCAGGAGAGAGATTACTTTTATCCGTTCTGAATTGATAACAGGATCGTCCGGAGAGCCGTTACCGGGCAGACCGGCTTCCGGGAAAAACAGCGGCACAACCGTGTCAGGCAGCCACAGCTTAATCTGTTCGAAGCGACGCCTGGCAGCTTCGGCATGAGCTGTGACAAACAGAACTGTCCTGTTGAAACGACCGTAAATGGCTGCCGCCACAATCGGTGTAGCCTGGTCGGGAAGGGATAACCTCACCCTTTTACGCCGCTTATCAGACAGCGAGTCAAGCAGCCGTTCAAATTCAGGCAGGCCGTGAATTAACTGGCTTATATAATAGAGTTTCATATCAAATAGCAGGGGGATGGTTTCGACCGGTGCAGTCCAGAAGGGATTTTAGCACAGCAATTTGGAGGCAAACAAACATATCACGGCAGTTTAACACATGCCGTGCTCGATTCCTGAAGGGCGCAAGAAGAGGGTAACGGAGAGGCCAATCCCGGGATTGCACGGAACGAAGGTCCGTTCCACCCGGCAGGTAATACGATTTGAGTTCGTCGGCCTGTTGATATATTATTTCTCAAGATTTCGAATCCCTCATATGTCCGGTGTTTAATGTTTATCGGCAGTTGGTTCATAACTAATGCGCAATAAAAGACTGAGTGACATCATCAAGCTGCTTATCAGCCTGGTGGCCTGCTTCGGCGCAGGTTTCATCGGCTCGCTTTTCACGCGGGCAGCCATACCAAACTGGTACATATTGCTGGAAAAGCCTTCTTTCACTCCGCCCAACTGGCTGTTCGCCCCCGTGTGGTTCCTGCTTTACATCCTCATGGGCATATCGGCGTTCCTTGTATGGCGCAAGGGTATAAAGGTCTTTCATGTCAGAGAAGGACTGATCATCTTCATCATTCAGCTTGTGCTCAACACGCTTTGGTCTTACGCCTTCTTCGGGCTGAAATCTCCGCTCTGGGGACTTGTCGTGATTGTACCATTGTGGACAGCCAT
Source organism: Dehalococcoidia bacterium (assembly GCA_041653995.1). NCBI lineage: Bacteria > Bacillati > Chloroflexota > Dehalococcoidia > Dehalococcoidia bacterium. Next base: position 47,704 of record JBAZEK010000003.1, read on the forward strand.
CCTTTTAACCATGATAAATTTCTACCGCGTGTCCAGAACCGCGTCATTATTGCTGATTCCTTATATTCTCTGGGTCAGTTATGCCACAGCCCTCAACTTCTCTATCTACCTGCTGAATCCATAAGCAAGAAGGTCAACCCTTGATGCAACTAAACGATTATATCCCTGAACTGGAAGACCTGGTGGAGAGGGCCCTGGACGAGGATCTGGCAGGTGGGGACGTCACGTCCAGTGCTCTGATCCCTGCCCATGTAATAGGCAGGGCCAGCTTCATAGTTAAGGATCGAGGCATACTGGCTGGTATCGAAGCAGCCAGGCTGGTATTTAATATCATCGATCCATTTTTGAAATTTTCCATCCTGACGGCAGACGGGAACCGGGTTAAACCGGGAGATATTGCAGCCAGGGTTGAGGGCGATATAGCCGATATTCTGAAAGGCGAGCGCACGGCCCTCAATTTTCTTCAGCACCTGAGCGGTATTGCGACACAAACGTCTTTGTATGTTGAGGCGGTCAGGGATTTCCCTGCCAAAATACTGGATACACGTAAGACCCTGCCCGGACTGCGCCTGCTGGAGAAGTATGCGGTATCCGTCGGCGGCGGCGTCAACCACCGTATGAACCTGGGAGACATGGTTCTTATCAAGGACAATCATATAGCCATACTTCGCCGCCGGGGAATGAGTATCTCCGAGATTGTCCGCCAGGCGAGGGACAAAACACCGCGAACTATCAAGATCGAGATCGAGACCACCAATCCTGAGGAAGCTGCAGAAGCTGCCGAAGCAGGGGCAGATATCGTCATGCTGGATAACATGAGCCTGGATCAAATGCGTCAGGCGGTCTCGTTGATTTCCCACAAGTCAATCGTGGAAGCTTCGGGTGGAGTAAGCCTGGATAATGCGCGGCTGATCGCGGAAACAGGTGTTGATTGGATTTCGGTGGGCGCGCTGACACATTCCGCCAGGGCGCTGGACATCAGTATGAAACTGACCCTCTAATCCGTTACCGGTTTACTATTTGTATAGTCAATAAATACAACATCATATTTTACTGAATAGAAAAAGGGGCGCTTATAAGCGCCCCTTTTTCTATTTACTGCGTACCCGCATGACAAGTATAAGAACGGTAATAACGAAGATGGCGCCGATAGCGATGATGACCCAGACCCACAGCGGGGTTGCAGGCTCTGAAGGAGCAGGCGCCGGCGGTTCCGGAGCTGCTTCTGTCTGCATGCTGAAGGTGGCGGACCAATCACTCGGGATGTTCCGGCCGTTGACTTCCAGGGCCTTCACACGCCAGAAGTAATTGGTGCTGTAGTCCAGGGTGCCGTCGTATTCGTAACCGGTGGTGGTGGTGGCGGCGGTTACGACCAGGCTCTTGAACTCAGGATCCTTGGCGAGGTCGAACTGATACTTGGTCGCCTCTTTCCAGGGGCTCCATGAGAAGGAGGCCGGCTTTACTTTGCAGCCGAGGCAGCCGTTGTTGGGGGCCAGCAACTGTACGCCGTAGTACGGGGTGTTGACGATGAATCCCGCCTTGACGGTGAAGCTGCGTGTCTCGGACCAGTCAGAATAGGCCAGTTGACCCGTGGCGCTGCGATATACACACACATGCCAATAGTAAATAGCTCCTGCTTCCGGCAAAGCCCCGGGTGCGATCCAGACAGCCGGACTTGTCATATTGGTTGCGTCCATATCGATCTGGATCTCGTCTATCACGGAACCAATCGTGGTCGCATTATTGAGTGTCGGATCTATTTTCAACGTGAAGTCTTCATCTTTGGCTATCTGTATCAGGTAACCAGTGGCCAGACAGAGCTGCTCCCAGGCCAGGTCCACCTGCTGGTTGCGGCCCGTTACCGGGTCGGCGCCCACCAGGAAACCATCAGCCGGGCTCTTCAGGATCGGTCCTCTCTTGGCCAGGCAATCGGTGTAAGCCCAGAGCATGCCGCGCCTGATAGTCGGCGCATAGCCGAATCCGGTGAGATCGGCTGCGGCGATGTACTGCGGGAAGTTCCACATGCGGCCGAGGAGCCTTGTGGCAAGGTAGTTGTTCCTCAGGCCTGCGATGTACTGCCAGTTGCCGCTCTCGTCATCAATGGCGTAGAGGGTGGTGTTGGTGTCGAGCGTGCAGCAGCCGCAGTATTTAAGCGAGGTCGGCTCGAGCGTGAACTTTACGCCGGCAGTGGTGATGGGCGCAAAGATGTCGAGACAATCCCAGGTGATGCCCGGCTTGGGCATGCCGTCGCGCGGCGCAAGCGTTCGGCACACAGCCGAATTATCCGCAAAGACTGAAGTCGTTACATTATCATGTGCGGCGTAGACTGCCGGATCAGGACTTCCGGTCCAAGCCTGAGCCAAACCGAAAACGCCTGTGATATGAGGCGGGCCAATCGTACCCACCGGCCACGCTATACCGGTGGGATTATTATCGATACTCATCATGTCGTTGTCGACCCACCTCTGGAACGAAGGAGCCGTGTTGCGATAGACGGTGCCCATGCCGGTGGCGGCCAGGGCGTCATCGCCGACGTAGATGAAGCTGTTGTTCTTGAAGTCAACGTCGAAAATGACATGCTCCCTGCCGTGGCCGGAGATGGACTCGGAGCCGGAGGTGAAGCTCACGCCCTTATCGGCGGAGTAGGCCACCGGGTAGGATGAGACTGCGCCTGCGCCGACCAGTACTTTACCGTCGGGAACAGCCACGATGGTGTGGGTGGTCTCGAGGTTGGACTGGTAGGTGGGCAGGTTGGTGGACCAGGCGGTGCCGGTGTAGGGCAGCCTCTGGACCATGCCTGATCCGTTAACGGTGTACATGGTGGTGCTGGTCTCGAAGGCGAAGTCCTGGATGGCGAAGCGCGGTGTGACTGTCGCCCAGTAATCGCCGTAGTCCGGAGACCAGGCCATTGCCCTTGTATTCTGCGCGGCCCAGCCGACGATCTCGCCGTCAGGCTTGTCGGTGCAGGACGGGACGACCCTCAGTATGGGCAGGTCGCTCTGCGGTCCCGGAGGGCAGGTCATGAGGGAGGTCGGGCGTGCGTACACGCGCTCCCAGTAGGTGCCCAGCGGGGGAACCGCGGGCAGCGGGGCAGCCACGTTGGGATTGATGGTGGCGCGCCACACGCTGTCAAACGAGTTACAGGTGGTGAGGCCAAGATTGGTGTTGGACGAGGCCAGGTAGATGGTGGTGCAATCGGGCGCTACCGCCACGTCGTTGAACCAATCGATGGTGGTGTTGATCAGGACGAGCTGGTTCCAGGTCTCGCCGTTGTTGCGGGAGATGGCGAATGCAGACTCGTCGTTGACTACCGGGATTGCATACTGCTGGAGATACCAGGGTGTGCCGAAAGCCTCGGCAGGCTGCGAGCCGGTGGCTGCGTAGCCCAGTGAGCCGTCGGCATTCCAGGCGACGATAGCTGCGCCCTCGCCGGTCTTGGCTACTGCGCAGGCTATGTTGGCGGCGCCGGTGGTCGGCTTAAGGGCCGGGTACCAGCACGGGATGGGACAGGTGGTCGGCGAATCCGTGAACCAGGTGGGCACGGTCGCCGAGCAGGAGAAGCCCATGCGCTCGCCTGCCAGCAGTTTGCCGGAGGCATAGGTGCCGAAGTAGGCGATGGTGTAGATCTGTTTGTCGGCGACGGCGGTGTTGTCCATCAGGGTGTAGACGGTGGTGTCGTCGACACGATAGATACCCTGGTTAAATCCGCCGCCGGGGATGACGTCAAGGCTGATGTATGCCCTGCGCAGCGAGGCCGACTGTCCGGAGAAGTCGGACGGGAGCTGCAGGGATACGTTCCTCAGCACGGCATTGGTGGCGACAACCGGTGCCGTCGGGTTGGCTACTACGATGCCCGGGAATGTGTAGGCGTAGGCTGTAGTAGTGTTCATGTTGAGGTCGCGCATAGCTACGTTGAAGTAGGTGGCTGCGGGGACGGAGTAGACCAGCGCTACCGCGGAGTCGCCGCTGTAGGTCGGCGAGAATTTGAGGGCATAGATACCGGTGTCAATAGCAGCCAGACCGCTCCACGGGCTGAGCTGCTGATTCCAGGTGGTGAAACCGGTGGAAGACCTGACATACCAGGCGCCGGTGCCGGCAGCGGTGACGGTGCCGAAACCGATGTCACGCTTTCCGCCGTAGTCTATCGAGATGTCGAGACAGCGGATGGTCGTGCCCGCTCCCAGTGTGTAGGTCGCGGTTGCGAAGTCATAACCCGCAAAAGCCAGGTCCCAGTTGTTGCCGCCGTCGGAGGAGTACCAGATGTTGACGGGGCCGGTGCCCGCGGCAACGGCACCCACTGAACCAACGTCGGAGGTGACGGCCATGACTTTGGGGTCGTCAGGGGCGATGGCAACCTGGAACAGGTTGGCGCCGCCGGGGAAGTTGGGGCTGCGCACCAGGGCCAGGTCGCGGGTGATGGTGGCAGCGATGCCTGAGTTGGTGCTGTAGTAAAGGCCGGTGAAATATCCACCGTTGGGATACAGAGCCCACTCAGCAGCGGGGTTGTTATTCACACCGACCGTGGTGCTGGTCGGGGCTACGGCCGTGACTACGCCCGCGGACACACGGTCAAACCACGTGCGGTCGATGAAGGCGATGGTCATGCCGTCGTTGCCGGCGGCCATGCCGTTAATGCTGCTGCCCATGCCGTTAAAGTTACCGATGGTGACGTCCTTTTCATTAAGGATGTCGTTCTTTCCCGATACCGACATCGGGGTCGAGACGGTGTCCCACTTCATGATGCCCGGGTCCGCAGACACCGCTGACGGCGCTGCGATATTGACCGGTACCACGAAGGAGGCAACCATCAATAAAATAAACAAACCGGAATACAGCTGTTTACCCATGGACTCCTCCTTGGCCTATTATTTACTGTCTCTTACGTCAGCGAAGGAGCTGCTTCAGCGGCCGGAACGGCCAGGCCGTGCTCCGCCAGCATTGTTTTGTCGCTAAGTATCTGCTCTGTCCTGCCATCCGCCACGATCTTTCCCTCGTCAAGAACAATAATCCTGTCACACAGGCATGAGACCAGGTCGAGATCATGAGAGGCGATAATCTTTGTCACGTGAAGACTGCGCAGCAGCTCGATCAGGGCCCACTTGCCCCGAGGATCGAGACTGCTGGTCGGTTCATCGAGAGCAAGTATCTCTGGATCCAGGGAAAGCACAGTTGCGATGGCCACCCGCTTTTTCTCCCCGATGCTGAGATGGTGGGATGATCTTTTCTCAAAACCCCGCATGCCCACTTTTTGAAGGGCCCGTTTGACCCTGCAATCAATCTCTTCCTGTGTAAATCCCATATTGACGGGGCCGAATGCCACGTCCTCAAATACATTTAAGGAGAAAAGCTGATCCTCAGGATCCTGAAAGACCATGCCTACCTTTTTTCTTATCTCCCTGATATTCTTGTCAGCTACCGATAACCCATGAATACTGACGGCAGTGCTCCCTCTTAAAATCCCATTTAAGTGCAATAGAAGCGTGGATTTCCCGGCCCCATTGGGACCGATTAAAGCCACGCTTTCTCCGCTACAAACCGTCAGGTCTATGTCCTTCAGGCCGCACTGGCCGTCGGGATAAACATAGGAGAGTCCCTTTATTGCAACTGCTTTATTAACTGACATAACTTACCACCACAGTACCGCCGGGCAAACCAGCAGCAGGCACAACGATAATGCGAAATAGGCGTCGGGCAAGCGGAACCTGAGCCGGTTTACCACAACAATGTCACCATTATAGCCCCGCGATAACATTGCGGCATAAATCCTCTCCGCGCGTTCATAACTGCGAATAAAAAGTATGCCTATCATATTCCCCAGCGTTTTAAAAATATTCCCTCTATTCAAACCGAAATTCCGGCTGTCCCTTGCCATCTGCATGCGCATGGCCTGATCGGCCAGCACAAACATATATCGGTACATAAATGAAGTTATCTGCACAAATACCAGAGGTACCTTCAGCTTGTGCATCCCGTGCAAAAGCTCCTCAAACCTGGTGGATGACGACAGCACTATCAGGCAGAGGATGCACAGCCATGACTTGATTATTACATTTACCAAAACTGCCAGCCCTTCATATGTAACAGCTATATGCCAGGCGCCTATATCATAACCAACAGCCTCATGTCCCTGTTTAAAAAAGGGCACAAAGACGACTATTACAATGACAAAAGGGAAGATGACCAGCGATCTTCTCAGTACATACCCGAGCGGCAGCCTGGATAGCAATATCAATACCAGCATGATAAGCAGATAGACTGCAAATGCCCTCCAGGTTCCTTCCGGTGTTAATACCACGGCCAGGATGAAAGCAAGGCTGCACAGCAGCTTGGTGCGCGGATCCAGGCGGTGCACGAAGCTGTCGAGACCGCTGTACTCATCGATAAAATTATGCTTCATTCTTTGTCTTCAAAAGACTTGCCAGGCCGAATACCAGGCCGAACAGTATTAAAGTGCCCAATACGCCCGCAATTATGGTGGCGGTCGCCTCGCTGGCAATGCCCGGGAAAGAATAATCCGGTATCATGCTAAAAGCCGGCTCGACGGCCTTGTCAACGAAGTTATTGTCCTCAGCAAACCTGTCCAACCCGTCGGGGAATTGAGAAGCTATGGGAGAAATAACAGCCAGAAGTAGCGCGATGCAAAGGCCGATAATCCACCATTTCGATTTCATAAAATCAGTCCTCCTAAGCAATCTGCAGTTTCAAGAGGTCCGCCCGGGTAGCCATGATAAGGCTGAGAACGGCCACCGTGATTAACCCTTCGCCGACACCGATCAGCATATGCACGCCGCCCATGGCGGAAATAGCTATCACCCAGGGAGATGTGCCGGACAGGGACAGCTCAACAGCGCATGCCAGTGAAGCCAGCACTACGGAGAACCACGCCCCCACCCCGGCACCGACAAGAGTTCCTGTCCTGCCATTTTTGAATAGCATGTCTATACCTTTATATATATAGTAGCTGCCGAAACCTGCGATCAATCCCATGTTCGTGATATTGGCGCCCAACGCAAGCAGTCCGCCGTCCTGAAAGACCAGCGATTGCACAACGAGCACGCTGCTTAAGATGAGCACGGTTGCCCATGGCCCCAGCAATACAGCGGCAAGCGCCGCACCTACGAAGTGGCCCGAGGTCCCTCCCACAACCGGAAAATTTAACATCTGAGCGGCAAATATAAAGGCTGCCAGCACTCCCATCATGGGAACCTGTTTCTCACCCATCTTCTTATTTGTCTCTTTTACAGCCACGGCAATCGCTGCCACCGCAACCACTCCCGTTGCCACTGCAACAGGCGCGCTGAGAAAACCATCCGGTATATGCATGCTAACCCCCAATTTTTCGGTTATTTATGAGGAAACAGACTCACACCTGGCATTTCGGGCACAGCCCGAAAATAGCCAGGTGTCTTACATCAGCTTTAAACCTGTACTTCGAGAGCAGGGAGTTTGCCAGCGGCTGCAGGTCAGCCTCGGGCAGCTCGATGGCATTTCCACATTTATTGCAGATTAGATGATGGTGTTTGCTATGTTCCCTGGCGTGATAACGCGCAATGCCGTCGCCAAGCTCTATCTCCGCTGCCAGACCCAGCTCTTTCAATAGCTCTAAAGTTCGATAGACTGTGGATATATTGGCATAGGGATATTTCTCTTTGAGCTTGTCGAAAATCTCATCGGCACTGATATGGGTTTCCACGCTGTGCAGAGCATCTACAACCATTATGCGCTGAGGAGTAAGCCTGTAACCTTTTTTTTGTAACGTCTCTATACAACTCATCAGTCACTATTATTACACAGAATAATAGCAATTGCAACTGGTCGCAATTAATACCGATTGCCAGTCAGGCAAGTTTATCTTTGCTGTCCAGCATTATAGTGACGGGGCCGTCATTAACGATACTGACCAGCATATGTGCCCCGAATACGCCGGCCTGGACTTTCAGGCCTGTTTCCGAGACGCGTCCGATGAAATAATTATAGAGTTTTTCCGCCATCTCCGGCGGCGCAGCCTCAGTAAAGCTGGGGCGGCGACCCCGGCTGGTATCCGCCAGCAGCGTAAACTGGCTTATCACCAGCAGTTCCGCTTTAATCTGCAGCGCTGACAGATTAAATTTACTATTGTCATCACTGAACATCCTGAGGTTGACTACTTTATCGGCCAGGTAATCGGCGTCTTTCTCGCCATCATCACCGCCCACACCAAGCAATATGACAAAACCCTGACCTATCCGGCCGGTTACTCTACCGTCAACCGTTACCTCTGCTCCTGTTACACGCTGTAAAAGTGCTTTCAAATCGTGTCAATCCTCATTACAATCCTCACTATTTTATTAAATACCAAAGCGGATAACAACGACGAACATCTGGCATTTCAAATCAAGCATCAGCAGACGTTTTTGTATACAACATTGTATATCGCATATGTATTTATAGTAATTGACACTACTGGGGTTTGGCGTTACAATCAATCCTAACTGAGCGACGATGCTCAGGAGGTTCCCTATGAAAGAGATGCAAATCGACAGTATACGTGTCAGCCTGATGAATTATCAGCATGTGGTCATACTTAAGGAGAGGCAGACCGACCGCTACCTGCCGATCTGGATAGGTCCAGCGGAGGCCGATGCCATTTCCATGAAGTTGCAGAACGTCGATGTTTCACGTCCCATGACACATGACCTGTTGAAAAATACCTTCTTTGCACTCAAATCGCTGTCAGGAACCAACATATCAAAGATTGTGGTCAACGACCTGCGTTCAGATACTTTTTATGCACAAATCGTCTTTGAATTCACTGAAGGTCCCCCTGTTGTTGAGCTTGAGGCTCGTTCGGGCCGCGGCCGTCTACAGGATCTGGACAGGGACGCCAAATTGTCTTTGGTATGGCAGGGCCATGAATTTAAATCCACTATTGTGAACAGGTGGCAGGACGGAAAAAAACACTTTATGGAAATCGATGGCGGGGAAGGCTGGGTGTTTGAAGTGTTCTACGACGAGCAGAATAAACGGTGGCTAATGACTAAAATGAAGCTGGACTCCCGTCCCAGTGATGCTATAGCCCTGGCTGTAAGGGTCACAGCGCCCATTTACGCGGAAGAATCGGTCCTCGATAAGGCCGGTATCATCCTCGACGGCGAATCGGGTAAGATCACCGCTCAACCCAAGGCCGGCGACGGCAGCGTCAACCCTGGAAAGGTCAACGAGCAGGAAATAATGAAATATCCGGCAATTTACGATTTCATTAACACTCTTGATCTGGATGACTTTGGCAAAAAGAAGTCCTGATTATTGAGCGCCTGCAATACACTGTAACCGACCTGATATTTACTATAGTAATCACTGCCACTTCTTAAAATGCGTAGTTACTAAGGCGTATACTATGTTGCCAAAAATCAATGGATTTTCCGTTGACGGTTAAAATACATGCTTGTTATAATGCAGTGATTAAAAAAGACAGCGAACTGAAACCAGATAAAAAACAGCTACTCAGAGGATTTTGGTTTCTCTTTAATGTCGGTTGGTATGTAGCGCTAAGTTTGATACTGCCAACGGCCCTCGGCCTGTGGTTGGATGCTCCAGAGCGATTGAACAGCAGGCCACTATGCACGTTGATTGGCTTTGTGCTTGGGACCTCGGCAGCAGGGTACGGATTGTACCGCATGCTGCGCCAGTTTATTGACGAGCAAAAGAAGATGGATGCAAAAAAGAACTCGATAAAGGAGCAGGACAGTGAGTAAACTTGGTTGCTCCAGCCGGTTAATGGTTATCCTCGGCATATTCCTTCTGGCACTCTTACTGACCTCATTTGTGATGGGCCCCCTCGGCAGCAAATTCTTTAATATCAGCGTGCCGCAGGACTTACAGGTCAGCAAGCCACATGTTGTGCTTCCCTCGGAAGCGATGTTCCATATAGGCGAGTTCAAGGTCACCAATACCCTTATCTCATCCTGGGTTACCATCCTGTTGCTTTTCCTCGTATTCTTCTTTGCCACCAGAAAAATGAAGGTAATACCAGGCAGGCTGCAGAGCTTTGCAGAGGTAGTAGTCGACGGCATCTACAATACTATTGAAGGCGTTGCCGGACCCAAGAACGTCCGCACTTTCTTCCCCATAGTTACAACGATATTTTTATATGTTGTCACCAATGCCCTGCTGGCGCTTGTGCCGCTCTGGGGCACATGGGGACCGGTTGAACACATAGGTGAAGGGTCCCACTCAGCCACCGTTGTTGTGCCATTCCTGCGTGCCGCCAATACGGATGTGAACCTCACACTTTCGATCGCGCTCGTTTCTTTCGTATTTATTGAATACCTCGGATTTTCCAAGATCGGCCCGCTTAAATACGTGGACTCGTTCTTCCAGTTCAGCGCACTGGGCAAGGCCTTCGGAGACCTTTTCAAAGGCAATGTGAAGCCATTCCTCAGCGGACTGGCGTTTGGGTTCATCAATATCTATGTCGGGCTGCTGGAAATATTAAGCCACTTCATCAGGATCGTCAGTTTTACCTTCCGTCTATTTGGCAACATGACTGCAGGAGAAATTCTGCTTGGCGTTATGACATTCCTGGTGGCCTTCATAGCACCTGTACCGTTCTATGGTCTGGAAACCCTTGTCGGTTTCCTGCAGGCTATGATTTTCGCAGGCCTGACACTCGTATTCGGTGTAATGGCAGTAACCTCGCACCATGAAGAGGGTGCTGAACACAATTAATCTGTACTCAAGTAAAAGGAGGGATCTAATGGACGCTGAAACTATGAAAATGCTGGGTGCTGGCCTTGCCGGTGGACTGGGTATGCTTGGGCCGGGCATCGGTCTTGGCCTTATCGGCCTGGGCGCCATGCAGGCGCTGGGCCGCAATCCTGAAGCCAGGGGCGTACTCCTGACCAACATGATCCTGATCGGCGCTCTGACGGAGGCGGTCGGCATCTATGCTCTGATCATAGCCATACTGCTCGCCATGGTAGTCTAATTCCTGTTTATTGCTGAGGAAGGACCGCTTCAATTGTCGTCCTTCCCGGTTCCGGCAATAAACGCCGGCGCCCTTTAAGAAAAAAACAGGATTGGAACTTTGAGGTAAATATGGAAAGTATCGGAATAAATTGGCAACTGCTGGTTGCATTTCTGATCAATTTCCTTGTCCTCTTCGGGCTGCTCACTGCGATTCTATACAAGCCGGTCCTTAAAATGCTTGACGAGCGGGCCGCCAAGATAAAGGAGAGCCTGGAACAGGCCGAGAAGATAAAGGAGCAGACGAGCCGCAGCGAGGAACAGATCAAAGCTGCTGTCGAAGCTGCACGCAGAGAAGGCCAGGTGATCATCACGCAGGCCTCTCAGATAGCCGATAAGATCAAGGAAGAGGCCAAAGATGGTGCACGCAAGGAAGCAGATGCAATCATAAACAAGGCCAGGGATGAGATCAAGCTCGAACGCGATAAATCCATCGCAGAGCTGCGGTCAGAGTTCTCCAGCCTCACTATCCTGGCGGCTGAAAAGGTCATCAATGAGTCTCTTGACGCACAGAAACACCGCAAGCTGATCAACGAGGTACTGGACCAGAGTAATACGTTCAAACAGAATTAAGCAGGATAGAAAAATGATTTCAACGATTTCTGCCAGGCGCTACGCGCAAGCGATCTTTCAGATCGCGCAGGCGAATAACAACCTGGATGAATGGAAAAAGGAGCTCCGCAAGCTGGCTGACCTGATGAAGGACAGTGAGATTGTGGATTTGATAGATCATCCCAAGGTCTCATTCAACCTGAAAGCGGAATTGATCAAACAGAAGCTTAATACGTCCAATGAGCTTGTCCTTAATCTGTGCTACCTGCTCATTCTGAAAGGCAGGATAAAGAACGCGGAACAGATAGCCGATGAATATGACAACCTGGTCGATGAACAGCGCGGCATCAAGCACGCGGTGGTCACGACGGCTGTCCCGATAGATGAAAACGATAAACAGAAGGTAACCGGTCAGCTCGAAAAGATAACCGGCAAGAAAGTTACCGTTAAGCTCAAGGTCAATCCTTCCATAATCGGCGGCATGGTAGCCCGCATTGAAGATACTTTAATAGACGGCAGTATCCGCAACAGGCTGGAACTGCTGAGGAAAGACCTTGTAGAAGCTACGAAATAAACAACCTTTAAGGGGGTGAGCAGATTGAAATCCCAGGAAAAAGATATAGTTTCGGTAATCAAGGAGCAAATCGAGCGCTTCGGCGCCACTGCCACCATGGTAGACGTTGGAACCGTGGTGGAGGTCGGCGACGGCGTTGCCCGCATACAGGGCCTGCGCAAAGCCAAGAACAATGAACTTCTGGCATTCCCCAACGGCATCATGGGACTGGCACTCAACCTGGAGGAAGACAATGTGGCCGCCGTGATCCTTGGCGAATACAGCCATATTAAGGAAGGCGACGAGGTCCATTGCACCGGCCGCGTAGTCGAGGTCCCTGTCGGCAACGAGCTCATCGGCCGCGTGGTAAACACACTCGGTCAGCCCCTCGACGGCCTTGGCCCCATCAAGACCTCTAAATCCCGGCCTGTCGAACGTATCGCCCCCAACGTCGTTGACAGGCAGCCGGTTAATGTATCCGTGCACACCGGTATTAAATGTGTCGATGCCCTGGTGCCCATCGGGCGAGGGCAACGTGAGCTGATCATCGGCGACCGCTCCATCGGCAAATCCGCGGTTGCCATCGACGCCATCATCGCCCAGAAAGGCAAAGACCTTATATGCATCTACGTGGCGATCGGCCAGAAGACGGCCAAGGTAGCAAACACTGTTGAAACGCTTAGAAAATACGGCGCCATGGAACACACCGTAGTGGTGGTTGCCACATCGTCCGACCCGGCGTCAATGCAATACCTGTCGGCATATGCGGGATGCGCTATCGGTGAAGAGTTCATGGAGCAGGGCAAGGACGCCCTCATTATATACGACGACCTTTCCAAGCATGCATGGGCATACCGCCAGGTATCGCTCATCCTGCGCCGTCCTCCCGGACGCGAAGCCTACCCCGGCGATGTTTTCTACCTGCACAGCAGGCTGCTTGAAAGGGCGGCCAAGCTCTCCGCCGAGCTGGGAGGAGGCTCGCTTACAGCTCTTCCCGTTATCGAAATTCAGGCCGGCGACATGTCGGCATATATTCCAACCAATGTCATCTCCATTACCGACGGACAGATCCTGCTCGAGACAGATATGTTCAACGCAGGCATCCGCCCGGCGCTTAACGTTGGCCTCTCCGTTTCCCGCGTAGGCGGCAATGCCCAGACCAAGGCCATGAGGCAGGTGGCGGGCAAATTGAGGCTCGATATGGCGCAATATGCCGAGCTGGCTACTTTCGCTCAATTCGGCGCTTCGGACCTGGACAAGGCCACCCTGGCACAGCTGGAGCGCGGCAAGCGCATGATTGAGATACTCAAACAGCCGCAATATGACCCGCTTTCACTGGAAAACGAGGTTATGATACTGTTTGCCGTCACCAACGGATATATCGACGATGTCCCGGTTGAGAAGGTTTCGGCCTTCGAGAATGCATTCTATAAATTCATGCTCAATAACCATCCCGCAGTCGGCAATACAATTGCGGCCGACAAGGCGTTAAAACCTGAAACTGAGGCAGAACTCAAAAAGGCCATAGCAGAATTTAAGCAGAGCTCTGCTTATTGAGGCGATTAGATGGTAAGTCCAAAAATACTTAGACGGCGGATCCGCAGTGTCCAGAGCACGGCCAAAATAACCCGTGCCATGGAGATGATCGCCACTGCCAAAATGAAGAAGGCCCAGGATATGGCCATCGCAGGCAGGCCTTACAGCGACAAGATCATGCACATCATAGCCGACCTGTCCGCCCAGGCTGCCGCCGGAGGAGCCAGTCACCCGCTGCTGGTAGCACGCCCCGTAAATAAAATAGGCATCGTGCATATAACGACTGACCGGGGTTTATGCGGCGGTTTGAACACCAACCTGAACCGGCTGGTAGGCAATTTTATTCTCGAACAGAAGGTCCCGGTCACGGTTATTACAGTGGGCTCCAAAGGCCGTGATTTCATGCGCCGATCGATGCGTGAGATCCGCGCCGAGTTCACCAAACTGGGTGACCGGCCCAAGATGGCAGACACCATGGCTATTTCGCAGATTGTGATAGACGACTACACCAACGGGCTCTATGACCGCGTCTATATCGCCTATTCCCGGTTCGTCAACCTGATGAGCCAGAAACCCGTACTGGAACTTTTACTGCCCGTGGAGCCGGCGCAGTTGCCCAAGACCGTCAGCCCGGAATATATTTTCGAACCCAACGCTATGCATGTCCTCGGCGAGCTACTGCCAAGGTTCGTCGAAATGCAGGTGTATCACTCCTTACTTGAATCAATCGCCAGCGAACAGTCGGCGCGCATGATGGCTATGCGCAATGCCACCGACAATGCCTACGATGTAATCGCCGAGCTTACGCTGACAATGAATAAAGCCCGCCAGGAGATGATCACCAAGGAACTGCTCGATATCGTCGCAGGCGTTGAAGGTCTCAAATAGGAGGTGCAATTTGGCAAAAGGTAAAGTAATTCAGGTCATCGGCACGGTAGTCGATGTCGAGTTTCCTCAGGAGGAATTGCCTGCGATTTACAACGCCCTCGAGATAATGCAGGACGGCGAGAAGATCGTGCTGGAGACGGTGCAACATATCGGCAATAACTGGGTGCGCTGCCTGTCCCTCTGCCCTACCGAGGGCCTTCAGAGGGGCGCGGTGGCCGTCGATACCGGTGCTCCCATCTCCGTACCGGTCGGCAAAGCCACACTCGGACGCCTGTTCAATGTGTTCGGAGATCCCCTGGACAGGCTGGGAGAGATAAAGACTAAAGACAAGTTGCCCATTCACCGCGATCCCCCCAGCCTGGCAGAACAGGAGACAACCATACAGATGCTGGAGACAGGCATCAAGGTTATCGACCTCATCACTCCTTTCACCAGGGGAGGCAAGATCGGAGCCTACGGCGGCGCCGGCGTGGGCAAGACGGTCATCATCCAGGAGCTAATCCACAATATCGCCACCGCGCACGGCGGCTTCTCGGTATTTGCCGGCGTGGGAGAGAGGTCCAGGGAAGGCAACGACCTCTGGCGTGAAATGAAAGAATCAGGCGTCATCGAGAAGACCATCATGGTCTTCGGCCAGATGAACGAGCCTCCCGGCGTCCGTGCCCGCGTGGCGCTCACCGGGGTAACATTTGCAGAACACTTCCGCGACCACGAGGGATTGGATGTGCTGCTTTTCGTCGATAACATTTACCGCCACATTCTCGCCAACATGGAAGTATCAGCGCTGCTCGGCCGCATGCCTTCAGCCGTGGGCTATCAGCCTACGCTGGGCACCGACGTGGCCGAGATGGAAGACCGCATCACGTCGACCAAGAAGGGTTCGATCACCTCGTTCCAGGCCATCTATGTGCCGGCGGATGACTACACCGATCCCGGCATCGTCACAACCTTCGGCCATCTCGATGGAGTCGTATCGCTCGAGCGCGCGATCGCGGCACAGGGTTTCTACCCGGCGGTGGACCCCCTAGCCTCCACCTCGCGCATTCTCGATCCACAGGTCGTGGGAGAGGACCACTACCAGGCTGCCCGCGGCATTCAGAAGGTGCTGCAGCGCTACAAGGACCTGCAGGACGTTATCGCCATCCTGGGAATGGAAGAGCTGAGCGAAGAAGACAAGGTGACCGTCAACAGGGCGCGCCGCATACAGAGATTCCTTACGCAGCCTATGTTCGTGGCGGAGCCTTTCACGGGCATACCGGGCAAATATGTGACGATTAAGGAGACCGTCCGCGGGTTTAAAGAGATACTTGAAGGCAAATGGGACCACCTCCCCGAATCTGCATTCGTAATGGTGGGTACTATTGAAGAAGCTGCAGAGAAAGCACAAAAATTAGAGGCGTAATCATGCCGACAATGAAGTTAGAGATAGTCACTGCCGAGCGCCAGATCTTTTCCGGCGATGTAACTACAGTCATTGCCGAGGGCACCGAGGGGCAGATGACCGTACTTCCCAAGCATGCCCCCCTCATCACCATGCTTGCACCGGGCGAGCTTGTCATACGTAAAGATGGAGACGAGCAATATATGGTTATCACCGGCGGTTTCATGGAGGTCATGCCGGAAAAAGTGATCGTGCTGGCCGACTCTTGCGAGAGATGCGATGAGATCGATCTTGAACGCGCCGCTGCAGCAAAGCAGCGAGCAGAAGAACGGCTCAAGTCAATCACCTCTGATATCGATCAGTCGAGGGCGGAGGCTGCCCTCAGGCGTTCTCTCGCCCGCCTGCGCGTTGCTGAAAAACGCCGCAGAACACCAGGCTACAAGCCCCGCGTATAGATTGCAGAAAAAATATAAGCCAATATCGATCGTTCGGTCGATATTGGCTTTTTAATTGCCGGCTAATATTTAGATTATCTCGAGTCTGACTCTGGTACCTTCTTTGGTGGCGACCACGCGCAAAAGGGTGCGCATGGCTTCAGCAACCCTTCCCTGCTTGCCGATTACCCGGCCCTTGTCCTCTGCATTGACCTCCAGCTTGATGACCACACCCCCCGCATCAGTCTCCTGCGTTACCTTGACATCATCGGGCGCGCTCACGATACACCGGGCAATGTATTCGACTAACTCCTTCATGCTGCCTTCACCTCAGTTGTAGATTTGGACTTCTTCTTCACCTTCTGAGTAGTCTTCTGTACTGCCTGTTTGAATTTTCTTGAAGGATGCGCCGCGTTAAATTTTGCCATCACGCCGGTTTTAGCCAGCAACCTGTATGTCGTCTCCGTCGGCTGGGCGCCTTTCTCCAGCCAGGCCAGAGCCTTGTCCTCATTTATATTTACAGTCTCAGGGTCATTTAGCGGATTATAATTCCCTATGACTTCAATGAAAGCGCCTTCTCGGGGTGACTTGCTGTCGGTCACCACAATCCTGTACATAGGCTTATGTCTGGCGCCTGTCCTTCTTAACCTGATTTTTACCATGATATCGGTTTACCTGTAGTCCTTTATTTTTTACTGGTTATTATGCCGGAAGCGTTCGTACCTGTCAACAATATCGCATATTACATCCATCGTTAATGCTCGTGACCCGGCATATATCCGGCCATGAAATCAGGAGGGGAAATGGTTTATAATCCATCCAACGCCTTTATCCGGAGGTCCTGCCTTGCCATCGATAATAGAGCAGCTCGATTGCATATTTAAACCTGGATCCATGGCCATCATCGGCGTCTCGGACAATATCGCCAAATGGGGATATATGATGGTCGAAAGGCCCTTGCGCACAGGCTATCGCGGCCGGATATATCCCGTTAATCCTCAGGGCGGCACATTACTGGGTTTGCCCTCTTACCGCTCAGTTAAAGACATACCCGGACAGGTGGACCTGGCCGTTAAAACGGTCCAGGCAATACATGTGCCTGCTGTTATGCAGGAATGCGTGGATAAGGGTGTCAGGGGAGCTATATTGATATCTGCCGGCTTCGCTGAAACAGGTGGAGCAGGAAAGGCGCTTCAGGAAAGAGTCATGAGTATCGCGGCGAATGGAGGCATACGCTGCGTGGGACCCAACTGCATGGGTATCTGGAGCGCGGCAGCTTGCCTCAACAACGCCTTCGAAAAGGCACCCAAACAGGGACATATCACCTTTATCTCGCAAAGCGGCACGTTCGGGGGATACATGGCGGACATGGCCGGTAGCAAGGGCTTCGGCCTCCGAACTTTCATCAGCATCGGCAACCAGGCTGACCTAACCGTTGCAGACTACATCGAATACTTCTCATGCGATGAAGAGACCAGGGTTATCATACTATACCTGGAAGGCATTAAAGACGGCAGAAGGTTCTTTGAGAGCTGTAAGGAAACTCTCCGGAAGAAGCCGATCGTGCTCTACAAGGGCGGAAGCTCGCCCGCCGGCGCCCGTGCAACCATGTCGCATACTGCATCCATCGCAGGTTCAGACCTGGTCTTCCAGAGCGCCTGCGAACAACTCGGCCTGATACGAGCGCAAGAGTCTTTCCAGACCTTCGATCTGGCGGTCGCGTTCCTCAGCTCGCCACTGCCTCCCGGCAAAAGAATTGGCGTGCTGGGTACCGGAGGGCAGGGTGTCGTATCAACTGACGCCTGTCAAAAGCTGGGACTTGAGGTGCCGGAGCTGGATAAAGATACCTGTGCAGCCCTGATGAAAATGCTTCCTCCCCACGCCCCACCTCCAACCAATCCCGTAGACTTTGCCGGAAGCTATCGCACGGCTATGGATGAAGCCAACGTAGTGGAAACCTTATTGAAGCTGGAATATATCGACGGCTTCATCAGCAACGTGCCGATCAATCCGTTCGTCTGGGGATTAAAGCTCGATAGTCTTCCCGCGGATGTGCTGAAAAACATAAAACGGCTCACCGATGAAGGGACGAATCGTTTTTGTGACCTGCCCCGTATCTACGGGAAGCCGGTGGTCTGTGTACGCTGGTACAGCGACGTTAAAGAAGACCCCGTATCGGATGCGCTGAAAGAGTCCGGTATCCCTGTATACGATACGCCGGAACAGTGCGCCCGGGCTATGGCCGCACTGGCCGGATACTCCCGCCTGCGCCGTTCACCGGATCTATAAATTATTGGCGCAACTATTTTATATCGAAAGGCACTGCCAGCTTCTCGATATTATTTACATAGAGCACGACTTTATAACTGCCTTTGTACCAGCCGCCCGCCGGCATGTGCTTGTAAAACGCCAGATAGTAAGCCTCACCGCCTCCCTGCGCGCTGGTATATATCTCATCGAGCAGTTCGTTGTCCTTTCCGACAGCTTCGCCATTAACGTAGTACCAGCTGGCTTTGATTAAATCCTCCTCCGTGACACCCGAGACCTTGAACGAACAATAGATGGCTGGCGTATCGGGTGCGAACACCGTGCTTACGGCACTGGTGGGTTTTGAATCGTTGTCCACAGAAGTGGTTATCACCCCTTCAGTGATTGCGGATTTATCGGGCCGGCTGACCTCTGTTCCCGGACTACTGCAGCCGGCGAATACGCACAGCAGAGCCGCCGCCATGATTGAAACAATAATATATGATCGTATTGATCTCATATCTATTAACCCCCTGTATTCGTTCCTCCGATAGTATCCTCTTATAAACGTGAATAATTCTATAGCCAATCCTATCATTTTTCAAAATTACGCGGGCCCCGCTGGCCACTTCATCCGCTGTTGAAGCGGATAAAACCGCAGTCGGCACGAAATATCAGTACCATCGCTGCAACCTTATGATTAAGCCGGCGTTATTTGTAATATACAGCGTTCAGCCTTTATAATCAGCTTTATGAAAATTCCCCCCTGCCATCGCTGGGACCTCAATGTCAGTCAGGCGCGTGAACTGCAGGTCAAACTCTCAGATAAGGTCATGCGCTGTAATGATAAAATGGATATTAAACTGATAGCCGGAATCGATGTTTCGGTATCCCGGTATTCAAGGACCGGACGCGCGGCAGTTGTTGTGGTGAATTACCCTGATCTCGAGGTCCGCGATATCTCTGTCGCCGAGGGCGCTATCGATTTCCCGTACGTCCCAGGCCTGTTATCGTTCAGGGAAGCGCCGCTGGCCTTGCAGGCGTGCAATGGATTAGAGACGCGACCCGACCTGCTGATGGTGGACGGACAGGGCCTCGCCCATCCCAGGAGGCTGGGGATCGCATCCCACCTCGGGTTGCTGTTGAATATACCGTCCATCGGGTGCGCCAAGTCCCGTTTGATCGGCACACATGATTCATTGCCTGAGGAAGCCGGGAGTTACAGCCTGCTCTTGGAGAAAGATGAGGTAATCGGAGCAGTGGTCAGGACGAAGCGTGCGGTTAAACCCCTTTACGTATCGATCGGGCACAGAACCGACCTTGACAGCGCCATCAGGCTGGTGCTGAGTTGCTGCCGGGGTTTCCGCCTACCGCAGCCTACCCGCCTGGCACATATTGCGGCCGGAGGATCATCCGATTTGTCCGCCTGTATGATGAACGGAAGATAAAATAGTCTATGCTGGAAGAAAAAACACGTATTGAAGAGCTGCGACGCAGGATCTCCGCCATCATGGAGCATCTTTGACATCGCGGGGAAAGAGAAACGACTATTTGAGCTGGAGGCAAAGACATCCGATCCCGGATTCTGGTCCGACCAGCAAACGGCGCAATCCGTTATGCGCCAGATAGGTTCGCTTAAAGATACTGCTGCACAGTGGCGCGACATAGAAAAGAGCGCATCCGGCGTAGCGGAGGTCATATCCATAGCCCTTGCCGAGAGCGATCAATCCTTAAAGACCGATGTCCACACAGAGATCGACCGTATTAAGGCGCATTTCGATCAGATTGAGGTACAGCTCATGCTGGACGGACCCTACGACAGCAGGGATGCCATACTCGCCATACATGCCGGCGCAGGGGGAACCGAATCACAGGACTGGGCCCAGATGCTGATGCGCATGTTCGTGCGCTGGGCCGAGCGGCACAAGCTGCAATCCGATGTACTGGATGTCTCACCCGGAGACGAGGCCGGAATTAAAAGCGCTACCATTGAGATCAAGGGGAATTTCTCGTACGGAAAACTCAAGTCCGAGCATGGCGTGCACAGGCTGGTGCGCCTCTCTCCCTTCGACGCCGACCATGCGCGTCATACATCTTTCGCCCTGGTAGAGGTCATGCCCGAAGCGGAGGCCCGGACCGATCTGCAGATCAACCCTGAAGATATCCGCGTAGACACCTTCAGGTCAAGCGGACCCGGGGGGCAGCACATGCAAAAAACCAGCAGCGCGGTGAGGATTACGCATATCCCCACCGGCCTGGTGGTAAGCTGCCAGAGCGAGCGCTCGCAACATCAGAACAAGGAGAGCGCACTCAGGGTGTTATACGCCCGCCTGCTTGAGATAGAGATCGAAAAAAGGGAGGCTGAGAAAGCCAAGATCAAAGGAAAACGCATCGACGCCGGCTGGGGCAACCAGATCAGGAGCTATGTGCTTCACCCTTACAAGATGGTCAAGGATCACAGGACGGAATACGAGACCAGCAATACCGCTGCCGTGCTGGAAGGCGAGATCGATGAGTTAATCAATGCGTATTTACGCTCGAAAGTTGGAGAAGATAAATGATAAGGCAGATTACTATTATCCTGCTGCTGTTGCTGATATACCTGATGCCGGCTGCCGTCTCTGCAGCCGACGATGTCAGGCTGCTGGATTCGAGCACGGAGGCAGATTTTCCCAACATGCTCACGTTTAAAGTTAGGGCCGAAAGCGCCGATCCCATTACGCGCATCAGGCTCCGCTACGAAGTCGACAAGAAAATGTACTCACCGACCTTTGCCGAGGCCTGGCTCGTGTTTCAGCCGGCCAGAAACATCGAGGCCGCCTGGAGCTGGGATATGCGCAAAGGCATGTTACCGCCCGGAGCCACAGTCACCTACTGGTGGGTAATCGAGGACGACGCAGGCAACAGGCTGACCACGCCAAAAAATATTATTACTTTCGATGATACACGTTACAAGTGGCAGAAGGTCAGCGATCAGAATATTAATATTTACTGGTACCGGGGAAGCAGTTCCTTTTCCGGCGACCTGCTCAAGGCCGCGACGGATGCAAAGGGAAGGTTGGAGAGGGATACGGGTGTAACTCTGGATAAACCGGTCCATATCTATATATACGCGAATTTCAGCGATCTTCGTGAATCCATTATAGCTCCCGACGAGTGGACGGGGGGCGTGGCCTACAGGGGATTTAACATCATCTCCATCGGTATTTCACCCAATAACCTGGCATGGGGTAAAAAAGCCGTAGCACACGAGTTGGGCCATCTGATGACGCAACAGGTCACGGTCAGCCCCTACGGGGAAACCAGACCATACTGGCTGGACGAGGGGCTGGCAATGCATGCCGAAGGAGAACAGAGCGAAGCCGCCAGGGAAGAGTTTCAAAGGTCCATTGAGGACGGCCGCATTGCTACCCTGCAATCCCTTACAAGCCCTTTTCCGGCCGATCCCCAGGAAGCCTATTTCGCTTATGCTCAGAGCCAGAGCGTAATAGAATACCTGATAAACGTTCACGGCAGGGAGAAGATCCACCGGTTGCTTGTTCTGATCAACGACGGCTACAGCCTTGACGACGCTTTGACCAATGTCTACGGATTCAACCTGAGTGGTCTGGACGATGCATGGTTGGAATATATGACAGCCGCGCCGCAGGCTAATGCCGTCCCGGGCGAGATCACTTCTCATGTGCCCGGTACAGCCTGCATCCTCAGCTTATCCCCTGTTGCCTATACGGTTGCCCGGGGAGGCGTTTAGATGGAGACCGAAAGGACTTATACGGTCCACGATCTGCCGCCCTCAGACAGGCCAAGGGAGCGCCTTAAAAGGCTGGGGGCAGAAGCGCTTTCAACAGCAGAGTTGCTTGCCTGCATCATGGGCAGCGGCACGCGGGGCGACTCGGTCGTTATGACGTCACAAAAATTGCTATCGGAGTTCGGCAACTTGCATAACATCGCCTCGGCATCCATCCAGGAGTTATCCAGGTCAAGAGGCATAGGCGAGGCCAGGGCCATTCAGTTGAAAGCCGCTTGCGAGATCGGCAAACGACTATTAGATCCTGATTATGCTGAGAAAGGGAAGCCCGTACAATCTCCCGAAGAAGCTTTTATATCCATGCAGGAGAAACTGCGGGGAAAGAAAAAGGAGCACTTCTACGTGCTCTGCCTGGATACACGTAATCGTGTCAGCAATAAAAAGCAGGTATCCATGGGCAACCTGGATAGCAGCATAGTCCACCCGCGCGAGGTGTTCAAGGACGCCATATCTTCGCTGGCGGCTGCGGTTATCTTCGTTCACAATCACCCCTCCGGCGATCTCGAGCCGTCGTCGGAAGATGTTAACCTGACCAGAAGGCTGGTGGAGGCGGGCGAACTGCTGGGCATACCGGTACTCGACCATATCATCGTCAGCGATAAGGGCTACACCAGCCTGAAATCAAGAAATTTAATTTGAGGTCAATAATGAAAAGGAACATTCTGATCAAGTTGATCGGCGCGGCAGTCATCAGCGCATTCGTTATATCAACACTTGCAGGGTGCAGCCTATTGGGGGTCGCTGACTCCGATATCCAAGAGGGCCCGGGCGGCACCCTTAAGCTCTGGGATATAGGGCCGCTTACTCTCGATCCGGCGATATCGGGCGAGATGTCATCCCATCTATACATCATGCAGATCTTCAACGGCCTGGTCAAATTAAATGAGAACCTTGAGCCCGTTTCTGACCTGGCAGAGCGCTGGACTGTAAGCCCTGACGGTAAAACATATACCTTTTTCCTGCGCCGGGACGCCCTTTTCCATGACGGCAAACCGGTCACTGCCTCCGATGTCAAGTACTCCTTGGAGAGAGCTTGCAACCCTGCCACAGGTTCACAGACGGCATCCACCTACCTTAATGATATAGTCGGCTCGACTGAAGTGCTGTCCGGCCAGGCTCAAAACCTCAGCGGTGTATCAGTTATCGACGACCATACCCTCTCGGTTACGATCGACGAGCCTAAAGTTTATTTTCTTTCCAAGCTGGCTTATCCCACTGCCTTCGTGGTGGACAGACGAAATGTCGAAACAGGAGGAGACTGGTGGTGGTACAAACCCAACGGTAGCGGACCGTACAGAATGGCCAGTTGGAATGTGGGCTCACTCATCATTTTGCAGCCCAGCCTGCATTATTACGGCAAGAAGGGCACCGCACGATTGTACTTCCAACTGCTGGACGGCGTGCCCATGTCCCTTTACGAGACGGGAAAGATAGACGTGGTTGAGATCAGCCAGTTATATTTAGATCGTGCTACAGACAGGACAGGGCCTTTCTTCGATCAACTTCACATATATCCGGAGTTCAGCCTGCAATATATCGGGTTCAATACCACCAGGCCACCCTTCGATGATCCCCTTGTCAGGGAAGCTTTCAGCCGCTCGGTGGACAAGGACCACATCATTAAAATCATAGAGAAAAACATGGTCAACCGCGCTGACGGAATTTTGCCTCCGGGCATGCCGGGTTACAACAAGGATTTGCAGGGGCTTGACTATGACCCTGACTATGCCAGGGAATTGCTGGCCAAATCCAGATATAGCTCCGGCCTGCCTCCTATCACCATCACTGTGCTTGGATGGGGAGGGTTGGACGTCGACCCTGCTCTGGGGGCTGTCATGCAGGATTGGAAAAAGAACCTGGGTGCGGAAGTATCGGTCAGGCTGCTTGAGCCCGACCCGTTTCATTACAACCTGCAACAGGAGGCTGATGAAATGTACGTGCTGGGCTGGGTGGCGGACTATCCCGATCCGCAGAACTTCCTGCAAACGCTTTTCTACACAGATACCGAATACAATCACGGCCGGTTCTCAAGCAGTGAATTTGATACTCTGATCGACAGGGCGGCCGTGGAGCAGGATCATGATAAACGGATAGAGCTTTACCGTCAGGCGGAGCAGGTCATCATCGACCAGGCGCCCGTTATTCCTCTCTGGTTCAATAAGAATTACGTCCTGGTCAATCCGCGAGTCAAGAACTACAGTATCGATCCGCTGGGGGTGCCACGTTTAAACCTCGTAAGTATTGAACATTAGCTATATAATTAGCATGCTCCCCGGTGAAACGATTATTAAAAAGGAGAGCGCCATGGATAAAAATGCATTGGAAGCACCATGCGGAATCCACTGCGGGCTTTGCCCTCTTAATCTGGCGATCAAAGATGAAAAGCTGAGGAACCGGCTCTCCGAGACGTTGAAGCTACCCCCGGATAAGGTCAATTGCACCGGCTGCAGGTCTATCGACGGTCATTGCCCGGTGATAGGGGAGCAGTGCGCCACCTGGATGTGCATCAAAGGCAAGGGATTGGAATTCTGTTCGGAGTGCATCGATTTTCCCTGCGTAAAGCTGATGCCGTGTTCCGACCGCGCCGATAGGCTCCCTCACAACATCAAGATAGCCAGCCTGGCGTTAAGAAAAAACAAGGGATCGTTCGAATGGGAAAAAGCTATTAAAGACATTTACTCACGTT
Organism: Dehalococcoidia bacterium; assembly: GCA_041653995.1. NCBI lineage: Bacteria > Bacillati > Chloroflexota > Dehalococcoidia > Dehalococcoidia bacterium. The sequence continues at coordinate 72,793 of JBAZEK010000003.1, forward strand.
ATTTCCACGGCGTAATGGTCATAGGACAGGGTCCGCAACTTAAAGATAACTCTGCCGAAGAATCTGCATAAGGAAGCCCGAAAATAAATGCCAGTCGGCTACATAAGCAGCGAGTTATACCAGCATCATGACACGGGCAGCCATGTCGAGAACAAGGAACGCCTGAAGGCCATAGATACCATACTTGAGAAGACAAAGGTTAAAGAGCAGTTCCTTCATATCTCACCTCGGGCCGCCAGCATCGACGAGATAGCGGCAGTGCACGACCGTGAATATATCAGGAGCCTCAAAGCTGAGATCGACGGCGGCGGCGGCTGGCTGGATCCGGATACATATGCGTCCCCCGGATCATGGGAGGCAGCTATCTACGCTGCCGGCGGGGTTATGACGGCGGTCGAGCAGGTCATGAGCGGCAAGGCCGACAGCGTTTTTGCCGCGGTCAGGCCGCCGGGCCACCATGCCGTACATTCCCACCAGATGGGTTTCTGCCTGTTTAATAACGTGGCCATCGCCGCCCGCTTTGCATTGTCCAACTATGATATCAAGCGCATATTAATTATTGATTTCGACGTCCACCACGGCAACGGCACTCAGGAAGCATTCTACAGCGAATCACAGGTATTATATTGTTCCACTCACGAGTATCCCTGGTATCCATTCACCGGCGCAGCCGAAGACACCGGCAAAGGGGCGGGAGAGGGGTATACGGTAAATATCCCGCTTGAAGCAGGCCTGGGGGATAATGAATACCTCCAGGTTTTCAACGAGGTGCTGGTGCCCGTTGCCGGGCGTTTCCAGCCCGACCTGGTGCTGATATCGGCCGGATACGACGCCCACTGGCAGGACACGATATCCAACATGACGCTTACTACCATGGGATTTGCGCGCATGACCAAGATCATCAAGACGATTTCAGACCAGTTCTGCCGCAGCAGGCTGGTATTCAGCCTGGAGGGAGGTTACAACCACACGGCGCTGGCCTATTCCGTCACCGCAACCATCGAACTGCTGATGGGTCATGCCGAGGTTTATGATCCGCTGGGGCCTCCTCCCATGTCATACTCACCACGTGATTTCGGCGATTTCGTTAAATCCATACGTAATATTCACAAAATACAAGATTGAGCCTGATAAAACAAAGAATGCGGGGCGCTTGCCCCGCATTCTTATTATGCACAGATAAAAGCTCAGCCTTCCTTGCTTCCGATGCCGAGGAAAAGGATTACCGCAACGCCCAATATCATGCCCGCTATGCCCATGAATGTGGCCAGCGGGATCATGAGCAAGGCCCATAAACCGATAAACATGTTCCTATCCATAAAGCCCCCTTGTAATCTCCATCAATCGATAAGCATTGATCATCGTTATCATGCGGCCTTTGATTCAGTTTTGAGGCCACGGTCCCACAGCACCAGCAGCGGACCGGCCACAAATATTGAGTCATAGATACCCACTACCACTCCAACCAGCAGGGCCATGATGAATTGCTGAATTGTCACTCCGCCGAACAGGAACAACGCAAGGCCTGTTAAAATCACCACGAGGCTGGTATTGATACAGCGGGCGATCGTCTCCAGTATGCTCGAGTTCACGGTTGTGGCGAAATCCCTGCTTATGCCTTTGCGGACATTCTCGCGTATGCGGTCATAGACCACACAGGTATTGTTGATGGCGAACCCCACTATGGTCAGCATGGCTACGATGAACATGGAGTCAACCTGATAGCCGATAAGCCAGCCCAGTATGGAGAAGATGCCCATGACGATCAATACATCGTGCAGCAGGGCGATCACGGCGCTGACGCCCCATTTGAAGGGACTGGGCATATGGCGGAAGGCAAAGGCAATGTAAAGTATCATGAAAATGGATGCCACCAGAACGGCGATGGCCGCGTTGCGCGCCACCTCGCTGGCCACTACCGGCGATACGGTCTCGAAGTCCCTGATAGTCACTTCTGCATTCAGCCCTTTCTCAAGGCCGTCGATCAGAGCTATTTTTTCATCGGTATCGATGTCCCTGGTACGGACGAGGAAATCGCCGTCGCCGGTCTTCTGGATCGTGGCATCGTCGTACCCCAGTTGGGACATTTGCTGCCTGAGCACACCCTGTTCAACCTGCTGGCTGAATCGCAGCGTCATAACAGTGCCGCTGCTGAAATCGATGCCAAGTTTGAACCCGAATGCCAGCATCGAGATGATGCCCGGCACAAGCAAACAAATGGAAATAAGAAAGAACCACTTGCGGTTACCTACGATGTTGATCATGCTTTTACTCCGTATAACCAGGTATTCTTAACAGCCCTCGCCGCTAAGGAGAGGAATAACCTGCTGACCGTGATGGCGGTGAACATGCTGAGGGCTACACCTATGAAAAGTGTAAGCGCAAAGCCCTTGACCATGAAAGCTCCAAAAGTATCGCCGAACCAGAAAAGAACAATACAGGCTATGAATGTAGTCACATTGCTGTCGCGTATGGCCAGCCAGGCGCGGTTGAAGCCTGCGTCCACAGCGGCACCCATTGTGCGTCCCGCCCTGAGTTCCTCCTTCATACGTTCAAAGATAAGGATATTGGCGTCTACCGCCATGCCGATTGACACAACACCCGCTGCAATGCCGGCCATCGTCAACGTGACCGGCACCAGTTTAAAAATGGCGGTCAGAATGATGCCGTAGATTATTAAAGCCAGTGTCGCTACGACACCCGCCATACGGTAGTACAGGATCATGAACAGGACTACCAGGATAAGGCCGATGGCGCCTGCTACGATACTCTTTTTAATTGAGTCCGCTCCCAAAGTTGCGTCGACAGTCTGCTCCAGAATAACGGACAGGGGCACATCGAGTGAGCCCGAGTTGAGCTGAATGGCCAGGTTCTGCGCCTCTTTCATATCCATGCCTTCGATGATGCCGGCGTTTTTGATCACGGCGCGCACCGTAGGATACGAGATGAGCTGGCCGTCCAGGAATATGCCCAGGGGTTTATTAATATTACGTTTGGTGATCTGCTCGAAAAGTATCGCCCCCTCATCGTTCCATTCGAATGCCACAGTCGGCTCGTTGGTATTGGATGTAAGCTCAACCCTTGAGTTGGGCTTGAGGTATTTACCGGTCAATTCCCTGGTCTGTCCGTCGCTACCGACGCCTGTGGCGATGGTCCAGATATATTCGCCTTGTTCATCGGTCTGCGGCTGTCCCGACAGGTCCGTGGTAGTCTCTTTAAACTCCAGCAGGGCGACCTGGCCTATCAGCTTCTTTGCCTCATCCACATTTTTTTCGCCGGGCAACTGAACCAGGATACGATTCTCGCCCTGGCGTTGAATGATCGGTTCCTTAACGCCGAACGCATTGGCGCGTCGTTCTATCTTGTTGAGGACGCTGGTCATGACCTGGTCTACCGTCTGCGACGGATCTTTCTTCGACAGGTCGGCCTCGTACACAAGGTATGCGCCGCCTTTCAGGTCCAGGCCCAGGGTGAGACCCTGGCGGCCGAAGCGGTCGCCCTCCAGCGGCACTATGGCCCAGACGCTGAATCCGACCAGCACGGCTAAAAACAGAAGCAGCAATATATCACTTGTTTTCAATTATCCTTTCACCCTCCTGAGCAATGTTTCAATCGCAATCCGGTACATATACCTTACTCACGCTGCACAACAGGCGCCCCTGTCAATCTCATTCCTTACGTATTGCAGAGCGTCCTCCCTGGTGCTGATCTCACCGGCCGCCTGGGCTTCCCTGACCAGCTTGAGCAACCTGCCGATGTCTTTTCCAGGGTGCAGCTTGAACTCGTTGATTAAATCGTTACCTGTCAGCAGGCGGACCGGCAATATCTCACTTTCCTGTTTATTATGAACATCTATTATATACCTGACCTGCTCAGTATGCATATGCCACTCTCGGATATCGACGCGCGGGCCCGCCACCGCCAGGTAATCCGCCAGCGCCAGGTAAATAATATCGATACCGGCGCCCTCTGTGTCCCTGAAAAAACGGTATATCGCTCTGTGAGTGGGTAAACCTTCGTGGGACATCTGCGCCGGATGAAGATGGTGATATACCAGATTCTCCACATAGCGTATCTCGCTGGTGCTGAACCTCAGCCTTCCCAGCATGGCGGCGGCGGTAACAGCGCCGTCCTTGGTATGTCCCAGAAATCTTATGCGTCCGTTTTCCTCGACAGTTCTGTCCTCGGGCTTGGCGATATCGTGCAGCAGCAAGCCCAACTTCAACAACGTCCTGCGGCTGCTACCGCCGGCTATCTCCTCAGCAAAGTGCTTCTCGATCTCCGGCTGCCACGGGACCGCCTCCAGCAGGTTGCCTTTGCCGTAAACCCAGTCGCTCTCCCTCAATATATACTCGAGGGCGGCAATGGATTCGATGGAGTGATCGAAAACATCCCAGTAATGTTCCTTCGGTTGCTTCACTCCCTTCATCGCCTCAATCTCCGGCATAATCCTGCACAGCAGTCCCAGATCATCAAGGTAACGCACCGAGTTGCCTGCATAAGGCAGAGACAGTATCCTGAGCAGCTCTTCCCTGACTTTCTCACTGGGCACCGTCTCCACCAGGTTGTTGTTTAAGCGCATGGTATCCTCGGTAATGGGCTCAATCTCAAGGTTGAGCTCTCTGGAAAGCCTGACCGCGCGCATCAGGCGCGAGGGATCTCTGTCGAATATTCTGTCGCTGACCTGCCTCAACAGGCCCTTTTTCAGGTCCTCCTCTCCGCCTGCAGGGTCAAGCAGAGATATCTCGCCCTCCACAAAGGCAGCCAGGTCAAGCCCCATGGCGTTCACAGTGAAATCGCGCCGCAGCAGGTCATGTTCGATATCACCTTCATAAGACGTGATATCTATATGCCACGGATCGTTTTCCCCGGCCACCACCACCCGCCCCACTTGGTTATCCTCGTCCAGCATAACGTAACGGCCGTCTACAAGCTCAGCAGCTTCCTGGGCAATAGCCAGCGAATCGCCGCTGACCGCGATATCGAGGTCGATCGTATCCCTGCCCACCAGCCAGTCACGCACAAAGCCACCTACTAAAAACGCCTTACATTCAGGGGCTGTGCATACCGGCGTAAGCCTGGAGAGGACACTCATCAGGTCCTGGTTGATTTCGAACACAGGCAAAGATTATAGCCCCGTCTGATAGCCTTGTAAAGTTGCCTCTACCATATCCGCATAGCCCCCAACCGAAGCTCAGTCACATTTATCGCTGTGATATAATTTAGTCACCATGCAATACAAACGCATCGTAATCAAGCTCGGGACCAACCTGATCACCGGGGGAGGCGGCAGGCTGGACCTGAAAGTCATGGCCGATCTGGCCGGACAGGTTGCGGAGCTGCACCGCAAAGGGCATGAGATAATCATAGTGTCATCCGGCGCCGTAGCTGCAGGCGGCGAGCTGCTCGGCATAAAAAATAAACGCCGGGACATACCTTTCAAGCAGGTCATGGCCTCCGTAGGCCAGAACCGCCTGATGAACATCTATTACGGCCTTTTCCTGGAGCACGGTATCAACGTGGCACAGGCGCTTCTCACGCGGGCAGACCTGACCGACCGGGCGCATTATCTGAACGCGCGTAACACTCTTCTGGCCCTGATCGACCTCAAGGTCGTCTGCGTGGTCAACGAGAACGATGTAGTATGCACAGATGAACTAGGTGAGCAGAAGTTCGGCGACAACGACAACCTCTCTGCCATGGTAGCCAACCTCGTGGATGCGGACCTGCTGGTGCTGCTCTCCGACGTGGAAGGCCTTTACTCCTCGGACCCTCAGCAGAACCGCAAAGCAAAGCTTATACCGGTGGTTGATAAGATAGATAAAACAATAGAGGAGATGGCGGGCGGCGCAGGCAGTGCGCGCGGCACAGGCGGAATGGTCACCAAGCTCGAGGCGGCGCGCCTGGCCACCTCCTCCGGCGTATCGGTGGTTATCGCTAAAGGCTCGCTCCCCCGTGTGATAATCGAAGCGGCAACGGGCAAAAGCATCGGGACGTTTTTCACGGCCCGTGACAGCAAGATCGAGAGCCGCCAGCGCTGGCTGCTTTCAGGATTATCCTGCGCCGGACGCCTTACCATAGACAAGGGCGCCACCGCTGCCCTGCGCAGACAAAAGAAAAGCCTGCTTCCCGCCGGTATCGTCGACGTGGAGGGCAGCTTCCATCGCGGAGATGTGGTCGACATATGTGAGAAAGACGGTAGAAGGATCGGCAGCGGTATCACCAATTACAGCTCCGCCGACCTGCTCCGTATTAAAGGGGAGCGGTCGGGCGTAATAGCCGATATGCTCGGATATGAATACGGTGACGAGGCCATACACCGTGACAACCTGGCGCTGGTCTGAATATTAATGGAGGCTATTCATGCAGGTAGATGTAAACGAATTAAAAGAGAAAGCTGCGCAGGCCAGGCTTGCCTCTAAACGGCTATCCTTTATCCCCACCGGCGTAAAGGATGAGGCACTCACGGCAATAGCAAAGGCTTTGCTGGACAAGGAAGACATCATCCTCCGCAATAATGAGAAAGACTATAAAGAGGCCGAAGCCTCCGGCATGAGCGCGGCCATGCTGGACCGGCTTATGCTCGACTCCAAACGGATAAAGGGCATGTCGGAGGATGTGAAGACCGTTGCGGCGCTTCCTGATCCCGTGGGGGAGATCATCGAGGAGCGCACCCTGCCCAACGGCCTGGCTCTGAGCAAAAAGCGGGTACCGCTGGGTGTGATAGGCGCCATCTATGAGAGCAGGCCCAACGTAACGGTGGATATATCGGTTCTATGTCTTAAGGCCGGCAACGCCGTTATACTTCGCGGCGGTAAAGAGTCGGCTCGATCCAATCTCGCGCTGGCAGGCACGGTGCAGGAGGCGGCGTACAGATCGGGTATTCCGGCCGGATCTGTACAATTCATTGAATCGGCCGACCGAAGCTTAGTTGACCGCCTGTTAAAGATGAAGGAGTACATCGACCTGGTTATCCCCAGGGGAGGGGCCGCATTGATCAAATTCGTAAGGGACAACGCGGCCATGGCGGTGGTGGCCGGCGGCATAGGCGTCTGCCATCTGTATGTAGATCGTACGGCGGATATCCAGAAGGCTGCCGCCATCACCTACAATGCCAAGGTTCAGCGCCCCACAGTATGCAATGCACTCGACTGCGTACTGGTGCACAAAGATATCGCGGCGGGATTCCTTCCCGTAATGGCTAAGGAGCTGGCCCAAGCGGAGGTGGAATTACACTGTGATCACCGCTCTCTGGGTATACTCAAATCGATCACGGATCTGAGTATCAGACCGGCGTTGGATGATGACTGGGGCAGGGAGTACCTGTCCCTGGTGATGGCGGTCAAGGTCGTCGATTCTCTGGAAGAGGCGTTGCAGCATATCGACCGCTACGGATCAGGACACTCCGAGGCGATCGTGAGCGAAGATGAGAGTTCAATTCAGCGCTTCCTGAACGAGGTGGATGCCGCCTGTGTCTACGCCAACGCAAGCACGCGGTTCACCGACGGAGCGCAGTTCGGCATGGGCGCTGAGATCGGCATAAGCACGCAGAAGTTCCATGCCCGCGGACCCATGGCCTTGAGAGAGATCACAAGCTACAAGTGGTGCATCAGGGGCAACGGACAGGTCCGGCCTTAGCGCAGACTGTCTAATGCCTTTTTCTGTTCTGCAAAGAGCTGCTTTATTCCCTTATCCGCCAGCGCGATCAAAGTATCAATAGTCTCCTTGGAGAACGGCTTGCCCTCCGCCGTACCCTGAAGCTCAACAAACTCCCCTTTGTCGGTCATAACAACGTTGAAATCGACACCCGCGCGGAAGTCTTCGTCGTAACACAGGTCGAGAAGCTTAATCCTATCGACCACACCCACGCTGGTGGCAGCCACCGCACACTTCACCGGCATCACCTTGTAGATGCCCTGCTTTCTCAATTTTGCTATAGCCACATAAAGTGCAACGTAGGCGCCGGTGATGCTGGCGGTGCGTGTACCGCCGTCCGCCTGCAGAACATCGCAGTCAACGGCAAAAGTCCTTTCACCCAGCGAGTCCATATCCACGGACGCGCGCAAGCTGCGCCCGATCAACCGCTGTATCTCCTGCGAACGCCCCTGCTGCCTGTCGGGATTGCGTTGAGTGCGCGTATGTGTGGCGCGGGGCAGCATAGCATATTCGGCTGTCACCCAGCCGCTGCCCTGTCCCTTGAGGAAGGGCGGCACCCTCTCCTCTACGCTCACGGCGCATATAACACGTGTGTTTCCTATCTCGATCAGGGCCGATCCCTCGGGGTAATCCTGGTAGCCCAGGGTAATCTTCACCGGCCGCATCTCGTCATTTGCTCGCCCGTCTACTCTCGCCATAATACTTCCTTTTTGCACAAATTCCCGCGCAAGTATAGCACCTCGCAATGACGTGATGAAAGTGCTATCCTTTCACTCACTATGCCGGCCGACGTCAATATCTGGATACTGGGCGGCACCGGCTTCGCTGCCGGCCTTCTGGGCTCCATGCTGGGCGTGGGCGGCGGCTTCATCATCGTTCCGGTGCTCACTCTAGCGCTGGGCCTGCCCATCCAGTATGCCATCGGCAGCAGCCTGATCTCTATCGTGATCAATGCCTGCACCGCAACCAGCGTCTATATACGCTGTCATATGACTAATCTTCAGCTCGGTTTGCTGCTCTCGTGCGCTCTCGTACCGGGCGCGGTTGCCGGTGCTTTCCTGGCAGCGAGTCTATCATCCCCCGTTCTCACCATCATCTTCGGATTGCTGATGGTCTACGTAGCCTACCTCATGATGCCCAAGAAACGTCGCAGACTTGACCCTGAGCAGGTAGAGGCCTCTAAAAAGGTTAGTGAAAAAGACCATGCTCCACACGCCTGGCTGGACGGATGTTACTATGATCCATCCATAAACCGTGAGATCGACTATCAAGTTCATCGCCCTGTGACAGGGCTGTTGACCAGCTTTTTCGCGGGCGTTCTTTCCAGCCTGCTGGGCATCGGCGGTGGCATAATAAACGTTCCGGTCATGAACCGGTTCATGAAAGTTCCTCTCAAGGCTACTATTGCCACCAGCGCCATGCTGCTCGCTTTCACCACCATGACCGGCGCAATTATCTATATATTTAACGGGTATGTCGTGCCCTATATCGTTGCGCCGCTCATTATCTGCGTATTCCTGGGCGCCAGGCTGGGGGCCGCATTGGCTCACCGGGCCCGCAGCGCACTGCTCATGTGGATATTTACATTTTTCCTGGCCGTAACAGCGGTCCTTATGATTCTCAAAGCGCTCAATATACTGGGGTGAAATGAAGATGGAATGCCGGTACGACACCCGTCATGAAAAGCTGCACCGCCTCAACCGGCGCATCAGCCTGGTGCTGCGCGCGGGTATAGCGGTCAGCCTTATATTGATCGTCTGTGGACTCATCATTTTTCTGGTGAGCGGCGCCCCGCACACATCTCCACTGCTGCCGCTGCCCTCGCTGGTAGACGGATTTGCCGCGCTCAATCCGGCGGCTTTCATAACAGCCGGCGTGGTCCTTATCCTGCTCCTGCCCGTGGCCATGCTGATACTATCGCTTGCGTACTTCGCCGCCGTGAGGGAAAGGCAACCGGTCATCGTTTGCATCGTGCTTCTGATAATGCTGACAGCCAGCCTCATTTTAGTATTGAAATGAATTGACCGCAGGCATGGCCTGTGATATTATTCGAATTAGATGTCGCCTCTGACTGAACTTCACGCGGAAATAGAACGCTGTAAAAATTGTGACCTTGCCAGGCACCGTACCAGGGTTGTGCCGGGCGAGGGGCCCGATGACGCCAAGCTGCTTTTTATCGGTGAAGCGCCGGGCTATCATGAAGACCAGACCGGCCGGCCTTTCGTAGGCCAGGCGGGCCAGTACCTGGACCAGCTTATCGGCATGATCGGATATAAGCGCAACCAGGTCTACATAGCCAACGTAATCAAGTGCCGGCCACCCGAAAACCGCGATCCTCTGCCCGGCGAGATCATGGCCTGCAGCAAATGGCTGGAGCGCCAGCTCGACGTGATCAAGCCCCGCGTGATTGTAACCCTGGGTCGTTATTCCATGGCAAAATATTTTCCCGGCGAAAGTATCAGCAAGGTACACGGCCGGGCCAGACGCTCGGGGAATGTAATTTATTTCGCCATGTACCATCCGGCGGCGGCGCTGCACCAGGGCAACCTGCGCCGGGTGATAGAGGCCGACATACTCAAATTGCCGGCGGTACTGGCGGAGGCCGGCAAGATGGAGGAAGAAAAAGAAAGACCGGCCCAGCTTAATCTTTTCTAAAATGCAATGACCCGTCACAAGTTAAGAATTATCCCTCTCGGCGGCCTCGGCGAGATCGGCAAGAACATGATGGCCGTCGAATACGGCGAAGATATCCTTATCATCGACTGCGGCATGATGTTCCCCGAGGACGAGATGCTGGGAGTCGACCTGCTGATTCCGGATATAACCTATCTGCTCGAGCATAAACACAAACTACGCGGCATCGTCATCACACACGGCCACGAGGACCATATCGGCGCCCTCCCATATATACTGCCGCAACTCGACCTCCCCATATATGCCACAAAACTCACGCAGGGACTTATCTCGGTCAAGCTCAAGGAGCACCGCTCCCTGATCAAGGCGCGGCTCAAGCTGATAACACCGGGCGTGCGCTTCCAGGTGGGCAGCTTCAAGGTCGAGGCCTTCCCTGTCTGCCACAGCATACCCGACGCGGTGGGGCTGATTATATATACGCCGCTGGGCGCAATCGTCAACAGCGGCGATTTCAAGATAGATTACACGCCGGTGGACGGACGTCCCACCGACCTTTCCAAGCTGGCCAAGCTGGGCAACGAAGGCGTGCTGCTGCTGATGGCCGATTCCACCTACAGCGAACTGCCCGGCTATACTCCTTCAGAGAAAATCGTCGGCCAGACCCTGGAGCATATCATCGGCGATGCGCCCGGCCGTGTCATCATCGCCACTTTCTCATCGTTGATATCCCGCATCCAGATGGTCATCGATGCCGCCACCCACCACAAACGCCATGTCTTCATCGTAGGGCGCAGCATGCGCGATACAGTCAAGATGGCCCTGGAACTCGGCTACCTGCACGACCCGGGTCAAGTACTATGTACTGCAGATGACCTTAAGAAGTACAGCCACAGCCAGACCATTCTGCTCACCACCGGCAGCCAGGGCGAACCGACCTCGGCGCTGGTGCGCATCGCCAACCGCGACCATCCCGAGATACGTATACATCAGGGCGATACCGTGGTCATATCCGCCACACCCATTCCCGGCAACGAGTCGCTTATCAACCGCACCATCGACAATCTCTTCCGCCAGGGCGCCAACGTTATATACGGCTCGCGCTCCAACGTGCATGTGCACGGCCACGGCAGCCAGGAGGAGCTCAAGATGCTGCTCACACTGGCCAAGCCCAGGTTCTTCATGCCGATACACGGCGAGTACCGCCACCTCGTCATACATGCCGGCCTGGCTAAAAGCCTTGGTATACAGGAGAGCAATATCTTCGTCATGGATAACGGGAATATGCTTGAGATCGACGGCGAAAAGGCGCGCATAGCCGGCAAGCTACCGTATGGAAATGTCTACGTGGACGGTCTGGTGCTGGGGCGCCACGCGCAGGTGATACTGCGTGACCGCAAGCTGCTTTCGCGCGACGGCATCGTGGTGGTTATAGTGGCACTGGACAAGAATAAAGGTTGCCTGGTCGGCACGCCGGACATCGTATCCCGCGGCTTCGTGGATGCCGAGCATGACGGCACCGTGATCAACCAGGGGCGCGAGCTGGTGGCCAGTACGCTGGGCAAGGGACACCATACCGAGCAGAGCGCCATACATACGCGTATCAAGGAGACCTTGAGCAAATTCTTCTACGAGAAGACCAAACGGCGCCCCATGATAATTACAACTGCTATCGAGGTATAGTAGAATAAACCTATGCCCGCCAGGAAAAGCAGTAGTACCAACAGTAAAAAACCATCGCAGAAGAAATCCGGAAAAGGCTCAGGCAATGCGTTTCTCCACTTCCTTTTCTCTCCCCCCGTGCTGCTCGCCATCATATTCGTGATAGCCGTCTGCCTGATAGTGGCCCTCTGGGCGCTCATCACACAGGCCATGGGCGAGCTCGGCGCGGAGATCGCCTCCGCCCTCGATGCAGCCGGAGCTAATATCGTAAGCCTGATGGGCCTGGGCGTTATCTTCGTGATAATAGCCGTCATAGGGCTGCTGGTTATCATCGGCCGCCCCTCGTTCTTCGCGCGCAACTGGAATTATTTCATTGCTGCGGCCGCCTTCATGACGGCCGCCTGGGGCCTGCTTTCCTATCTTCGCCCATCCGGCTCCGGAATACTGGCACAGGTTACGCTGGGAGGCCTCATCGGGCAGGCTATTGTTACCGATTCTCCGGTTATAGGTATGTTGATTATTTTAGCGCTGGTTCTGCTGGGCGTATTCCTGGTGGCGCCCGAATGGACGCTGGGACTTTTCAAGCGCACGGCAAAAGGAACGGCGGGAGCAGTCGGCGGGATAGCTGAAGCAGTCAAAGACTCCAACTCGCAGAAAAAGGCTTTGCCGCCCGTAAAAGCGACGGAAGAAAAACAAACTGCGCTGATTGAGAAAGGTGAAGAACCGGTCGCGCCTATCGATACCGCTGTGATGGACAGGCTGCGTTCCGGCATAATCGTTGGCGGCTGGTCGCTGCCCAACATAAATATTCTTGACAGGATAGCCGAGACCGTCATCAGCGACAGCGAGATAGAGAAGCGCCGGGAGACCATCGAGGAGGCGCTGGCCAGCTATGGTGTTGAGGCAAAGGTGATCGAGGTGAACCGCGGTCCCACTGTCACGCAGTTCGGCGTCGAGCCCGGCTGGGACCGAAAATTCAAGGAGGTCCGTGAGAAGGACCGCGACGGCAACGTCTCCTCCAGGCAGGAGGAGGTCGGACGCACGCGCGTCAAGGTCGAGCGCATCAATTCTTTGTCCAACGACCTGGCGCTGGCGCTGGCGGCGCCCAGCATCAGGATCGAGGCGCCCGTGCCCGGCAAGTCCATGGTGGGCATCGAGGTGCCCAACACAACCTTCGGCTCAGTCGGCCTGCGCGGCGTGATGGAGAGCACGGCCTTTCAGAAGATGCTGGCTAAATCGCACCTGGCAATTGCGCTGGGCAAGGGCGCCGGTGGTGAGACCATCGTGGCCGACCTGACTAAAATGCCGCACCTGCTGATCGCCGGCGCCACAGGCAGCGGCAAAAGCGTATGCCTCAATTCCATCATCTGCTGCCTGATGATGAACAACACGCCTGACGCCGTGCGCTTCGTGATGGTGGACCCCAAGCGCGTCGAGCTGGTCAATTACAACAACATCCCGCACCTGGTATCGCCTGTAGTTGTGGACACGGAGAAAGCCGTGATGGCTTTGCGCTGGCTGAGCGCCGAGATGGACATCCGTTACAAGCGTTTCTCAGCCTCCAAGGCGCGTAATATAGAAGACTTCAATAAGAATAAGCAGCCCTCGGAATGCATGCCCTACATCATTGTCATAATCGACGAGCTGGCCGACCTGATGATGGCAGCATACGACGAGGTCGAGCACGCCCTCTGCCGCCTGGCGCAGCTTGCGCGCGCCACCGGCATACATTTGATCGTTGCCACGCAGAGGCCGTCCGTGGACGTTGTGACCGGACTGATCAAAGCCAATTTCCCCACGCGCATGAGCTTCGCGCTGACCTCGCAGGTGGACTCCCGCACCATCATCGATTCCGCCGGGGCTGAGAAGCTTCTGGGCAGGGGCGATATGCTTTATATGCCGCAGGACGTCTCCAAGCCCAAGCGCCTGCAGGGCACCATGGTCGGCGACGGTGAGATCGAGAGGCTTGTCACCTTCTGGGCCAACCAGCGCCGACAGGAGGCTCAGCCGGTAAAATTCGAGGAGATGGCCAGGGCAACCCCCGATGGCAAGAAATCAGCCGAGGACGAGTTGCTGGATGCCGCCCGTAAGCTCGCGCTGGAATCCAAGGAGCTCTCCACCTCCTACCTGCAGAGAAAGCTTGGGATAGGATTCCCACGCGCAGCCAGAATCATGGACAGGCTGAAAGAAGAGGGGTTCGGGAAAGAGAAGGAAAGAGAGAAAGGGGAAATGTGAACGGTTCAGTCTCGCATATTAGCAGGAATTGCTATTAGCAAAGATTTATCTGATTCAATATCATCGACTCGGCGATTATAAATCTCAAGTAGTCGCCGAAACTCACCAACAAGCTGGCTTCTTGAAAATGCGGATAGTTCCTCAACATTCTGGCCCACGAAGGATTCGATTGACTCCACAAATACCCTCCCTGGTAAAAGCATCTCAGCGTTGCCTTTAGCAGCCGCCAATAGACGGTCAGGAACCAGCAGATATACCCGAAAGCCGTCATCAACATTTGACTTGCATTTATCATAGACTGCTTGCATCGGTGAGACCGTAATGTGAAATATTGTATCGTTTATCAGGAAATCACCCCTCCGCTTTAGCTGTTCATCAGCGGTGCTGGAAGAATAATTTTCAACATCAATACTGGGATATCTCAACTTCAGCTTGGCACCAACCAAGTATTGCGCAATTTGCCCTTCTTTACCTCTGTCGCTAGCCGCCTTCAATAGGTTATGAATAAATTGCCAAGTGCTGAAAGAAGGATCATATAGTACTTTGAGTACCTGGCGATTATGAAAATCGTTGATCCTTTCCACCAAGAATTGTTGAAGCCGTTTCAGTACCAGATTACGCTCACGCTTTGACAGTCTATCCAGTTTCATTTCAGCTATCGATTGCAACATAAGTCCCATGTCTCCGGCGCCACCTCTATTCGTTCGACCACCCTCCCTTAGAAAAGGCCGGGTTTCACCGAATTTTTTCAAAATGCCAGCTATAGCAGACGCACTAAGCCCCGCAATCTGAGATTGACCTTTTTTAGTTCTATATGAATCTAAATCCAAATTGAACTCGTCCTGCAATTTATCAAGTATGAGTAAAGCCGCTGCTATTGTTCCCCTGGCAGGTCCTTCGGATACTTTATGTACCTTCAATTGAAAAAACCATATGTCGAATATGCGTAGCGCTCGATCAATTACATCTGATTCCATTATAAACCTCAACCTGCGGCTTCAATATAACTCCCCTGCTAAGCTCATTCACAAGGGGATTCAGATAGTAGTTCGCTAACCATTCTATCACGGGTATGCAGACCGCATCACCAAAGCCAAACAGAGCTTGGTTCAATGGTACAGCAACCTCATAGTCATCTGCCCCCATTAAACGCGCACATTCTCTAGGGTTAAGCAACCTAGCAAAACACTTGCCATCTCCGGCTTTGAGTAGTATTTGTCGCCCACTCCCACCCCTCGGGGTACGTAAACAACCTGCTAATCCATCAGACCGCAATTCCGCCATTGACTTGCCTTTTCTAACACGTCTAAATATTGTCCCATATGAATAATAGGAATTATTCATCATTTGCTCAACCACTTTTCGATGTTTTGCGCTCATCTGATTCAAGAGATAATCGACACGACTGGTACTCCACCACTCTTTCGATCCGTCGTCCAAATTTTCTATAATGTCCTCAAAACTGATCTTCCTTGATGGTTGGTTTGGCAACTTACGTAAACGCCATGTTATTTGTGGATGAAGCAAAACGAAATCTGCAAGCGCTTTTGGCCTCACGTTGCTCTCATAGAACTGGTAGCTTTCATTTATATTAAGAGGTTCAATACTATCCCCACATCCTCGAACACCAATAATGAATAGTCTTTGCCTGCTCTGTGGAACAAACTTCGCTGCATCCAGTATTAGGGCATCAACCTGATAGCCCAAGTTATTTAGCGCCGTTAATGCGTCTTCAAGATCCTTCCCATGATTTGAATTCAGAAATCCAACCACATTCTCAATCAACACAATTGGAGGGCGCCTCTTCCCCATTTCCTCCAATATCTTCACGAATCCCCAGAAGGCGGAAGATTGCTTGCCACGCAGCCCAGATCTCGATCCAGCTAGCGACAAGTCATTACATGGGAAGGAAGCAGTCGCAAGGGTAACCGATGGAACCGCGTCTCCTGAAATTGCGTGGATGTCCCCAAGTACAAAAATATCACTTGACTTATCAAAATTGTCTTCATACATCTCATGTTTTAGGGGATCTATGTCGTTCGCAAAGCGAATCGACCAGCCATGTTTTTCCAATCCCATGCGCATCAGGCCGATCCCCGCAAAAAACTCGGCAAATGTCTTATTGGTGACCATCGAATTGGAGTGATCCGTATGGCCGTTGTTGATCGCATCCAAAGTCAGACTAATACATTTCTCCAAGTTACTCTTAATCTCGGATTCCCAGAAACGCACAACCGTCCAACCATCAGACAGCAATTTTGTCACATTTCGACAATCACGATCCATATTACGACTAATTTTATTGATCCAATACTTTTTATCCTTTACATTTGTGAATTGCGCGTCTAGCGACGAAAGTCCGCGTATCCGCCATTGATGACCATGCCAAAAATCTCCATCAACAAAAACAATTACTTTCCGGGAAGGCAATACCAGATCAGGTTTACCAGGCAATGCTGGATCGTATAATTTGTATCTAAAACCGTGTGCCCACAGAGCTTTGCGGAATAGCATGTCGGGCTCCGTATCCTTGGAATGGACACGTCGCATGATTGCGGATGTTTCTTTCACTGTACGCATATTGGCCTTTCAACCGACCGGGCTGACTCTATCACGAATTATAACAACATTTAAGCCAGTATTGTACCGTCATACTTTGGGGAAGGGAGGAAGTCCCTAATTTATTATCTCAATAACTCGGCCGACCTGGCCGCTTTCCAGCCGGACCTTGATGCCATGGGAATGAAATGATGTATTTGTCAAAATATCCTTAACTATCCCTTCAGTCGGTTTTCCAGACCGTTGATCTGCCTTCATTACTATTGAGACCCGAAGGCCAACTTTTATATTTTCACGCTTTGTAACGCTCATATTGTAATTCTATCTCATATTATTCTTCTTCACTGTGAATATTTTCTGATCGGCTTCAGGAGATATCCCAATCCGTTAAGTTTGATTTCATAAAGAGCCGATAGTAGCGTACCAATTTTTCCCGGAGGGAAACCTTTCTGATGAAACCAGACCAGATAAGGTTCAGGCAGATCACAAAGGATATAGTCTTTGTATTTTCCAAAAGGCATTTTTATAGATACCAGGTCAACTAACATTTGGGGATTGATGGGATCGGCTATATTTTCATCCATTATTGCTTAGTCCAAATACAATACATACTATATCCGATGACCTTCCCTCTGTAAACCGAAATGACCGCACTCAGATTCCCACCCATTTTCCGACCTTCATATCAACTCATTTAATATCCCCGCATACTGCGGTATAATAGCGGGAAATTCCCGTTTAAAGGAGGCAGACCGTGAAGATTGAGCCTATCACCGCCAAACCGAGTAAAGAGGAGCTGGACGCGCGCCTTGAAAAGGTTCGCGAGCAGATGGAGAAGCAAAAACTGGACTACTATGTCTCTTTCTCCCCTATCAACGTCTATTACCTGACCAATTTCGCCAATCTTGTGCACGAGCGGCCGTTCATACTGGTGATTGGTAAAAAGGGGCCGATGAAAATGGTATGCCCGCTGCTGGAATCGACGCATGTTAAGGCCAGGGCTCGCTGCGACCTGGATTATGTCATTTACTACGAGTTCCCGGCGCCTGAGGGGCAGAACTGGTTCGACGTTTACAGGCCGCTCCTCAAAGACGACGACCGCGTCGGCATCGAGTCAGCCATGCCCGCAGGTATCCTCAAGGAAACCCGCGGAACTACAGTGATAACCAATATCATTGAGGATATCCGTGTCATCAAGAGCGAGTACGAGATCGGACGCCATGTGCACGCTTGCCAGGTGGTGGACGAGGGTATGAAAAAGGTGTTGGAGCTTACCAGGGTGGGAGTACCCCTCATCACCATCTACAGCGGGATAGTGCAGGCTATGATGGCCAAGGCACTCTTCGAGGTGGCAGACATCAACCTGATCGCCAGCAAGTTCCAGGGCGCTGTCTGGCCGCCCTCCATCTCGCACGACCCCCATATCATACCGACCGCATTTATGACCATGGAGGAGGGAGGGCCCTCCTGCTCGATCGTCGGTGCTACCGTGGACGGCTACGGCGTGGAAATAGAGCGCACGCTGTTCCTGGAGTATGTTCCGGATCACGCTAAGAAGCTGTTCGATATTATGATGAAGGGGCGCGCGCTGGCCTACAAGCTGGCACAGCCGGGCACCGTGCTGGAGGAGATAGATAAACAGGTACGTCAGGTCTTTATCGACGCCGGATACGAGAAGAACATCATACACCGCACGGGACACGGCTTCGGCATCACAGGACATGAGGATCCCTTCCTGGCGCTGGGCGATAAGCGCAAGCTGGCGCCGGGCATGATCGTCAGCATCGAGCCGGGCATCTATTTCCAGGGCAAGGGCGGCTACCGCCACTCCGATACCGTGCTGATCACCGAGAACGGCAACCTGAAATTGACCCATGCGCCCGATCAACTGGAAGAGCTACTCTTTAAGAAATAAGGGGGTTATGAATATGAAAGAACCGGTTAACACGCAACCCCGGGAATATAAAACGGGCGGCGGCAGCGCCATGTACATTCTGGTAATCTGCACATTGCTGTACGTCATCAACTACATCGACCGGCAGGTTTTCTCCGTGGTGCTGCAGCCCATGAAGGTCGAGCTGGGCCTGACCGATACCCAGTGCGGACTGGCGCAGACCCTGTTCATACTGGGCATGGCGCTCTTCTCCTTCCCTGTGGCGTACCTGGTCGACCGCTGGAGCCGCAATAAGACGATCGGTATCATGGCCCTACTCTGGAGCCTGTTCACCTTCCTGACCGGCTCCGCTAAAAGCTTCACGTCGTTGATAATACCGCGCAGCCTGGTGGGCGTTGGCGAGTCCGGCTTCACCGCAGGCGGTGTGGCCATGGTCAGCGCAGCCTACCCCCCGGAAAAGCGCGCCCGCATGCTGGGCATCTTCAATATCGGCATCCCGCTGGGCGCCGCCATCGGGGTTATCGCGGGTGGCGCTATCTCGGCCGCCATGGGCTGGCGCTGGGCTTTCTATATCTTCGCCATACCCGGCATCATCCTGGGCATCATGGCCTTTTTCATGAAGGATTATAAAACCCCGGCTCATTCGGACGCGACGGGTACAAAGAGTAATTTCGGCAAGTCTATCGCATCGCTGTTCCGCATACGCAGCCTGGTCCTGTATTTCTTCGGCTACGGCATCATGTGCTTTATGACGGTATCCGTACTGGTCTGGGCGCCGGCTCTGATGATGCGCCTGATGAATATATCAGAAGCGACGGCCGGCATGATTGTGGGTGGATGGGCACTGACGGCCATCATCGCAGCCCCGTTCGGCGGCTGGTTGGCCGACCACTGGCAGAAGAAGACCGGCAAGGGCCGGCTCTACCTCCCCGCACTGGCCTCCGTACTGGCCGCCATAGTGCTGGTGATCATGGTGATACTCAAATTCGGCCCTATCGGCATAGCATTGGGCTTCGTCTATGGGTTCCTCTCAGTGATCGGATCGCCGGCGCTCAACGCAGTCTCGCAGGACGTAGTGCCTGCGGCCCATAAGGGCCTCTCCATGGGGATGGCCGTGTTCGCCGCCTACATGTTCGGCGGCGCCTGGGGCCCCTCCGTGGTGGGAGCCATCTCCGACGCGCTGGGAGGAGACGCCCAGGGTCTCATGATGGCCATGCTAAGCACCACCATCGCGGGCCTTATCGCAGCGGTGCTGCTCTGGCTGGCTGCGCGCACCTATCCTGCCGATATGGCCAAAGTCCAACAGGAAACCCTCATCGCTAAATAAGCATGGAGAAAGAAACATGAAACTGACAACGCTGCTGCTGCTGCAGGTCATTTACTTCATACTGGGAATCCTGTATAACGGCGTCAGTCTATTTCTTATATCGCAGGGACAACCCGGGCTGGCGCCCACACAGCCGGTCATGGGCACGATATCGATGATAACCTATGCGCTTTTCCTTATTCCGGGCTACCTGCGCAAGCTCACGCTTTACAGGATATTAATGGGAGTGGCTATCATCGTTATAGGATACGGGGGCGTGGTCACTCACATCATCAACATCTTTATCCAGCCGCAACTTTACAGCTCGATCCTATCATGGACGCTGGCTGTGGGCATCAATCTCTTCGGTCTGGTACTGAATATCATAGCTGTATCGGGCAAGTTCAAGCGGGACTGAACTGTGCAGCACATGCTGTGCCGGAACCGGTAAGACCGGCTACGTTATGTTAATTTAATTATACGTGGTATGCTTAAGTTATCACAGGCTTGACTAACCCATTACTGACATAGCCGTGGTAGGAGAATAAGGTATATGGCCGGCAGGGCTGGCTATCCAGGGGTTGGGAAAAGCGCTGTTAAGCCGGCTGAGAAAAACGGCGCTGCGGCGGGGAATGCTGTATCATCATCTGTAAATGTACAGCCCAAAGCAAACAAGAAATTCATCCGCAAAGTCAGCATAACCGCTTCTCAAAAAAAGCAGAACCCGGATAAACTCGTACAAGCGTTGAAGATTCGCCTGGCCGAGCTCAAGCGGCAGAAAGAAGAGTTCCGTGAGCGAGAGCAAAAATACCGGCATCTGGCTGATTACTATGAACGGCTCAACGATATTTCCACTTCTTTTGTTAAGTCTTCCGACATAAAAGATTTGTACAAGCGTATTGCAGAGGGCTTCCGTCGCTTAACCGGTTCAATTGCTGCAACTTTCTCAGTTTATCATCAGGAAGCGCATACATTACAAGCCGTTTCTCTATCCGCCGATCCTGCTTTCCAACAGAAAATCGATACTTTCTTCGGCCAGGAGCTTTTCGAGATGCAGATGCCTTTCAGCCGGGATATGCGTGAACAAATGCACAGCCAGTTAATAAGAAGGCCAAAAGACCTGGTCGAACTTTCGATGGGAACAATATCCCGAGACATCTCTGACATCGTCATGGAGGCTATCGGTTGTGATCAGATAGTTGCACTTGCAATATGCTATGGATCAGAAATACAGGGATCATGTGTGGCATATATGCCGGCAAATACGCCGGTTGTGCCGGACGACGCGTTGAAGACTTTCCTTCATATGGCAGCACTGGCCATCAAACGCAAACAGACTGAAGCGGCGCTAAAGGAGAACGAGTCTCTCTATCGATTGCTGGCAAACAATACGGTTGATGGCATATGGCTTCTGGATATGGACCTCAAGCTTACTTACTGCAGTCCTTCATCTGCAAAACAAAGCGGCTTCACGTTGCAGGAGATAACGGAGATGTCACTGGAGCAATACTTCACTTCGGAGTCGCTCAAAATTGTGGCTGAGGCATTTTTAGAGGAGATGCCCAGGGTGCAGGCCGATCCCAATTACAATCCCGTCCTGACTCTTGATCTGGAATATTATAAAAAAGACGGCACAGCATTTTGGGCGGAAAGCAAGTTCAGCGTAATCAGGGATAAGCGCGGCAAACCGGAATCTATCTTGGGTGTGGCCAGAGATATTACTGAGCGCCGGCTGGCGGAGAAAGCGCATCGGGAGAGCGAAGAAAAATACCGCTACCTTTTTGATAACGCCGGCGAAGCTATCTTTGTTGCAGAGGCGGGCAATGTAATATTTCTAAATCCTCAGACGTCCAGAATGATCGGCCATCCCTCTGCGGAGATATTAGAAAGACCGTTTACTGAGTTCATTCATCCGGATGACAGGCAACTGGTGATCGACCGGCATATAAGGCGCTTAAAGGGGGCAGCGCTTCCAGGCCGGTATGAATTCCGCATTATCAATAAAAACGTCGCCATTAAATGGGTGGAACTGAATACGGTCGTAATAACCTGGGAGGGCAAACCGGCAACCCTGAATTTCCTGGATGACATCACCGAGCGCAAACATGCAGAGGAAGAACTGAGTATCCAGAATTCATTATTATCTGCTGTCGTAAACAGCCCAGAGGATATCATAATCTTCTCCGTCGATAGAAAATATTGTTATACGGCATTTAACATGAAACACCAAAATGAAATGCGTAGCGTCTGGAATGTTGATATTGAGATTGGCATGAACCTGTTGGAATGTATGACTATCCCTGAGTTGCGCGAGTCAGCGAAGCAAAGCATAGATCGTGCACTGACCGGGGTCCATTTTATGGAAGAACAGTATCAGACGGATAAGGATATTTTCTACGAGCTCGATTGGAATACCGTCCGTCAGAAAGATGGATTCATCATTGGCGCTACCTGTTTTGTTCGTGATATCACGGAGCGTAAGCGTGCGGAAGACAAATTGGCTAAAAGCTACCAATCCGTGAAGAAAACTTTGAATGATGCTATCAACACCATAGTTAAGATCGTGGAACTGAGAGACCCCTACACTGCAGGTCATCAGCAGAGAGTGGCCGACCTGGCGACCGCCATAGCCGGGGAAATGAAGCTGGATGATTCTCGAATCGATCAAATCAGGACTGCGGCATTAATTCATGATATAGGGAAAATGTATGTGCCGTCCGATATTCTCAGCAAACCGGGGAGGCTGTCGAATATCGAATTTAATCTGATAAAAACACACTCTCTGAGCGGCTACGATATTGTCAAAGGTATGGACTTCCCCTGTTCCGTAGCAAACGCGATTCTGCAGCACCATGAAAGGCTGGATGGCTCGGGTTATCCCGGCGGGATAGAGGATCATGAAGTAATTTTGGAAGCAAAAATACTGGCAGTTGCGGATGTGGTTGAAGCCATGGCTTCGCACCGTCCATACCGGTCGGCACCGGGCATATCCAGGGCGCTTGAAGAGATATCAGAGAACAAGGGCAGACTGTATGATGCCGATGTGGTGAATGCCTGCCTGGAGCTCTTCAGAAACAACAAATTTAAGTTCTAATCCATTTAATATTTCCATATTTTTACACCTCTATCTGCCAGGAAAAACCGCTTTGAACCCCTAAAACCGGAGTACCCGGTATATAAGGTTTATGGCTATTTATGTAATCCAATTATTCATGATATTATTAAATCATCCGGTCGATAAATCTCATATATCCATTCCTCGAGTAAAGGATATGAAGTATGGCAGGCAGGGCTGGGAAAAAAGAGGCCGGCAAAAGCAAAACAAAGCCGGCATTGAAAAAGGGCGTTGGGCGGGCGAAACGTGAGAAGAAGGTTGAGGAACAAACGCATATCGCGCTGGAAAAATACCGGATCCTCTTCGAATCATTCCCCCTGGGCATCAGCATCACGGATGACCGTGGCAACCTTATAGAAGCCAACAAAGAATCCGAGCGCCTGCTGGGCATGTCACGCGATGAGCATGATCAGCTCAAATATGACGGACCGGAATGGAAGATCGTTCGTCCCGACGGCACACCCATGCCGCCCGAAGAATACGCCAGTGTCCGCGCTTTGCGCGAAAACCGCCGCATCGAAAATGTGGAAATGGGGATCGTTAAAAACGGTGATGAGATCACCTGGATCAACGTAACCGCCGAACCTATTCCTCTGGAAAACTTCGGCGTGGCGATCACTTACGGGGACATCAGCTCACGCAAGAGACTCGAGAATGATCTGGAAAAACAACGCCGTGAATTCAAGCATATTATCGATTCTGCGCCGATAATAATTTTTTATAAAGATCTGGCAGGGAGAATGATCCGCGTAAACAAAACGTTTTCCGAAGCTCTAAATTTGTCTGAAGGTGAAATACTGGGGAAAACAGTCTTTGACGTATATTCGGCGCCTGTAGCTCAGGCCATGACTGACGACGATCAGGAAGTTCTCAGGACAGGGCGTCCCAAACTGAATATCGAAGAGCCTTATGAATCCGCCAGCGGTATTAGATGGGTGCGCACGGATAAAGTGCCAATTATCGACGATAGCGGCCGCACCGTCGGACTGGTAGGATTCGCCCAGGATATCACAGAGCGCAAACGTGCAGAGGAAGCACTACTGGAGAGCGAAAAACATGTCAAGATGAAGCTTGACGCAATTCTTTCGCCTCAGGGGGATATCGGAAAACTGGAACTGGGGGACATCCTTGATATCCAGGCCATTCAGTCGATCATGGATGATTTTCATAAACTCACCAATATATCGGCCTGGATACTCGACGTAAAAGGCAATATCCTCGTCTCTACGGGCTGGCGAGATATATGCACACAATTTCACAGGGCCAACATTGAGTTATGTGAGAACTGTATCGAGAGCGATACTCAGCTCTCCCAAGGGGTAGCGCCGGGCACATTTAAAATGTACAAATGCAAAAACAATATGTGGGACCTGGTGACACCCATAACCGTGGGAGGAAAACATATCGGCAACCTGTTCCTGGGACAGTTTCTATTTGACGATGAAACTGTGGATTACGAGCTGTTCCGCTCACAGGCGCGTCGACACGGGTTTAACGAGGCTGAGTATCTCGCAGCGCTCGAGCGTGTGCCCCGATTTAGCAGAGAGACTATCGACACCTCAATGAGCTTCTACTCTAAATTTGCTCACATGATCTCAACTCTCAGCCACAGCAATATCGCCCTGGCACGCTCGTTGACTGAGAAAAATGGTCTGCTGAGCGCACTGCAGGCGAGCGAAGAGCAGTACCGCCTGCTAGCGGAACATACCACCGACTTCGTATGGCTGATGGATATGAACCTCACTCCTACATACCAGAGCCCTTCCGCAGAAAGGCTCACCGGATTCACTCACGAGGAACTGGCCGCGCTTCCTTTTGAAAAACGCCTAACGCCTGAATCACTTCAGCTGGCAGCCGAAATGTTTCTCAAAGAGATGCCCCTGGTAGCTGCTGACCCGGAATATAATCCCATCCTCACGTTGGAGCTTGAGATCTACCGCAAGGATGGTAGCACCCTGTGGTCGGAGAATAAGTTCTCCATAATCAGGGATGAAAATGGTCAGCCGGTGTCCATCCTGGGTGAGGCCAGGGATATCACCAATCGCAAGCTGGCCGAAGCGGCGCTGCACGTGAGCGGAGAAAAGTATCGCAGCCTTGTGGAAACATCCGGAGCCGGTATCGCCTCTTTTGACCTCAAAGGCAATTTCATATTTACCAATGCTACGGTCTGCCTGTGGGCCGGCCTAACTGTGGCTGATATTATCGGCCAACCGTTAAATAACCTCATACATCCGGATGATACACCGGCCCTGGTGAAAATGCTCTCAAATATGACAGATGGTGAAACGGCCGGGTCTGACTTCGAGTTCAGAATAATCCACAAAGATGGAAACATCACCTGGCTGTATACTAATCCCACACCGATTATCCTGGATGGCAAATCAGTTGGTTTTAACGCCATCCTGCAAGACATCACCAGACGCAAGCAGGCAGAGGAGGCTCTACGTCAATCGGAAGCAAAATACAGCACTGTCCTGGAGCAAATTGAAGAGGCCTATTATGAAGTGGACCTTGACGGAAACCTGACCTTCTTCAATGAAGCAACTTGTCATCAGCTGGGTTATTCCGTAGAAGAGCTAAAAGGGATGAACTATCGGGTTTACACATCCAAAGAGGATATGAGGCACATATACGAGATATTCAATCAGGTCTACCTGACGGGGAAACCGAACACTGGATTTTCTGTATCTCGAATTAGAAAGGACGGATCGCGATTATTCACCGAGAATTCAGCCCTGCCCATGCGAGACGAGGCTGGCAAGATAATCGGCTTTCGTGGAGTCGCCCGTGATGTTACAGAGCGCAAGCGTGCGGAGGAGGCAATTCGTGAGAGCGAGGAGCAATACCGTCTGCTGGCGGAACACACTACTGACACCGTTTGGCTCTTAGATATGAATTTAAAGACCACGTATACCAGCCCCTCCTCGGAAAAGCTCCTGGGCTTCACGCAACAGGAGCTTATAGAAATGCCACTGGAGAAGTACCTCGTGCCGGATTCGCTCAATCTAGCAGCTGAAGCATTGTTTGCCGAGCTACCCAGGATAGAGGCCGACCCGAGCTACAATCCCATCGTGACGCTGGAGCTTGAGTATTACCGCAAGGACGGCACAACTCTGTGGGCGGAAAACAAGTTTAATCTAATACGGGATGCGAATGGCAAACCGGTTTCCATCCTTGGTGAGACAAGAGACATCACAGAACGCAGGGAGGCCAAGAAAAAGTTGGAACAAACGCTGGCGGCGCTGGAAAAGACCTTGCGCGATACCGTAATAGCCATATCCAAGATGGTCGAGATGAAAGACCCCTTTACAGCGGGCCACCAGATACGCGTGGCCCAACTGGCAAGCGCCATAGCCAGTAAAATGAATATGCCGGACGAACAGATCGCTATCCTCAATACGGCAGCAACCATCCACGACATCGGCAAGATCTATGTGCCTTCAGATATACTCAGCAAACCCGGCAAGCTGAACCCTCTGGAATACGAGATAATCCAGACGCATGTCCGCGGCAGTTACGAGATATTGATGGGGATAGATTTCGCCGGCCCCATCGCGGAGATCGTATTTCAGCACCACGAGAGGATGGACGGCTCAGGCTATCCCCGCGCCCTGAAGGGCGCCGATATACTTCCTGAAGCTAAAATACTGATCGTTGCAGATGTGGTGGAGGCGATGTCGTCACACAGGCCATACCGAGCTTCCATGGGCATTGACAAAGCCCTTGAAGAGATAAGCATCAACAGGGGCAAGCTATACGACGAAGCTGCAGTGGACGCCTGCCTGGATCTCTTCAATAACGACCGATTCTGGTTTAGCCCGGTTGAATCTTCGTGAATAGTGTGATCATTCACCAGCGGGCGTGGTGCTCCTCCGCCCAGCCGATAAGGTTATTAATCCCTATTCTCTCTCCAGTGTCGGTGACAAGCGTCCCGCTGTAGCGGCCGAACATCTGATGGACCTCGCTGGCCAATAGACCAACATCGGTCCTGGCCACCCGCTCGAAGAAAGGTTTGAATTCAAGCTCAAGCCGCCCGTCCGACGAGGTCATCAGCCAGGGCTTCTTAAAATTAGTATTGTCGTACTTGTAGTCCACGTTGCCCAATTTGTGTACTTTCCCCTCCAGTATGATTGCGTTATCGCTCAGCTCGGCATCGTTGCCGATGCCGCCACCGGCATTTATCCCGATGCTGCGTCCATCCGGCAGGAACCGGGAGAAACTGGCCCAGATCCAGAATGATCGATACGGCCACACTCCCGCACCCCAGTCCAGCGTCCCCAGACATTCATCGGGGCTGATGTGATATAACTTCAGTTTTTTATCACCGCCCTCTGCTGTTTCGGCCCACCCATACTCGATGGCGCCTTTCGCAGGCATGCAGTTGACCTTGCGCGTGTAGTAGAAACGCCTGTTTTCATAGGGAAATATATTAACTACAGATTCATGCCCTTCCCTGAGCAATAGCTCCACATCAGCCTTCAACCCTGACCCGCCGAAACCGGGCCAGTTGATCTCCAGCCTGCGCCGGTTATCATCCGGTATGTAAAAACGCACGTACATGCCGCCTTTTTCGTAGCGGCAATCGCCTGAAGTGCTGTTGCGCGGCAGGACGATCCCGCGGCCCAGGGGGATATTCAGCGTCTGCTCCTGGTAACACCCGGTGTTGAAATCGAGCACGTAGGCGAAGACGGGACCCAGGTAGCCGACATGGCTGAGTGTGAACGAAAAAAAATGCGTGGGCGTGGTAATGCCGAAGTACTGCCAGCGCTTGATGCGCAGCGGCTGTAGAAACTTAAGCGCGTAGATATTAACATTTTCTAAATTGGCATCCAGCAGCGGCTGCCGCGCCCACCCGTAATCGACCAGGTTTCCCTGCCCGTCCAGCAAAGGCCCGCTTTTGGTTATCTCTTTCATCTCTCGCCCTCCTGCTGCCGTTCTCAAGGCATTACATTATAGCTGTTTCATGCGCTCCGCCCTGCGCACCATGGACCCGATGCACCTGATGGCGTTGTCGGGCATGACGTAGGTGGGTATGCCGTCCATGGCCGCCAGTATCAAGCCATCCAGCTGGTCGGGCGGATTGGCGGGTATCAGCACAATGGGTTTCTTCAGACGGTCGCGCAGCTCCACCAGCTTCTGGCGGAACCAGGCGTCCTGAAGGAACACATAGGTGATTACCAGGCAGCTGTCCACATGCGGCATGATCATCTCCAGGCAATCGACGTATACCTTCGCCGCGCCCCCGATGGGCGCCCAGACGAGGTCCACAGGATTCTTGCGGTTTTTGGACGGCGGCACCTTGTCCTTGAGGTACTCGGCCAGTTTATTCTGAATATCCGCGGGAAACGGCCTGATGTTAAGCCCCTCCCGGGTGCAGGCGTCCGACGAAGCCACTGCCCCTCCGCCGGCCTCGATCAACAATCCGATATCCCTGCCCGGCGGCAGAACGGGACAGCTGAAAGCCACGGCCAGGTCGATGAGGTGCTCCATACCGTAGGCAGGTACAATCCCCGTCTGAGCGCACATGGCCTGGAAAACCTGGTAGCTGCCGGCCAGCGATCCTGTGTGAGAAGCAGCCGACCTGGCGCCCGCTTCCGAACTGCCGCCCTTCCAGACGATGATGGGCTTATGCGGGCAGATGTCCTGTGCCAGCTTTAAAAAGCGCTGTGGATTTTTCAGCCCTTCGACATATGCGGTGATAACCTTCGTGTCAGGATCGTTCCCCCAGTACGCTATTAAATCTTCCAGTGTCAGGTCGCTCTGGTTGCCGATGCTGATGATACCGCTGAAGCGCAAACCCCTTGCGCTGCCCAGGCGAAGCATAATCTCGGCCACCCAGCCGCTCTGGCCCACGAAGCCCACACCGCCGGGATCGAGCGGCATCCTGGCATAGGGGACAACCGTATTCACGCGTCCCCGCGATGTAAAGACGCCCATGCAGTTGGGCCCGATAACCCTCACGCCACCCTTGCGGGCGATAGCCACCATCCTCTTTTCCGCCTCCCTTCCCTCATCTCCCATCTCGCTGAAGCCCACCGCATGCACTACGGCAAACTTCACTCGCTTGCGGGCGCAGTCCTCCATAGCCTCAGGTATGGAGCGGGCCGGTATGGCCAGCACCGCCAGGTCGACCTCTCCGCGTATGGAGGAAAGATCCGGAAAGCACTTCAGGCCCATGATATCGCTTTCCCTGCGGTTGATGGGATAAATGGTGCCGGCATAGCTGTCTTTGAGCATGCTGTTGATAAACATGCCGCCGGATTTCCATTCGTCCTTCGAGGCCCCCACAATGGCCACCGAACGAGGCTTAAAAAGGTATTTCAAGTCTGGCGTAGCGAAACGGGTCATCGGATGCCTCCTGTGTTTATCAGTGAACCGGGATCTCAGCATGTATCGCCGACAAAACGGCTGTGGGACTTATTATCTTACTGCGCTTCGCCCGGTGTCAAAGCCTTGAATAATGTGCTATATTACTATCGCCGCATACGGTGGTAGAGGTCACCCTTAATCGAGGAGGAATATCATGGCATATGAGTCCATTACATACCATGTCAGCGCAGGCATAGGCAGGATCACCTTCAACCGTCCGCAGGTCATGAACGCGCTTACTCTCGCCATGCTTAAAGAGATAAAAGCGGCTGTACTCACAGCGGGCGACGATCCTGAGGTGAAGGTCATAGTCCTGACCGGCGCCGGCCGGGCCTTCTGCGCCGGTGTCGACCTCAAAGGCATGGGCGATGCCAAGCTGGTCAACGGCAAAGTGGGCGACTTCCTCGATGTACCTGCCAGAGAGTTAATAGATGCCATACGATCAGTTCCCAAGGCGGTTATCAATCTGGTCAACGGCTTCTGCTTCACAGGCGCGCTTGAGATCATGCTCGCCTGCGATATAATAATAGCCTCAGAGGACGCCAAGATCGGCGATACGCATGCCAAGTGGGGACTGCGGCCCACCTGGGGCATGAGCGCGCGTTTGCCTCGCAGAATCGGCTATCTCAAGGCCAAGGAGATGTCTTTCACAGCCGAGGCCGTCACCGCTAAGGAGGCCGAGCGTATCGGGCTGATAAACCTGGCGGTGCCGGGAGATAAGCTGGAAGAAGCATTGCAGACTATGGCGAACAAGATTATGGGCAACAGCGCCCAGTCCATCGCAGCCTACAAGAAACTCTACAACGCCAACGAGAACATGACGCTGGATAAAAGCCTCGAACTGGAATTCGGCAGCGATTTCGAGATCACCGACAGCCTGGATAGGCTGCTGAAATTCGTCAAGTAATAATAATTGTCATTGCGAGAAGCGAAGCGACGAAGCAATCCTGTGCGTGATCGCGGGAACACAAGATTGCCACGGCCTTCGGCCTCGCAATGACGAAGTGGAAAAAAATGCTCGCAATGACAGGTTTGATGCGGGCGCACCTGAAGGTACGCCCCTACATTACTCGCAATGACTCACGTTTTGATATCTTGACGTACAGTTGAAACGAATATAAACTAAGCGCAAGCGAATCAGGGGAGGTGTATCCATGTCATCTGCTAAAAGCCATCGCGGCTGGTGGACTGCAATCATCATCTGCGTCGTCATCCTTCTCATTATAATCACACCTCTTTCGCTTTACGCCACGGCAAATGTCGAGACAAAGGATCTCGACGATGCGGCCCGCGCTCAGGCGGGCGGCTCATACGTCAAGCTCCCTGAAGGGGTAACACACTACGAGTTGACAGGGCCCGAGGATGGTCAGGTTGTCGTATTAATACACGGCGCCACCATACCTATGTACATGTGGGACGCGCAGGTTGAGGCACTTGCCAGGTCCGGCTACCGGGTACTTCGCTACGACATGTATGGGAGGGGTTACTCGGACAGGCCGGATGGCGACTACAGCCAGGCGTTTTATCGCAAACAGCTCCTGGACCTGCTGGACGCGCTCAAGATAAAGCAGCCGGTGGACCTGGTGGGCGTCTCCATGGGCGGAGCCATGGCGGTGGACTTCACAGCCAGCTACACCGACCGGGTCAAGGACCTGGTGCTGATTGCACCGATGATCAACTCGCTCAAAAACGATACTAACTTCAAATTGATGAGGATACCCTTGCTGGGAGAGTTCCTCACACGGCTGATAGCAGTCAAGGTCATGTCGGAACGCGCTGCCCAGCTCATGCAGAAATCGCCCAAAGCTGCGGAGTATGCCAGGCAGTTCCAGGACCAGACCCGGTTCAAGGGCTTCGAGAAGGCGTCGCTGGCCGCAGTCCGCAGCGATGCATGGGCTGACTACACGGACGACTACCAAAAGGTCGGGCAGCAGAACCACAGGATATTGCTGATCTGGGGCACGGCTGACAGCGACATCTCGCCTGAGATGGTGCAGGCCATGCAGAAGGCGCTGCCCAGAGTTGAATTCAAGCAGCTTGACGGTGTCGGACACGATCCCCAGGTGGAAGTGCCCGACCAGGTCAACAGCCTGATACTGGACTTTTTAAAGCAGCAATAATATATAGGAGGTCCTAAATGCCTGAAAAGAAATTCAAGTACCTGAGCAAGGAGTGGGCGGATGAGGTCGCGAGGAGATGCAAGAAAACCCTTACACCCGAGAAAATGAAGAACATCACATCATCGATGATTACCATCTATAACAAGTGCCCGGACGGCAAGACCAGGGCCGTTTATTACAAGCTGGTGAAGGGGGTAGTTGAAACAGTCTCCATCGTGGAAGGCAAACTGCCCCAGGCCGAGTTTTCCATCACGTCCGATTATGAAGTCTTCGCTAAAATCTCGCGGGCGGAGCTCAAGGCGCGCGCCGCGCTCATGTCCGGCAAGATGCTGCTCAAAGGTAACCTGGTCAAGGCGCTGACCCTGTCTCCCACCGTCGACCGGCTGAACGAGGTCATCGCCACCGTTCCAACGGAGTATTAAAAGCTGGAGGACTGAGAAATGCCGCAAAAGAAACTGGCCAAGGATGATCCTTATTTCATAGATAATTCCAGGAGAGTCAAGGCCGTCCAGAAGGAAATGGCCAAACTGGGCATCGACGTTTACCTGGGCTCGCGCCTGCGCACCATGTCATGGATACTCGACGCCTTCTGCCCCTGGCGCACCTATGTCGTTATCCCTCCCGAGGGACTGCCCACAGCCGTCACATTCGTCATCGACGCCGCGCGCGTGGCTGACGAGTCCTGGCTGGACGGAGACCATGTCATCGGCTACGGTCCGATGGGCGGACAGGACCAGGTAGCCCTGCTGAGCATGCTGATGAAGCCTTACCTGAAGGGAGGAAAGGGTGTTATAGGCATGGAGACCGGCATGGGCAACTACCTGCCCGAGGGGCACCTCACCCTTTTCGAGTTCGTTATGCTCAAGGCTGCGATGCCCAAAGCCACTTTCAAGAATGCCCACGATATAATCGACCGGCTCTCTCTCATCAAGGACGAAGGCACCATCAACCGCTTCCGCGAGGCTTCACGTATAGTCGACGTCGGGCATAAGGTTGTGTACGATGCGATTAAAAACGGCGGCTTTCAGAAGATGACTGAGACCGAGGTGGGGGGACTGGCCGCCTACGCCATGCGCAAGGCTGGCAGCGAGTGGGAATGGTCATTCACGGGCGGCAACGAGATCGCCTCCGGCTACAGGTCCGGCCTCGCCGCGGGCGCCTGCACACCCGCGAGCAGAAGGAAACTCAAGGCGGGAGACCCCCTGATGGTGGACCTGCACGCCATGTACAGACTGGGCCTGGGCGACCATTCGCATAACTATTTCCTGGGCAAGGCCACCAAGCGCCAGATGTGGCACGCCAAGAATTTCGTGGACCTCATGAAGCAGGTGCTTATCACCTACAAGGCCGGCATCACACCCACCAGACTGGCCGACGAGATGCTGGCCTTCGCGGAGGAGAGGGGTTTCCAGGATTACCTGGTGCCCGGATTCGAGCACGGAATCGGCATGATGGGTGACGAATGGCGCATCGGCCTCAACGACGGCCCCTTCCAGTACTGGACCAATCCTGAGCACGTCTACAAGAAGAACGAGATGCTGATCTGCGCCGTGCAGTACGCCTGTCCAGAGGAAAACATCGGCTTCCGCTACGAAAATCCCATACTGATAAAAGAGAAGAACTGCGAGGCAATGTCCAGGTTCCCGCTCAGTATCAATGTAGTGTAGGGGCTTGCCGTGGGGGCGTTGCTTTAGCTGCGCCCGCAATTCGGGCGGACCTGAAGGTCCGCCCCTACATTATTTCCCGCTTTCCAGAGCGGGTTTAAAAATCCGCCCCTACATATCGGTGGCGGCTACTTGAATTCGCTGCGGCTTACAGTCGTGAGCACGATGGCCAGCACTCCCAGCACGAAACCCCAGAAGAAAAAAGTGAAGCTGCAAAAGAATGCAGCGATCGAGCCGGCCAGGGCGAATCCCCACGACTTCTTAACGATGTTCGCTATGCCGCCCGCCACTGCCAGGATCGCCAGTATGATAATGGGGATGGCTATGCTGAACAGGACAGTAGACACCCAGGCCGGGATATCAGGTATAACGCTGCTAATGCCCCCCATGATAAAAAGGGCGATCACAACGCACAGTGCCCAGACGCCGGCGATTATATCCAGGATGCCGGCTGTTGTTGACAGCCATTTACTCTCCATAAATTCACCTCCTGCCTTATTAACGTGTATCTGATATCAATATTATAGCCGCAATGCGCGACTATTACTTCTTTTTCCTGAACGGGGAGTAAAGCTCCTCGTCCTTTCTCAGTTCCACTATCCTGTCACGTAATAAAGCGGCTCTCTCGAATTCCAGATTTTTAGCCGCTTTTTTCATCTGGGTCTCAAAATCCTTTATCAATCTGGCGACCTCATCGGGCGGCACGTGTCCGGCATCGTATTTCCCTCTCTGCTCGGCCACCACTTTCACCCGCTCGGTTATGTCCTTGACCGCCTTTTTGATGCCCTGCGGCGTTATGCCGTGTTCCTTATTAAAATCCTCCTGTATCTTGCGTCTGCGGTACACTTCCTCGATGGCGCTGCTCATGGAGCCGGTCAGTTTATCGGCATACAGGATCACATGTCCGTCGACATGTCTGGCCGCCCTGCCCATGGTCTGGATCAGCGCATCCCTTGACCTTAAAAATCCTTCCTTGTCGGCGTCGAGTACAGCCACCAGGCTTACCTCGGGCAGGTCGAGCCCCTCGCGCAGCAGGTTGATGCCCACCACGACGTCGTACACTCCCAGGCGCAGGTCGCGCAGGATCTCTACGCGCTCAAGCGTATCGACCTCCGAGTGCAGGTAATGTGTTTTTACATCCATCTCCTTCAGATAATCGGCCAGCTCCTCGGCCATTTTCTTTGTGAGCGTGGTCACCAGACAGCGCTCAGCTTTGACCACGCGTGTCTTGATCTCATGGATGAGGTCATCGATCTGCCCTTTGGTGGGCTTGATCTCAATGGTCGGCTCCAGCAATCCAGTGGGCCTGACCAGTTGCTCCACCACCTGCCGGCTGTTGGCATGCTCATAAGGCCCGGGCGTGGCCGAAACATAAATAGCCCGCTTGATCAGCTTCTCGAACTCCGGGAAATTTAGAGGGCGGTTATCCAGCGCCGAGGGAAGGCGGAAGCCGTAATCGATCAGTGTTTTCTTGCGGCTCATATCACCGCCGTACATGCCTCGCACCTGCGGCAGGGTCATGTGGGACTCATCGACGAACAGGATAAAATCCTCGGGGAAATAATTAATCAACGTCCAGGGCGCGCTGCCCGGCGGCCGGCGCTGCAGATGGCGGGAGTAATTCTCGATTCCGCTGCAATAACCCAGCTGCATGAGCATCTCGATATCGTAATTGGTGCGTTGCTCGATGCGGGCAGCCTCGAGCAACTTGCCCTGCCGGTTGAACTCCTCCACCCTCTCAGCCATCTCAGCCCTGATATCAGCTACGGCCGTCTCCAGTTTTTCAGCCGAGATCACAAAGTGTTTGGCGGGGAAGATGTCTATCGATTCTTTCTCCACCAACAGTTCACCGGTGAGGCTGTCTATCTCCATAATTCTCTCGATGCTGTCACCCCAAAACTCGATACGGATGGCGATCTCCTCGTAGGCAGGTAGTATTTCGATAGTATCGCCCCTGATGCGGAACCTGCCACGCTGGAAGTCCATATCGTTTCTCTCGTACTGCATATCGACGAATTTGCGCACCAGCTTATTCCGTTCGATCTTTTGTCCTTTTGCCACATTCACTACAAAACTCTGATACTCTTCCGGCTCCCCCAGCGAGTAAATGCAGGATACCGACGCGACAATCAGTACGTCGCGCCTGGTTAAAAGGGCCCGTGTGGCCGCGTGGCGCAGCTTGTCGATCTCTTCATTTATATCGGTGTCCTTCTCGATATAGGTGTCGGTCCTGGGTATATAAGCTTCGGGCTGATAGTAGTCGTAATAGCTGACGAAGTATTCCACGGCGTTTTCCGGGAAAAACTCTTTGAATTCGGTGGCGAGCTGAGCGGCCAGCGTCTTATTGTGGCACATCACCAGCGTAGGCCTCTGTAGCCTGGCCACAACATTGGCCATAGTGAAGGTCTTGCCGCTGCCGGTGACACCCAGCAGTGTCTGGTGCCTGTGGCCGGCCTCAACGCCGCGCACCAGCGCATCCACAGCCTGCGGCTGGTCGCCGGTCATGTCGAAGTCGGAGACGATCTTGAATGGAGGCATAGCCATCTAATTATAAATTCAGGCGATTAAAAACCAAACTCTGCCGCAAACACCCCTCCCACCGGTAAAGCTGGAGGGGCTATCTGAAAGGAAGGCCTTCACCCTCCCGGGGGCGCCGCGGCAAAATCCCGCGGCGGCGCACTATTATAGCTAATCCGATAAAAGATATCTATTTCTTGGCCAGTTGCTGCAGCGCCTGACGGACGCGTTCCTCCACGCTCATGCCTTCCTTCTGTGGAACAGCGCTCAATGCTTGAGAGGCTTCCCTGATGGAATACCCCAGCCCGGTGAGTGCGGCCACGGCGTCGCTGTCGGAATCCGTCACCGCCGCCATTACGTCACCCTCCCATCCCTTCTCCAGCTTGCCCTTGAGGTCAAGTATAATGCGCGCCGCCGTTTTCTTGCCTATGCCCGGGACCTGGCTGAGCAGATCGGCGTTGCCGCCGATGATGGCAGCCGCGATCTGATCGGCGCTTAGTGCGGTCAACAGCGCCAGCGCAACCTTGGGACCGATGCCGCTGACCGTAATCAGTTGCTCAAAAAGCACCAGCTCCTGCCCGGAGGAGAAACCGTAGAGCGCCATTATGTCTTCTCGCACGTACAGATGCGTATACAGCATAATCGCGCTGCCGGGGTGGCCCAGCTTGCTTATTGTGGATCCAGGCACATTGATCTGCAGGCTGAGGGGGCCTGCCTTGACGATCACGGTGCCGGCGCCCCGGCTGACGAGTGTTCCCTCTACTGCGGCGATCATATGTTCACTCCTGATATCCCCGTTTAAGCACACGGTTGAGGTGTCCCTGGTTAAGGTGGCAGATAGCTACGGCCAGAGCGTCGGCGGCATCGCTTGCCTCGGGCAGATCGCTGACACCCAGCTGTAATTTTACCACCTGCCGCACCTGGTCTTTGCCGCTCCTGCCATAGCTGGTCACGAGCTGCTTGACCTGGGTGGGCATATAGCGTGAAACGGGCAATTTCGCCTGCGCCGCCGCGAGTATGGCCACGGCCTGAGCCCGGCCGATGGCCAGGGCGGAGCGCGCGTTGCCGGCGACAAAAGGCTCCTCTACAGCCGCCTCTGAAGGCCGGAAATCGGCGATGACTTTGATCAGTCCCTCGTAGAGAAGGCACAGCCTTTGCTCAACCGGCAGCTTCTGCGGCGCAGAAATGACACCACAGCCGACCATGGTTAAACGGTTTCCGTCCTGCTCTTCCACAACCCCATAGCCCATATTAAGCGTGCCGGGGTCAATGCCCAATACTCGCAATACTCACATCCCAACCTTATCTCGGCGGATGGCAGACCGGGCAAGGGTGATAGCCGGCGGCCTGAGCCTGGTTGACGGTGTTAAACCATACACGGGACGGCATAGGTATATGCTGAGCTATGCTGCATGACGGCCAGTGGTACTCGCGTGTATACGTGCTGGCCAACCAGTTATTAGCAGACGTACCGGATGGCCCAACCACGATTTGCGTGGAGGCAGTCACCGTACCCACGGCATTGCTGGCGGTTATGACATAAACCGTGGTGCTGTTGGGAGATACGCTGCGCGATCCGGACGGACTTACAGGCCCGATACCGTGGTTGATGCTTACATTGGAGGCATTGGCCGTATCCCAGCTCAATACAGCCGTCCCCGCCGGTGAAATGGCGCCGGGGTTCACATAGATATGCGCAACCGGCAGAGGGCCTGACGGTGCGGGCGATGTCGTTGTTGTGGTTGTGGTGGTGGTGGATCCGCTCTCCACCGCGACGGTAGTTGATGCGGTAACGGTTCCCGAGGCATTGACTGCGGTTAACGTGTAAGTGGTGGTGGCAGCGGGCGTTACTGTTGAGCTGCCGGCGGCGGAGACCGAGCCTATACCCTGGTCGATGATCAACGCGGTTGCGTTGGATACACTCCAGCTGAGAACAGAGGAGCTACCCGACGAAACCGTCGTAGGGCTGGCTGTAAATGAGTTTACCGTGGGAGCGCTCCCCCCGAACGGCCAGCTGATACACGACGCCAGCAAAAGCGGCAGAGGCAGTATGAGAGCCATAAGCAAATGAGAGAATTTACCCTTCATAATCCTGAACTACCCTCCTGAATAATAATCTCAGTAATATAACAAAGAAAAGCGCATTAAAGTTTATCTGCGCCGGTAACACCGCCAACAAAAGACCTATACTTCGGCTTTTAATTTTTCGATCAGCGCATCGCTGTAATCGAGGTTGGAGAACACACGCTGGACATCATCCAGCTCCTCCAGCTTCTCCAGCAGCTTCACCGTCTGCAGGGACTCCTTCTCCGGCAGGGAAACAGTGGTCTTGGGCAGCATGGTCACTTCGGCGGAGACGGGTTTTCTTCGTTTTTCAACAGCCAGTTTAACGTTCTCGAATTCTTTAGGGTCGGTATATATTTCGAGCAGCGATTTATCTTCTTTGGCATCTTTGGCGCCGGCATCTATGGCGTAGAGCGCCAGTTCATCGGCATCGATACCTGTCGTGTCCACGGTTATGACGCCCGTGTTTTCGAACATCCAGGAGACGCTGCCGTTCTCTCCCAGGTTTCCATTGTATTTCACGAATGTGCTTCTTATC
The DNA here is from genome assembly GCA_041653995.1 of Dehalococcoidia bacterium. Taxonomy (NCBI): domain Bacteria; kingdom Bacillati; phylum Chloroflexota; class Dehalococcoidia; species Dehalococcoidia bacterium. The sequence goes on from JBAZEK010000003.1 coordinate 111,123, forward strand.
TCCGAGACCGTGCGGTTGCGATTGTCCGTCATAGCCTCGAGAAGGATGGCCACACCGGCTGGACCGTACCCTTCCATTACCATCTCCGTAAAAGTAGTACCCTCCGCCGCCCCGCTCCCCTTCTTGACGGCATTCTCGATATTATCCTTGGGCATATTGTTGTCGCGCGCTTTTTGAATGGCCAGCCTCAGGCGGAAATTACCTTCAGGATTGGGACCGCCCTGCCTGGTAGCGATGATGATCTCGCGCGTGAGCTTGGTGAACATAGCTCCCCGCCGGGAATCTGCCACACCCTTCTGCCTCTTAATCTGCGCCCACTTTGAATGTCCGGACATATTTACCCCTCGCAGAACATATTTCCTTTGTGTATTAAGAATAAAACATATTACAATCATTGTGCAACAGGATAACCCGCTGTTTTCACAGGCCGGCACGACGGCATGTTATAATTCAAAATCTTATTCAGGGTGGACATGGGGCAGGCGTGAAAAATCAGCGTCACTTATTGAAGGCAACGGTCGAAAGCTATATGTATCGGGCGCCGATGGTGCACGAACACTGCGACCGCTGTCTTAGAAGCGCCCGCTGGCACGGCAGCGCACTGCTGATGGTCATCGACGCCGCATTCGACTCGATCGGCCTGAACTATTTTCAATCGGTCGTTCCCAAAGTCGAACTTTTCCGCCGAAATTACGTCGAAACAGGCCTCATCCTCACGCTGGAAGACCTTGTAACCGCCGATGTGGACGAGCTTCAGACAATATGGAAAAATGCGCGTTCCTGGCACGTCGCCAGGAAGATTGCAGCCCATTTGCTGGCCGTACAGGTTCGCAACAGGCTGGGCGACCTTGATGCCCTGATACATTGGGCTAAGCATGCACCGCTGGAAGGCTGGAAATCCGATCCCGTGGGAAGCATCGTCGGCGTGGGCATCAACACCTACCAGTACCTGCGGATGATGGGGGGAGTAGACACCATCATGCCGGACAAAATTGTTAAAAAAGTAATTTATGAGATACTTGATACTGCCGGCATGGAACGTCCCGACGGCGACCTGGAATTTATCAGGATGGTGGAAAAGTTGGCCCCTCGGACCGGATACCGGGCTATCGAACTCTGCTGGATGACCTGGCTGGTGCAGTCCGAAGCCGGCTTGAGCCGTACCGAGAAATACGCGGAACTGCTGCCCAAGATATGAGCGACGATAGGAAAGCTGATACGCGGTTGCCGGAGGATACCACTCAGTCGAGATCCGGTTTCTGGAACAAGGACAGGTTTCTCCAGCTCGGCTCACTGGTGCTGGCAATAGCGCTTGTCGCAATTATCGTCTGGCAGCGAGAGAATATAGCTTCCTTTGCCTTATGGCTGGCTAAATATCCCGGCCTCAAATACATCGGGATCTTCGTTATCTCTGCGGCCGCCTCGGCAACGCTGGTGATACCCATACCGGGGCTTGCCATGACATCGCTCATCGGGACGCTGTCGGTCAATCCCTGGGACCCACTCTGGATCGGCATAGCCTCAGGCCTGGGCGCCACCCTGGGCGAAATCACCGGCTATTTATTAGGATACAGCGGCAGGATGGCTATATCCGATACAGCGACATACGAAAAAGTGGTAGGATGGATGAAAAAATGGGGCAGCCTTACCATCTTTATACTTTCTCTGTTGCCGAACCCGCTGTTCGACATTGCGGGGCTGGCGGCGGGTGCGCTGAGGTATCCTCTGTGGAAATTCCTGCTGGTTGGCGCGGCCGGGAGACTGCCCAAGCATATACTCTTCTCATACCTTGGCTACTGGGGCATCCATGTGTTTCCAACCTGATTAAAGAGCCGATTTAATCGGATTAAAAGATATATCCTAAATAAAATACGGAGGAGGCAGGATGAGCAACAACATCGGGCGCTGGCTGGACGACAATGTCAGGAAGTACGGAGAGTACAAGCAGTTCATTTTCCTGGGGCCGGAGGGTGAGAAATCGTGGACCAACAAGCAGATACTGGACCAGGCCCGTGCGCTGGCGACGGGCCTGCGCGGGGCAGGCATCAAAAAGGGCGATATCATAGGTTCGGTAATCAGCAATATCCCGGAGATACCCGCGATAATGAACGGCGTCAACCGGATGGGAGCGGCTTACCTGCCCATCATCTACATGCTGACGCCGGCCGAGATCCGGTACATACTGGAGGACTCCGCCTGCAAGGTGGTCATCACGGAGGACGTGCTGCTCCCCAAGGTGCGCGAAGCGGCCGCAGGGCTCAAGAACATTGAGAAAATAATACTCATCGGAAAGGAAAGGGCGACTGATATCCTTCCCTACAGCGATTTGATCAAGCAAGCAGGGAATGCCGATATCACCGATGTGGATAAAGATGACATGGCCATACTCATGTACACCTCGGGCACTACCGGGTTCCCCAAAGGCGTGATGCTGACCCATTATAACTTGGAATCCCAGATGAAGACCGGCACATCGGTTTGGGGGGGCAACCACCTCGAGCCGCTGCTGACCACCATACCTATGAACCATATTTACGGCGTCCTCAGCTGCCTGGAAGGCTATTTCTCCGGGTTTGTCAACATCCTCATGCCGCCTTTCGACCCGAGAAAGGTGCTGGACGCGCTGAAAGAATATCAGGTCAAAGTCATACCGGTCGTACCCACCATGCTGATATTCATGATGATGGTGGCGGACCCCAAGAAGGACGACCTTTCGTTCATGGACCTGCTTATCTGCTCGGGCGGACCCCTCTCCATGGAAACGCTGAAACAATCAGAGACCGTTTTTCACAAGCAGATAACGCAGGGCTACGGTTGCACCGAGGTTGGCGGTTCGATCGCCAGGCAGCGCAGGGATTGGCCGCGCAAACCGGGCAGCGTGGGATTCCCCATGCCCGGCCTGGCGCTCAAGATAGTGGATGATGACGAGAATGAGGTCCCGCGCGGCAACGACGGTGAGATCATCTGTAAGGGTCCGATTGTGACCAGAGGTTACCTCAACAAACCGAAGGAGACAGCCGAGGCCATTAAAAACGGATGGCTTCACACGGGTGACATGGGAAGGATGGATGAAGACGGTGAACTCTACATCACGGGCAGGAAAAAGGACCTCATCATCAAGGGAGGCGAGAATATTGATCCGGGTGTGGCCGAAGGCTGGCTGTTCAAGCACCCGGCCGTGATGGAATGCGCCGTTATCGCCATACCGGACGCGACTTACGGGGAAAACGTGGGCGCGGCGGTGGTCCTCAAGCCGGGCCAGCAGGCGACGGAAGAAGAGTTGCTCAAATACCTGGGCGAGCACCTGCATCACTTCGTAGTCCCTGTCAGAATATTCTTTATGCCGTCGCTGCCCAAGACCGGCCTGGGCAAGATACTCAAAAGGGAGATACGCCGCATTATCAAAGAGCAGATGCAGGCGTGATATAATTCACCGCGGCAACGGGAAAAACGGAGGTGGTTATGGACCTTGCCGATATACTGGCACATCTGTCTGTTCCACGCCCCAACCACAGCGAGGCGCTGGGTGAGACCGCGGCGTATATAAAAGCGCTGCTGTCCTCCTGGGGTGTACCATTTTTCGTTCAGGAATTCACACTTCACCCCTACATGCAATTGCTGCTCGGCATCACCGTACTGCTGCTGGCAATTCTCCTGTTTATCTTCGTGTTCAAAAGGAAACCCCTGGCCGCCCTGATCACGGCGCTTGCCATTCCCCTGGTGCTCATCCTGGAGTTTGAGCTATTCGTACCTGTGGTCACAGCTCTCGTTGCCAAAGGTGGAGAAAACATCATCGTGAACTTTACGGTTCCCAATCCGGCCAGGGAATTGGTCTTCGCCGCCCATTACGACTCCAAGACCGATTTCTGGGACCATATCCAGCGCTCGAAGATATACGCTTTTATCCCGCTGGCCGTTATCATCGGCCTGGCTGTATCCATATTTACTTTTTTCGTTAAACGTTATGCAGCCCTGCGGAAAAAAGCCGTGACGGTGGTTGCACTCGTCCTGGCCGCGGCTGTAGTCGTATACTGGGGACTGATTTTCCTGGGCTTCGGAGGTTACATCTTCATACCGCCCGACCGGCAGAGCTTCGGGTCGGTGGATGACGGAGGCTCGGTGGCGGCGTTGCTGGCCCTATCCAAAGATATACATGACGGAAATGTCGACATTGGAAACAGCAATATCACTATAATCCTTACCTCCGGCGAGGAGGTGAGTTTACAGGGCTCGCACGCTTATATACTCGAACGGTTCGGCAAGGGAAACAAGCCCGCCGTACCCATCAGCCTGGTGAATCTGGAGCTGGCAGGTCAGAACGGGACCATGGTCTACTGGAAAAAGGATGGCCAGTTCTTGATATTTTATGCAGCCGATGCCGGCCTTGCGGACCGGCTGGGTGCTGCCTGGAAAGAGGTGGCCGGCACGGAGATGGAATCGCGGCCGGCGATCACCGACGATGCGCAGCGCTTTATGGCTGCGGGGATACCTGCCATCACAGTGGGCAACTCCGGATTGCCCGGTTTGGGCGAGGGCTCGTTCCACAGCACAGCTGATAACCCGGAACGGCTAAATCAAGATAACCTCAAGCTGGTGATCAAGGCCCTGGAAAATTACATCGAAGGCTACAACAATTATTAAGGATTATTCAAATGAAAAAAAGACGCTTCGCTCGCTTCCTCTACTGGGCCGGCGCGATTATCGCCGGTTTGATCCTCATTCTTGGAATCATCTATCTGGCGCTGCCCAAAGGGCCGAGGGAGACGATGACGTTTAATGATCCGCATAAAGTGGACCGGCCCTCTGTCATCTCGTATAACTACATGGCGGCCACGGGCACGCCGTGGGCCACGCAGGCTGCGCTGCAGGCGATGGAGAACGGCGGTAACGCCGTGGACGGCGCCGTGGCAGCTTTGCTGGCTCTTAATGTAACGTACGGCGAGGCGGCATCCTTCCCGGGCGTGGCCCCCATACTGATATACGATGCGGAGACGAAGACGGTGGAGAGCTACACGGGCGCAGGGACCGCGCCTGCCCGGGCCACCATCGAGCTGTTCACCTCACGCGGATGGAAGACCGTGCCCAAGATGGACATCTGGTCGCAGCTCCTGCCCGCGTCGCCCGACGTGATCGTCTCCATACTGGATAAATACGGCACGAAATCCTTCACGGAATTGAGCGCCCCGGCCATCAAGCTGGCACGCGAGGGATTCCCTGTGCACGATACCATGCTTAAAAACCTGAACCTCAGCCTGATCGAGCGTCTCGGATTCACCGTACTCATGCCGTACAACTCACAGGTATACCTGGGCGGACAGTGGTGGCGTCCGCTTCACCACGGCGAGATATTCCGCCGGCCGGATCTGGCGGATACACTCGAACTAATGGCCAAAGCCGAGCAGGACGTCCTGGCCGCAGGCGGCACGCGCCAGCAGGGGCTGACGGCGGTGCGCGACACATTCTACAAAGGCGAGATAGCGGATAAAATCGTAGCCTTTCACAAGGAAAAGGGCGGCCTTTTCACTTCCGAAGATTTGGCAAACTACCGCGGCCACTGGGAGAAGCCGCTGCAGGGCCGCTTCGGCCCCTATACAATTTACGCCAACCGGACCTGGAACCAGAGCGCGGTGACACCCATGGTATTGCAGATATTGGACGGTATCGACCTTAAGAGCATGGGGCATAATTCACCTCGATACGTCCATACAGTGCTGCAGGCAATTGAATTGTGCATGGCGGACCGCGAGGCCTATTTCGCTGACCCGGAATTCGTTAAAGTGCCCTCCGCAGGATTGCTCGATCCGGGCTACGCGCAGGAGCGACGGCTGCTGATGACGCCGGATGCGGCGTTCGGAAAGATGCCGCCCGCCGGCGATCCCTGGAAATACCAGGGGGAAACTGCGCCGTCCAGCCTTTCCCGTCCCGCCGATACAGTCGCTGCGGAGACGCCAGGCCTTCAATTCGGCAAGGACACCAGTTATATCTGCGTGGTGGACTCCCAGGGCAACGCCGTCTCGTTGACTCCCAGCGACTTCCCGCAGACGCCCATGGTTCCGGGCACCGGTCTGACACTGGGCAACCGCATGAACCAATTCCGCCTGGATCCGCAGCATCCTGATGCCCTCGAGCCGGGCAAGAGGCCGCGCATAACGCCCAACGCCTGCATGGCGCTTAAAGACGGCGAGCTGTTTATGAGCTTCGGCACACCGGGCGGAGACTCGCAGACACAGACCAATGTGCAGGTGTTCTTGAACGTCGTGGTGTTCGGCATGAGCCCCCAGGAGGCCGTAAACGAGCCCCGCTTTCAATCCTTCAACTTCCCCGATTCCTTTGCCCCGCATGTATACAAGCCGGGCACGATCGGCCTCGAGTTGCCCTTATATAACAAGATCGGCAAACAGCTTGAGTCGATGGGATATAAGATTGAGGTTGGCGATACCTGGGACAACAAATACGGAGCGGCGGACGCGATAATCAGAGATCACCAGGTGGGGCAGCTGAGGGGCGGGGCCGATCCCAGGGAAGAGTCCTGGGCGGAAGGCAGATGACCGGTTAGTCCGGGCCTGAAGGAAGTTATTCTTATTGTCCGGCCTTTCCGATCTCTTCTTTGATGACGCTCCAGAGATCGGCGCCTGTCTGCGGCAAATACCAGTCATTGCTCTCGTCCCACTGATTAACCGGGCCCCAGCAGAAAAATGAGATGCCGTCCAGCCCCTCTATCTTACCGGCAGCTTGAATATCCCTGACAACATCAGACGGCGTCGGCCGCTGGAAGATGTCCCCATACTCAAATGCGGCGATAGACATCCATATTTCGGTCTGAGGCGACCTCTGCTTGATTTCCGTCACGCAGCGCTGTCCCGCGTCTTCTATGACGCCCGGCCACTGCAGTTTGCCATGATAAAGATAGTTTGAATAGAGGTTCAAAGAGATTATGTCCGGTATTTGCTCATCCAGCAGGGATTGGATCAACGCTGTCATGTCGTTGGAATCCCATTCATACATCCTGACATGAATCGGCCGTGTATTGTCTACCTGGAGCACATCGGCCCTGGCCTGCCTGATCTGTTCGATGGTGATCCTGCTCTGCGGCCAGTCCGAGTTCTCCGCATGAGCGCCGCTGGGCAGATTCTCGCCGAACTCGTTGCATATGTCCCAGGCATATACGGCGGGATGGTCTTTCAGCGCTTTTACCCAGTTCTGCACGCGTTCCTTCTGCCAGACCGGCCTCTTGCCGGCGGGCAATTGTTCCCAATCGCCACCGGTAAAACCCCAGGCGGTGTAGCTGAATCCCCCGTCCATCACGACCTTCATTCCGGCGGCCCGGGCCTGGTCCAGAAATCTCCTGACCTGCTCGACATCCTGCTCCATGCCCCACTCGGTCGACAGTATCTCAATCCCCGCTTTCTTCATATCTTCGAAATCGGACTGAGGGAGATCGATGCCCACACCCTTCATGCTGTATACAATTCTTTTTTCAGACGGCACATCAGGCTCCTGACATGCCGGCAGGCAACCGAGAAAACACAGGCCAGCAACAACCAATATCAATAAATGCTCAGGTCGCATCCCGCTGCCCCCCTTTAATTCAGACTATATATTGATGATAGGTTAATTAAGTTCGGGAGTAAAGCTCCACCCTCATCGCCGATAGAGGCTTGACAGTAATTAAACATCTGTATTAAACTTTTGTATCAATCATTTGTTTTAATTTGAAGGAGGTTGTACGTGAAGAAAAAGGGTGGCGCTTCCAGGGCATTTAGAATCGTACTGATCGTGGTTATGGTGGTTATCGTGTTAATCGCGGGAGGTGGTTACGCCTGCTACTATTCCATCATCCATAATCCGTTTCCGCAGATAGACGGTCAGCTGAAAACCGCAGGACTCAAGGACAGGGTCGAGGTAATTCGCGATTCCTATGGTGTACCTCATATCTATGCCGGAAATATGCACGACCTGTTTTTTGCACAGGGCTATGTGCAGGCCCAGGACCGCTGGTGGCAGATGGAGTTCTACCGCAAGACCTGCGGCGGTCGCATCGAGGAGCTAACCGGCAAGAAGCCTGCGCTGATCAATACAGATGTCTATCTGCGCACGCTCGGTCTCTACGAAGCCACACAAAAGGACTATAACGGTTTCACACCTGAGGAGCGCTCCACCTTCGATGACTTCGCAGAGGGCGTTAATGCCTATATATCGGGACGCTCGCCCCAGCAGCTTTCCGTCAACTATACTGTGCTGGGCCTGACTGGTGTGAAGTTCAATGTCGAACCCTGGACCGCCGTCGACTCGCTGGCGTTCACCAGGCTGATGGCACTCGACCTGGGCCTTTCACGCGACCTGGAACTGACCAGGGCCAAGCTCTATGACCGGTTGGGCGCTGAGATGGCGGAGAAGTGGGTGGTCCCACCCTGGCCGCACGGGCAAAGGCCCACCATACTTTCGAACGAGGATGTGAAGCAAACTTTCTCGGTAGATGAAACTGCGCTGCAATCAGACTCGGATTCAGTTTTGCTCAACGGCAGGGTACCGGCAATCATGCCCGATATCAGTGATGCGACTCCCGACTCATTGCTCATACGGGAGCCGAACGAGGGAATAGGCAGCAACTCCTGGCTGGCGTCCGGCAATATGACGGCCAGTGGCAAGGCGCTTCTGGCCAATGACATACATCTCGGTATACTGCAGCCTTCCATTTTTTACGAGGTCAACCTTCACTGCGCTGATGACGGAACAGGCCGGCCTTTCAATGCCGGGGGATTCAGCTTCGCCTCATTCCCGGGTATCATAGCCGGCCACAACGATGATATCGCCTGGGGGGTCACCAGCGTCATGCCGGATGTAAACGACTATTACCAAATAAAGATCAATCCCTCTAACCCATTGCAATACGAGTGGAACGGCAAATGGCGCGACATGACAGTTCGCGAAGAAGTCATCAGCTTCGGAGACGGCAAACCGCCTGTCACTGTTCAAGTCAGATTGACCCACCTGGGCCCTATCGTCAATGAAAACCGCTTCAATGCCGGGACCGGCGAATCGGCCGGTTACAACAACAAGGATGCTCTGGCGGTGCACTGGACAGGGCTGGAGCCGAGTACTATAGCCTTATCTGTAGTCAAGTTGAACAAAGCCCGCAACTGGGATGAGTTCCGCGATGCGCTCAGGTACTGGGACACGCCGTCGCAAAACCTGATCTATGCCGACAGGCAGGGTAACATCGGCCTACAGATGCCGGGCAGGGTGCCTGTCCGCGCCACTTATCACACGGGACAGGTGCCCGTGCCGGGCTGGACCGATGAGTATGAATGGAAGGGCTATGTGCCCTACGAGCTGATGCCGCGCGTTTACAATCCGGCGCGCAGCTATATGGCGGTCTGCAACCAGGAGGAGGCTCCTCCAGAATATTACGCGATGCTTGATAGGCAACTGGGACCCGACGTCAACGCCAACTTCGGCAGCAAGTACAACAAGTGGTTTTACGGCTACAGGGCACAACGGGCTACCGACCTGCTCAAACAGTTTGCCCCCAATACCGTCCTTACCTGCCAGACCATGCAGGGAGATAACCTCAATCTGCCGGCCGGACAGATATTGCCAGCGCTGGCTGGTTTGAAATTCAGCAATCAGGAACTGGCCGACGCCCGCGACTGGCTGCTCAAATGGGACTATGTCTGCTCTGCGGAAAGCGCACAGGCCGCGCTTTACAACGAATTCGTCATGCGATTGATGTACAACACCTTTCAGGCGGAGCTCGAAGGCATAGCGAAGACCGATGCCGCCGACAGGGAATATTATGCCATCAATCTGCTGCTTAAGAGCCCGGATGATGCCTGGTGGGATGACCCGACCACCAAAGATACAAAGGAGACGCGTGACGATATACTGGTTAAATCGTTCGAAGAGGGTTATGCCGCCGCTTCGGCTGCCATGGGCGAGGACCGCAGCCGGTGGAAGTGGGGCGATATTCACAGGACAACCTTCGTCAGCAATCCGCTGGGCGCCAGCGGCATTGGATTGATCGAATCGCTGGTCAACCAGGGACCGTTATCGAATTCCGGCACTATCGAGTGTTTAAACAACACCGTATGGTACGCCGGTAACGGCAATTTCAATACCAAACACGGAGCGGCCATGCGAATGATCGTCGACCTGACCGATTTCGATAAAAGCACCGCCATCAATTCCACCGGCCAGAGCGGACATCCGGGCAATCCCTGGTACGGCGACCAGAACATGCTCTGGGCTAAAATGGTGTATCTACCCATGCTTTGGTCTCGCCAGCAGGTGGAGCCGAACGCCGCGCACACGCTCATACTCAGTCCTTAAACTGCGTCGTCGGGTGAGCCACTGTCACTTGAAATATGTCGGTGGCTCACGCTTATAAAATAAGATTAAATTTTCCAGAAACAACATAGCATCAGGTTCACAGGAAGTAGTAGAATTACTGCCGGGACGGATAAATTATTTATGAGCGCCAGAGACTCCAGGAAAAAGAGTCACATAATCGATACTGTGCTCAGTATGATCAGTGAAGGCGGCGATCATAAATTCACCACCAGGGAGATAGCGGCCAGGGCGAAAGTTAACATCGCCGCCATAAATTATTACTTCGGATCTAAGGATGACCTGATCAAACTGGCTGAGGAAGACTATTTTAGCAGAATCGCCGAAGTACACATGGCATCCATCAAGACAGGGAAAAATGTGGAAGCGATTCTTTTGAACTATTGCATGAGGTACTCGGAATTCGTGCTTGCCAACCCCGGTTTGCAGAGGAACATGATGAGCCGCCTTATCTCGGATAGGCAGCCTAGACCGGAAATCAGCTTGGCACTGCAAAATAACGTTATGCGCATCAAGAAAGTAATCAAGGAAAGGCTAAGCCATCTTGATGACAAGGCGCTTAATCATATCTCGGTTATATTCCTTTCTGCCGTCTTCTATCCCATTCTGCTGACTCAATATGAATCCGAGTTAAACATCGATCTTGAATATAAAGATAGAGAAAAACTCAGGGCTTATTACAGGACGCTGATTAACTGCATCCTGCATTGTGCTTGAAGCCGACATAGCCGGACGATATGCAAGATCTGATTAGTCCGGTATACTGGCGGAACTTTGTTAACTCAGTTCCTGGTCAGCAGATTGATGATATCTTACATCCGCATTCATCCCACGCATTGGAGACTTCTCCCAATAATAGGTAAAATGGATTGATATATTCATCCGACCTTAACCGCCCTGCAGACAGGCATATCTCAAGATGTCAATATGGATAAAAAGGCTAAAATATCAAAAGAGCGCAAACCGTTAGCAGTTGTCGAACGCCTGTTGAAGATTCGGATGACCAGTGATGGCGCAGATGCGACGCTGCAGCAGGCGCTGGACTATCTTATTGGCAAATTGGGGATTGCAGATGCGGGGACAGTATGGAGATATGAATCTTCGAACAACCGCCTGATCATGACGGCTTCCTCCGGTACTGATATCAAGACGTCACAGCAGGTTCGATTAAATCCAAACACAGGAATAATCGGCAGGGTATTTCAGAGAGGGCAACGCGAGGTCTTTACAATTGATAAAGCCATGGTTGATGATGCAGATACCACTAAAAAAGTCCTCGGAATTCAAATAGCCGGCCTGGCTTCTCCGGCAGCCGCTGTTTGCGTACCATTGAATGCCGATTCCATTCGATATGGTGCCCTGTTGTTGTTGAGCCTGGGGGATGAGGCTGCATTTACGCAAAAGGATATTCTGTTTTTCCAAATTGTAGCTGATCTGCTGGCTATATTTATTAAATTGGATGCCATGGATAAAACCATAAAAGAAATGGAGGTTATCGGCAATAACGAGAAGTACAAGGCCGGGATTGTATCCACACTGGCCCATGAAATGCGAACCCCTTTGACATCGATCAAAGGTTTCTCCACTGCATTGCTGATGAAAGAGGTCACTTACAGTTCCGAAAAGCAGCGAGAATTTTTAGAGATTATCGACCGGGAATGCGATATCCTTGAAGACCTGATTACCGATCATCTGGAATCGTCTGTCATCGACGCGGGAATGATGAAGATCGATCTGCAGCCGGTCAGATTACGCCGGTTAGCGGAGATAGCCGCAGACGACGTGGGCCGCCGTTTTCCCAAACATTCCTTGCTAATTGATTTTGCCGACAACTTCCCATTGGTTGATGCCGATCCCGAGCGTATTCTTCAGGTCTTCCGACAACTGCTGGACAATGCGGCAAAATACTCACCCGATGGTGGATTGATCGTTTTGCAGGGATTAATATCAGACGAAAAAGCTTTCATCAGTGTCTCTGATGAAGGGGTTGGCATTGCGCCAGAAGACCTCAATCACCTGTTTGACCGGTTTTTTCGCGCCAGGGCCAATGCAGGTGAATCGATTACAGGTACAGGATTGGGTTTGCCCATCAGCCGTGCGATCATCGAGGCGCATGGAGGACGCATCTGGGCAGAGAGCCAACTGGGACAGGGTAGTAAATTTTGCATTAGTTTGCCGTTAAAAGGTCTGAGCCAGGATATGGCAGATTAATTAAAGGACATGCCGATAAAAGAGAAAATCCTGATTATTGAAGATCAACCGCAGGTTATTCGGTTAGTCTCCGAAGTATTGCGGGCAGTTGGTTACGAAGTAACCGCTTCAATCAGCAGCGAGGTCGCTACTGAAATGATAGCTACGGAACGGCCTGCTCTTATACTGCTTGATATCATGTTTCCCCGGGGACCTGACGGCTATGAGCTGTGCAGGAGGATCCGCGAGTACACAGATATACCTGTAATCATGCTAACGGCAAAGGCACGAGAAAACGACATTTTACGCGGCTTTGATGCAGGAGCCGACGATTATCTGACAAAGCCTTTTAATGCCAGGGAATTGGTGGCACGAGTGCGATCAGTTTTACGGCGGGCTCGTCATTCCGATGAGATAATCACTGCATCCTTCGAATGCAGGGGCCTTGTAATCAATTTCGCCCGTCACAGTGTCGCAGTCGATGGAAAGAAGATAAACCTGACCAGGACCGAATATTCTCTCCTACGACAACTTGCTCTAAACCCCAACGAGGTCATATTGCATCAAGATCTGCTAAATGCAGTGTGGGGAGAAGATTACAGGGATGATATCGATTATTTGCGGGCTTATATTCGCTATCTGAGGCTGAAATTGGAAAAAGATCCCTCCAACCCGGAATATATTATCACTTCACCCGGTATCGGTTATATGCTGGCCTGCGATAGGTAAAGACAACATAACAACATAACTACTTAACCCGCAATCCAGTCCCCCCACGGTTCTGTGCCACCAATTCAGGCATCTCCATGAGATATCTCTCTATTTTTCATCATTTTTTCATTAAATCGGGTGCGTTTTATATTAATTTTTAATGGGTTGAGGATTATGATGATGATACCTCTTATTAATGTGGGCTTCTCGTAGAAAAAATAAACATGGGATGAAACGAGGTAAGTAAGGTGTTAAATAAAAAACAAGGTAAGCAAAATAATCCAGAACTTACGACGTCTTCACCGCGCAGAGTAGATCTTTTGGATACGGTTGATTCAGTAGTTAACAAGGCGCTGACTATCTCTGCAGATAAAATGCACGTGGGCAATATCCAAGCATTGATAGAGTGTTTAAAGAAGGGCGATCCCATAGCATGCAGCTATTGCCACTATAACATTGCAAAGGAATTAGGAAAAATCCTCGGTATATGGGATAAAGATATTAGAGCTGTTTATGCCTACGGTTACGATGATAATACAACAGCGGAGGGGTGTTGCGAAGATGTATCACCATCCTCTCTCATTCATATGATTATCTGGGCAGGGCGCAAGACGAATGCCCTGAAAGCGCTGATAGAGTCTATAGACCGCGCAATGGTGCAGGTTCATCGCCGTTTGTTAGGCCTCAAAGACATTGAACATGTGCTGGATATTCAGGTGATCGATGATGACGATGTGAAGAACCGTAAGGGCTATGCAGCGCTTTTACAATCCATATACCAGACACCTGTTAAGGTATGGGGAGGCAACATGAGTGGCTGATGCTCCCCAAGCTAACAGGTGTTTAGGAAAGATGCTTAATCGCACAAGGATTATCACCTCGCAGGACGGCATATTTAACCATCCGTAATGACAATTACCGCCTTTGTAAAGGAGCCATATGTATGCAAGTATGTGATAAGGAAGAAAAAGGTAACCTGCTTTCACTATTACGGGAGGTTCAGGAAGAATACGGATACCTGCCCGAAGAAAAACTGAGGGAAATTGCCACAGGGATCGGACGTACGCTTATTGACGTATACAGCGTGGCAACTTTTTATAAGTCTTTCAGCCTCACACCCAGAGGGCGGCATCATGTTAAAGTGTGCCTCGGCACCGCCTGCCATGTCAGAAGTTCCAACAGGGTCCTCGATGCAACCAGGGACAAGCTGGGCATACAGCCCGGAGAGACAAGTGAAAACGGAGAGTTTTCACTGGAGACCGTAATGTGCCTCGGTTGCTGTGCCATCGGGCCCGTCATGGTTATAGATAACAAGTACCACGGACAGATGTCGCCGGCGAAAGTGGAGGCCGTGCTGAAAAGGCAGAGTGAGAAGTGATGACTATTAAAAGTGAGGTGAAGCAAATCCAGACTGCCGGTGACCTGGAAAACCTGCGGCGGATAATAAGCGAGGGCAAGTTGTCACAGCTTTCATGCATTTCTCTATGCGCTGGTACCGGTTGCCGTGCTGCAGGAAGCGAGGAAGTGAGGGATGCATTTATCAAAGAAATTGAAAGTCAGGGGCTGAAAGTCGAACTGCAAGTAAAGGAAACCGGCTGTCATGGTTTTTGCGAACGCGGACCGATTGTAGTAATTCATCCAAAGAAGATCTTCTATCAAAAGGTAAAACCGGAGGATGTCCCTGAGATAATCAAGGAGACGGTGCTCAAAGGTAATGTTATTGAGCGTTTGCTCTATGTGGATCCCCTCACAGATGAGCAAATTGTCTATGAGCCGGATGTGCCTTTCTATAAGAAGCAGAACCGGATTATTTTGGGTGCCAATGGGGATATCGATCCGGCGAAGATCGAAGACTATTTGGCCGTCGCAGGGTATTCGGCGCTCCCCAAGGTCCTTCTAAAGATGTCGCCGGAAGAAGTGATTGATGAGATCAAAATGTCCGGTTTGCGCGGGCGTGGAGGTGCAGGTTTTTCAACAGGAAGTAAGTGGGAGCTCTGCCGCAAGGCGCAGGGAGATGTGAAGTACGTGATCTGCAATGCAGATGAGGGTGATCCAGGTGCATATATGAATCGCAGCCTCCTGGAGGGAAATCCCCACAGCGTGATCGAGGGAATGATCATCGGCGGTTATGCCATGGGTGCCAATGAAGGCATAATCTACGTGCGTGATGAGTACCCGCTGGCTGTGAATCACTGTAAACTGGCCATCGAGAGGGCGAAAGAATTCGGGTTGCTGGGCAATAACATATTGGGCTCGGGATTCGACTTCGATATCACTCTCTCAATGGGCGCGGGAGCATTTGTCTGTGGAGAAGAGACAGCCCTGATAGCTTCAATTGAAGGAGCAAGAGGAACGCCCAGGCAAAGGCCGCCTTTCCCGGCTCAGAAAGGCCTGTGGAACAAGCCTACAAATATCAACAACGTTGAGACATGGGCTAATGTTCCGCTGATAATTAATAAGGGGGCTAAATGGTTTTCAGGCATCGGCTCTGAAAAAAGCAAGGGCACCAAGGTGTTTTCCCTGGTGGGAAAGATAAATAACACGGGACTGGTTGAGGTCCCGCTGGGAACAACTCTCCGCAAAATTATCTACGACATCGGAGGAGGTATACCCGGCAACAGGCAATTCAAGGCAGTCCAGACGGGAGGTCCTTCGGGCGGCTGTATACCCCTTTCACTGCTCGACCTGCCAATCGACTATGAAAGCCTGAAAAAAGCAGGGTCCATCATGGGTTCGGGAGGAATGATAGTGATGGATGAGAATACCTGCATGGTGGATATTGCCCGCTATTACACGGCTTTTCTCAACGATGAGTCCTGTGGCAAATGCCTTTCATGCCGTAAGGGCACACAGAGAATGCAGGAGATATTGACAGATATTACGCAGGGGAAAGGCAGGGAAGGCGATATCGAGTTGCTGGAAGAACTGGCATCCGCTGTCAGAGACGTGTCGATGTGCGGCCTCGGACAAACTGCCGGCAATCCGGTCCTGGCTACCATACGTTACTTCAGAGAAGAGTACGAAGAGCATATCAGGAAGCACCACTGCCGGGCGGGAGTATGCAAGGCTCTGGTCAAATCGCCCTGCCAGAATGCCTGCCCGGCCGGGATAGATGTCCCGCGCTATATCCGTCTGCTTAATGATGGCAACCCCGGCAAAGCGGTGGCCGTAATCCGCGAAAAGGTGCCCTTCCCGGCAGTGCTGGGTTATGTTTGCCTGCACTTTTGTGAGCGGAAATGCAGGAGGGGCGAAGTCGATGAAGCAATGGCGATAAAAATGCTCAAGCGCTTTGCAGCCGATCATGATGACGGGTCTTGGAAAAATAACTGCAGAAACCTGCCGGCTACGGGGAAAAAAGTTGCCGTGGTTGGCTCAGGGCCAGCAGGTCTCACCACCGCCTACTATTTAGCCAGGCTGGGACATCGAGTAACAGCTTTTGAAGCCGAACCGGTAACCGGCGGCATGATGCGCCTGGGAATACCCGCATTCAGGTTGCCCAGGCAGGTCCTTGACGGCGAAATTGATGAAATTAAAGCGGTTGGTGTTGATATCAGGGTAAACAGCAGAATTGAGTCGTTGGATGACCTGTTCAACCAGGGTTATGATGCGATTTTTACAGGAATCGGCGCCTACCTCAGTAGAGATATGGAGATAGATGGTGAGGATGATGCTTCCGTACTGAACGGCATCGATTTTCTCAGGGACGTCAACCTGGGCGTAAAAATGAGCCTTGGTAACAGAGTCCTGGTAGTGGGAGGAGGCAATGCGGCCATAGATTCTGCACGGACTGCACTGCGGCTGGGAGTTCAAGAGGTTGCCATTGCTTACCGCCGCACCTATGCGGCTATGCCTGCCAGCCCTGAAGAAGTCAAGGAGGCAATTGAAGAGGGAGTAAAGCTGGATTTCCTGGTTACGCCCGTCAAAATATCCAGGGTTAACGGCAGGTTGAAGGTTCAGTTTGTGCGGATGGAGTTGGGGAATATGGATGATAGCGGACGCCGGCAACCTGTCCCTATCAAGGGGAGTGAGTTTACCGGCGAATACGATACCGTCATTAAAAATATAGGTGACCGCCCTGTAGTTCCGGGCGGTTACGGTCTATCACTGGGGAAAACAGGTGAAATTATTGTTGATCCTGACACGATGGCAACTTCAAGAAAAGGCGTCTATGCCGGGGGCGATGTTATCAGCGGGCCGGCATCGGTTATTGAAGCCATTGCCGCAGGACGAAAAGCCGCTGTTTCAATAGACAGGTATCTCGGCGGCATGGGTAACATTGATGAAAGGCTGGCGCCACCGGAGGAAATTAAACCTTTCGCTGTCGAAGAAGGAGAGAGACGCCGCCTGTCATTCTCAATGTTGCCGCCGGACAAGCGCAATTCATTCGACCTGGTCGAGATCGGTTATGACCAAGACCAGGCGGTGGAAGAATCTAAACGCTGTTTGAGATGTGACCTGGAGAATCACTAAACCACTGAAGGCGGAGGTGATATATATCAATGATAACACTTAGATTGAATGGCGCCGACGTTCGAGCCGAAGACTGGTGGAGCGTTCTGGAAACCGCACAATTCTACGGAATCGAGATACCCACCCTGTGTCACCACGAAGGGCTGTCACCCTGGGGAGGATGCCGCCTTTGCATTGTTGAGATAGGGGAAGGTGATAACACCAGGCTGGTAAGTTCCTGCACATATCCGGCCACCGAAGGGCTCACAGTCAGGACCCACTCCAGGAAGGTAATAGCCGCCAGGAAGATGCTGGTTGAGCTGTTGTTATCAACATGCCCCAGTTCGAAAACAATCCAGGACCTCGCATCATCCCTGGGTGTGCAAAAAGTAAGGTTCAAAGTGGAACATGAGGACTGCGTTTATTGCGGCCTGTGTGTAAGGATGTGCGCAGAGCAGATGAACGGCAGGGCGATAGGTTTCGTCAACAGGGGAGGCAAACTCCGGATAACAACACCTTTCGACCGTCGGTCCGATGTTTGCCGTCTCTGCGGGGCCTGCATGTATATCTGTCCGGCATGCCAGCTCCGGTGCCAGGGCCCGGATGCGCCAGGTGTAATCTGCGGGAGTTGCCTCCAGCTTCAACCTACCTGCACTGAGTACTACCCCGACCAGATGTGTTACATGGGGGCCGCAGGCGATTGCGGCACATGTGTAAGAGAAGCCGGCAAAGGCTGAATATACAAAATGAAACTTATTTTTAATAAGGAGAAGAGGCAATGTCTATATCAAGGATAAACGCAACTGCGGCTACACTTACAAAAAACAGGACTGAAGGTTCTATCAGCTCGATAAGCGGGATGTGCGTTACCTGTGTCGACGGCTGCATAGGTATGTGCGAAATCGGCAAATCGGCTTACCGCGGGTCGGAAGCCCTATATCCTCAGCCTTTCGGCATCATTACTACAGGGGCAGAAAAGGATTATCCCATAGACCTGTCCCATTTCTCTATCCTGGGGACCGTGATAGGAGCGCACGGCATTGAAGCAACATCCGAAAAGGCTATCTTTGCCAATGTAAAGCTGGATAATAAGCTGGGGCGTGATAAAGGGATCAAGACCAGGATGCCTGTTATCGTGGGCGCCATGGGCTCAACGGCCATTGCACAGAATAACTGGGAAGGCCTGGCAATAGGTGCTGCCTTAACAGGCATACCCCTCACTGTAGGAGAAAACGTATGCGGAATGGATCCTAAAGCAGAACTGGACAGGGGGCGGGTGGTCAACTCTCCCGAGCTTGAGCGCAGAATAAAACTGTACCGTGACTGGCAACAGGACGGCTACGGAACCGTCATTATCCAGGCCAACATAGAAGACACCATGCTGGGCGTGCAAGAATATGCAATATCCAAACTGGGTATTGAAAATGTTGAGCTCAAGTGGGGCCAGGGGGCCAAGGACATCGGCGGTGAAGTCAAAATCGATAATATTAATAAAGCGCGCATGCTAAAGCAGCGGGGATACATTCTGCTACCCGATCCCGATGATGAAACAGTTGCCAGGTCATTCGAACAGGGCAGGTTCAAGGAATTTGAACGACATTCAAGGGTGGGCATGGTAGATGAGGGATCATTCCTTAAAAGGATTGAAGAGCTGCGCAAGGCCGGTGCAAAGCACATATCGCTGAAGACCGGTGCCTACAGGCCGGCAGACCTGGCAAGGGCACTAAAATTTGCCTCAAAAGCTAAGATCGACCTGCTGACGGTTGACGGCGCAGGCGGCGGTACAGGCATGAGCCCATGGAGGATGATGAATGAATGGGGTATCCCGGGAGTACCGCTGTGGTCAATGTTTTACAGGTATGCGGATAAGCTCGCCCGGAAGAAAGAGTACGTACCTGACCTTGCCATAGCCGGCGGATTTGTCTTTGAGGACCAGATATTCAAGGGGCTGGCGCTGGGCGCCCCGTATGTGAAGTATATAACCATGGCCAGGTCGCCGCTGGCGGCTGCCATGGTTGGCAAGACCATCGGCAAGAGAATGGATGAAAGGCAGGTGCCGGTATATATCGAACGATTCGGTACAACCCCGGAGGAGGTGTTTATCACTTCGGCAGAACTTAAGCAGAAATTCGGCAGTCAATTTGAAAAAATACCGACAGGCGCACTGGGCTTCTACACATATATGGAGAGACTCAACCAGGGCCTTCGCCAGTTGATGGCAGGGGCACGCAAATTCTCCCTTGAACACATCAGCAGGGATGATATCACCGCACTGACGGAAGAGGCGGCTAAAGTCAGTGGTATATGTTTTGTAAATGAGCTCGATAAAGAAGAAGCAACTAAAATCCTGGATTCATAGCAGAGCAATGCTGTAATTCAATGAAATCATGACATTCGAAAGTCAGGACGTAGAGCGCAAAACCAATTCCATACTCAGGGTGCTTGCCGGATCTTCAGATCCCCTGGGATCCATCGTAATAGCCAGAAAGCTGAAAGATCTCGGAGTCGACCTGGGTGAGCGCGCCATACGCTACCATCTCAAGCTTCTGGATCAACAGGGCCTGACGCGCCTGGCCGGACGGCGTGACGGCCGGGTTATCACATCAATGGGGCACAGGGAGCTTAAATATGGACTGGTTAAGGATAAGGTCGGGTTTGCCATTTCCCGTATAGAGTTGTTGGCTTTCCGGACCACGTTTGACCTTGAAAAGAGGTCCGGTCTGGTTC
The DNA here is from genome assembly GCA_041653995.1 of Dehalococcoidia bacterium. Taxonomy (NCBI): domain Bacteria; kingdom Bacillati; phylum Chloroflexota; class Dehalococcoidia; species Dehalococcoidia bacterium. The sequence goes on from JBAZEK010000003.1 coordinate 131,547, forward strand.
CGGTCAATGTCTCAATATTCAGGCAACAGGACTTTACGAAAGCGTTACGCTTGATGAAGCCGGTCTTTGATGCGCGCCTCTGTGTCAGCAACCTGGTTATCACCTCCGGCGAGGGTAATCGTATCGGCGACCTTCTGGTGCCGGAAGGGAGAATCGCCATCGGTACGGTTTGCAGCATTGTGGTTAATGGCACATTACTCAAGGCCGGTGTGCCCATGAACTCCAAGTTCGGCGGCCTTCTGCAGATTGAAGACCATAGCCCGGTACGCTTCATTGAGCTCATTCATTATGATGGCTGCTCCCTTGATCCCTCTGAGGTTTTCATCAAGGCCAGGATGACCTCGGTTACCCAGGCTGCAAGGAATGGCAACGGGACCATTCTGGCCAACTTCCGCGAGATACCCGCTCTCTGCCGCCCACTGGCACACGATGTGATCAGCAAATTGGCCAAGGCCGGGATGAACGGTGTCCTCCATGTCGGCAACGTCAGTGAGCCGATCTGCGAATTGCCCATCGAGCTGAACCGGGTGGGCATCATACTCATTGGGGGGCTTAATCCAATTGCAGCCGTTGAAGAAGCAGGCATCGCAGTAGACACACATGCTATGAACACGTTAGTCGAGTACGGCCAACTTATCAGCTTTAAGGAATTGTTTTAACAGAAAGAAGTCACAGGCAATACAAGAATCAGAAAAAACCAGGCCGTGTGACAATCGCCGGCCACCTCAATGATGCTTTATCTGCAGGAACTTAAAACAGCATCTTAAAACAGGCGTAACTGAAGGGGGCGCGACAAAATGCATCCATCTATCCTCTCAAACCGAATGCATGTATTGATGATAGTTTAATTATTTCTGTCAGTAAAGTGTTTTTCCGGACCTATTGAACTCAGGCGAGGACGTATCTAATTGTCCTGCCTATCTTTTCCGTCTTGAGTTTATTTTCGCCCACCAAGTATTCAAGATGTGCGATGATCTCACCCACAGCAAAATACTTCTGAGCTATGGGGAACTGCTCCCAGGTTTTATATGATAGATCCCACCTGATATGGGGCGCCACCTCATATGCGGTCTTCCCGCCATCTGCGACCGCAGCTAAAGCCTCGTCTAACCTTACCCTGTGATGTTCCAGAAGCTCCTGAACGCGTTTCTGCAGAGTCTGTCGAGAGCTCCGATGGCCCGGAAGCACGAGGTTCACTGCCAGTTTGTCTATCTTTTCCAGGCTCTTCATGTAGTGATACAGCGCATTATCCAGCTCGGGCCAGCAGGTGATATTCGGGGTGATATCGAAGAGAATGTGATCACCGGAGAACAGCAGTTTTTTATCTTTATCATACAGGCAGGTGTGACAGGGAGAATGACCCGGAACGTGGATGCAAACGAATTTGTAATCACCTATTTCCAGTTTTTCACCGTCGGAAAGCGTGACCAGAGCAGCCACCAGTTTTGAACCGAAGAGAGAAAGGGGAGGGTTGGCTATCCACAGTTTACCGGCTTCTTCCGGGAAACCATTGGCCATGTAAAACTCCATCATTGCAACCCATCTCTGATTGAAAGACACATTTGTCAGTATGACCGTCTCCGTCGGGTTGAAATAGACTCTCGATGTCCTGGTTGCCATGGTGGAAACTAATCCCATGTGATCATGATGTATGTGCGTGATGAAGAAGTCCGTTTTGTTCAGGTCTACATGCAGTTTCTGCAGGCCGGACTCAAGCGCCAGCCTGCACTCATTCAAGTTCATGCCGGTATCGATAAGGAGGAACCTGTCTTCCCCCTTGATGAGGTATGAATTGGTGTATTTTAAGGGGTTTTTAGGCAGAGGTACCTTGATGCAATAGAGACCGGGTAATATCTCATCTATCACGGTTATATCTCGTTAACAGCAAGCGGCGCATTATAGTGTACTACACCCCATTAATCAAGCCTGAACTAAGACGGGGTGCGGACCAAGAGCAGTGTGAACTCCAAGAGTAACCGGCCTGACTTGTCGGGGTATGGCTAAAGAAGGTCCATCTCTAATTTGATTAATTCTTAGGTGTAATTCAATCTCTCTTAATAGATTTTCAGATTAATAGTTTTGGTTCGTTCAATCTAGCTCTTCAGGTGATGTATTTGGATTTCAGGGTATTTATACTTAAAACAAGCGGGGCGTTCCAGAATGCATGCCCGAATGCTTTGCTTCTCTAGGTAGAAAGGAGGTGCGAAAAATGAAAAGAATTCTTTCCCTTATTATAGTCATATTTATGGCTACAACTCTTATCATCCCTGCAGCAGTTTCTGCTGACGGCAAACCAACCATGGTATATGCGCCTGTGTCCAGTTGGCCCGTAAGCGAAAACGATGTCCTGAATCACACGGCAATTATCTATCAGCACGGTTATGTCAATATTAATCCATATACAACACAAGCCAGTCGTCAGAACCGGATAGATTGGTTAAGGCAACAGGCAATAAAGGGCTTCGATAAATCTGATCCATACTTCTATTCCTGCTTATTGCCCAACAGCGCCACAGTCGAAACCGCTGAGACATGGTTCGGTCATCCCATAGTTAAAGGAAAATGGAACTACTATATTCAGGGATGGTTTTCAGACGGAACAGATGCTGAGCTTCACTTTGACATTCCATTCGAAACAAGAAGGTAACCATCATCGTCCAGCCGAAAACTGTCGACATAAAAGATGCCAAAGGATCCTTGGGGTTGATTGGAGGAGCAAGGCAACTGATCATCATCAAACTTCAAGCTCCTTTGGCATCACGAGTTTAATACATTAATAATTCCCGCTTCAATACTTGGCCGTATCAGCTTTGTGAGCTGATGCGGCCATTTTTTAAGACACACATTTCTCTGCTGATTCGTAATCTGCTATTATTAGTCATGGTGGCAGTTGAAGATTTGGTGAAGGCTAAAAAAATCAAGGTTCTCCTGGCTCATCCTTATGCCCTATTGAGACAGACTATTTCTGCACTTCTGGATCAGTATGGCTTTGAATTATCGGCAAAGGTAACTAGCGAAACACAATTGTTGGAATTCGCAAAAATACACAGAACTGATCTGATTTTGATTGATTGGCGTATTTCTACTAATTACAAAGATACCATAAACCGGTTAAGGGAAATAACACCTGAGGCATCCCTGGTCATCTTAACTCAACCACAGTCTGCTGAAGTGTTTACTGAAGTAGTCATGGCAGGCGCCAAGGGTTATCTGTCCCTGGACGTGTCGCCGGAGGACTTTGTCAATTCGTTGATTCTAATCGCTAAAGGTAATATGGTCATATCGAAAGACCTGGCTTCGGCAGCCAATGATGAATTGTCCGGGCTTAAAGATGCTGGCACTGGTTACAATCTCAGTAAACGTGAGCAGGAAGTCCTTGGTTTAATAGCAAGAGGCGCCACTAATCGCGAGGTTTCCAGCGAATTATACATATCCGAGCATACAGTAAAGGTACATTTACGTTCTGTGCTTAATAAACTGGGACTCCGTAACCGTCAGCAAGCAGTAGCCTACGCTGTAAAGGCAGGACTATCAGATAGCAATGCTTTGGAGTGATGTTAAAACCAGGACCGGCTAATTCTGCTTGGCGAAAGTTGATTTACTATTTGGATTACTACTTAATATAGTCGAATCTCCTCCCGCATAGTTCTTCGATTAATCATTCCGGCCCAAAAAATACACGTTCAGGCGATGTGTTTATATTTCATAGTATTTATGCTGTATATGGCCGGGGGACACAGGCATAGATATACTGCGTGGACATGCCATGTGACCAGGCAAATAACTCCTTTTATCCTCCAGCCAGCGATCCTCATAATCGGTTATTCGGTAATATGTCCAAGGAAGCAAGGTAATTGATTGAAGTAAGCATATTCGCAGTTGCAGCAATCCATGAAACCCTCCGCTCAATGGGCATTACAGGTGGCAAGGGACTGAGGCTCGTAGAAAAAGCAGGCAATTTATGGTTAACACTGGATTCCTCAACTTCGGATGACCGGGTGGTGATTTTTCATTCAGTACCTATATTGATAATCAACAAGGCACTAGAAGCAAAGTTGGGCAATAGACTAATACATGTTATGTTTCGATCGGGCAATCCTGATCTTGTGATAAGCCCGTATACTTCATCAGGCTGTGCAGTCAATTGTTGCGCCCCCAGTCGATGATCTTATCAGGCAATGCCAACTTCACCTGGTAATTTTATAATGTGTTTTTCAAATAGAAAACAAAAAAGCGGACGCTCATTATCAGAGACATCCGCCAATTATTATCTGGTGGAGGCGAGGGAGGGTCGAACTCCCCGTCCAGAAAAAAGTTGCCAGCACTTCTACAGGCTTAGTCTGCTCTTTATACTCACCCGCTCAGCCTCTGCAGGCGGAGTTTAAGCGGGCCAGCTGATAAATCTTAGACAATCCTTATCAGCATCGGAGTTGTCGCACCCCGGCATTTCGTCGCCCAATCCAATCCCACCGGGACGAGGAAAGGTTGGACGAGCGGCCTGGTTAGGCTGCTACTGGAACTGCTTCGTTGGCAGTTGTGTTTCGCCACCGGATTAACGAGGTAGATGGCGCCTCGGCCTGCCGTACTGTAGGCTCTTCCCTGTCGAAGCCACGCGCCCCCACATATTCGGTTGTTAACGTGCTTTGCGGGCACCTGATTTCATAGCCCGCTCCACTATACGCTCTGTCTCGCGCCTGGCGATAGTATCGCGCTTGTCGAACTGCTTTTTGCCCCTGCCTACACCTATCTCCAGCTTTGCGAGCCCGTTTTTAATATATATCCGCAGAGGCACCAGAGTCAAACCTTTCTGGTTGGCCGTCTGCTCCAATTCGGCTATCTGGCTGCGGTGCATCAGAAGCTTTCGCCGCCGGTCCGGCTCATGCGTATTGAACCCACCCGCCTGGTATGCGGATATATGCGAGTTATGCAGCCATAGCTCGCCCTTCTCGGGCCTGGCATAGGCGTCCTTGATGTTGACCCGTCCCATCCTGACGGACTTGATCTCGGAGCCTTTAAGCGCTATGCCGGCCTCGTAGCTTTCCAGGATGTGGTAATCATGGTAAGCCTTTTTGTTTACCGTAATCGTCTTTTCATTATTCATATATGTTACAATTCTACCGCTGCCAACGCCTTAACTACACGTGAGGAGGGGAAGTTAATGACGGGTATCCGCGAGAAAATGTGGCTTATTATAGCAGCATTGCTGGCAGTTTTCCTCATCACCGGAATAGTTTATTTTTTCATCCGCCTCTCCAGCCTCCAGCCGACCGAGATAGTCCTGAGCGACTTTAAACAGGCCGATATCAACGGCGATATATGCATAAGCGGAAGCGTGGCCCGGCCAGGCATCTACACAACCCGGCCGGGCGATACGCTGACGGCGCTCGTTTCGTCGGCAGGCATCTCAGATAACGCCGACATCAGCGGGATATCGATCTATGTGCCGGCAAAGGGAGAGACGAATCGACCACAGAAGGTGGACATCAACCGCGCGGACACCTGGCTGCTGCTGGCCTTGCCCGGCATAGGCGAAGGAAAAGCTGCACAGATCGTCGAATACCGAACCGCCAACGGCCCTTTTCGCAGCGTGGATGACCTGCTTAAAATCAAAGGCTTCGGAAAGTCCGCAGTCGATAACCTGCGCAGCTTCGTCTCAACAGGTGAGTAAACCGATATGCCCCTTCTATACGTCAGCATCGCCTGGATAGCCGGCATATTTGCAGGCTCAATCTTCACCACCCCTGTCTGGCTGCTGGCACTACCCTTGCCCGTTATACCGCTGATCATTCTGATGCCCGGGCGCCGCAGACCGCTGGCATTGCTGGCCGCCTGCCTGCTGGCTTTTCCCGCCGGCGCCCTGCTCTATAAATCGTCTCAACATACACTCGACGGCACGCACGTACAGTACTACAACGATCAGGGCCTTGTATCCCTGGAAGGAATCATTGACGACCAACCTGAGGTGAAAGGCAGTTCGCTGGAGTTCAAGCTCGCTGCAAACAGTATCAACATAGCCGACAATTCTTCGCCAATCACAGGAGGCGTGCTGGTCAGATTGCCTTTTTATCGCTCTCTCCGATACGGCGACATGCTTCGATTGAGCGGCAGGATGGAAACTCCGCCGCAACTCGAAGATTTCGATTATCGTGATTACCTGGCAAACAAGGGCATTTATTCGATCATGAATTACCCGGCGGTGACCATAATCGGCACGGACAAAGGATCGCCCATACTGGCCTGGATCTACGGCCTGCGCGATAGCCTTTCAGACGGTCTATTGTTATGTTTGCCTGAACCGCAGAGTTCACTGGCGCGCGCGATACTGCTGGGGATGCGAGGGAGCCTGCCTTACGACCTTCTGCAGTCTTTCTACGCAACCGGCACCACTCACCTGATCGCTATCTCCGGCATGAATTTGACCATACTGCTCGGCATGGTGCTGGCCATGACCATCTGGTGCTTCGGTAGAAAAAACAGGGCTTACTTCTGGATATCGCTGTCCTTTATCTGGCTTTACACCGTACTTACGGGCATGCCGGCAAGCATGGTCAGGGCGGCAATCATGGGCAGCGTGTTCCTGTTAGCGGAGTTGCTGGGGAGGCAGCGCAACGGCCTGGCAGCCCTGGTGCTGGCGGCTGCGCTGATGACCGCAGTGGAGCCACACGTTCTGTGGGACGTCAGTTTTCAGTTGAGTTTCCTGTCCATGCTGGGCCTGGTGCTCATAGCTCCTCAATTAATCGAGTTCGCCAGCCCGCATATGCCGGTTCGGCAAAGCAGGAATATTATATGGATGAAAAAAATCATCATTATCAGCTTCGCGACCACACTGGCTGCGGTAATAGCGACCTGGCCTATGACGGCGCTCGGATTTCATTCCTTTTCCATCGTGAGCGCACCTGCCACCTTCTTCTCCATGCCTTCCTTCCCGGGCATTATCATCACATCACTGCTCACGGCCGCAGCCGGCCTGGTCTGGACGCCCATGGGAACGATGCTGGGCTGGATCGACTGGCTGTTCTTATCGTATTTCCTGCTCGTGGTCCAGATATTCAGCTCGATACCGGTAGCCTACATCCGCGACATCGCGTTACAGCCCTGGCAGGCCATAGCTTACTATATTGCGCTGGGCCTGATCCTGGCCGGTATTAAATACAGGCAGCATGTCAGTACCTTTATTAAATCGTGGAGGGACAAAGCGCGGCAGGCGGCAGGCGCTCTGAAGTCGATCAACTTCAAACCGGTCATCTACCCTGCGCTGGCTGTTCTGCTGGCAAGCAATATACTTGTTTGGACCGCCGTTTCCCTGTTGCCGGACGGGAAGCTTCACGTAATCATTCTCGACGTGGGCCAGGGCGAGTGCATATTAGTCAGGACTCCGGACGGCCGGAATATACTGATCGATGCCGGCCCCGACCCGGCGTCAGCCTGTGTTCAACTGGGTAAAAAGCTGCCGTTTTGGGACAGGCAGATCGATATGCTTATCCTGACGCAGCTTCAATCCGACCACATAGCCGGCGCGCTTGAACTGCTGAAACGCTACAACGTTCGTTCTCTATCTCTTCCTCCCACCACCAGTAAAGCCGTACTGCCGCATGAAATCGTTCAAACTGCATATGATCGAAGGGTCGCTACACACACACTTGCCTGCGGCAAGCAGTTAGACGCCGGCAGCAACCTCCGCCTGACGGTGCTCAATCCCCCGGAAGAACCTTTCAAAGGCACTGAAGACGACATCAACAATAATTCCATTGTAATCAGAATTACCTACGGAGAAGTCAGTTACCTTCTCTGCGGCGATATCGGTATGGAGGCCGAGCAGTACATGGCCGGCAAGAGAGCAGACCTGCAAAGCGACGTCCTCAAGGTTGCACACCACGGAAGCAAAGGATCGAGCTCGGATGAGTTCCTGACCATCGTTGATCCTGCATCCGCTGCCATATCCGCCGGCGCGGTCAACCGTTTCGGTCATCCCAGCCGGGAGACGATTGAACGGCTATCGGCTAGAGTGCCGGAGGGCAATATCTTCATTACAGCGGTTCACGGCAATATCGAGTATGTCACCGACGGGCGGAGGCTGTGGGCCGTAACCGATAAACCCGCGCCTTCTTCGCCCTGATATACACCATGCGCGTGATTTCAAGTATAATTGCTACAGACAATAATTTATATCATGTATATTTCACCGCATTATTCATATGAGGGGCGGGGTAATATCGAGAGGAGTAAAAAATGAGCGAAAGATTGGCCATCTTTATAGATGGCAGCAACCTTTACCACTCGCTGAAAAACAACTTCAAACGTTTCGATCTCAATTTCGGTGAGTTCACCAGGAAGCTGTGCGGCAGCAGGCAGTTGATACGCACCTACTACTATAACGTGCTGCAGGAGTCCAACAAAGGATCCGAGGGCTCCCGCGAGCAGCAGGAGTTTTTAGAGACGCTACGTAAAACGCCCTACCTGGAGTTGAGGCTGGGCACCACCAAGCTTTCACAGGGTATTCCGGTCGAACGTGGCATAGACGTAATGCTGGCCACCGACCTGCTGTATTTCGCCGCCAACAATACTTATGATACGGCCGTGCTGGTCAGCGGAGACTCGGACTTCAATTACACGGTGCAGACTGTGAAAAATATGGGCAAACACGTGGAAGTAGCCTATTTCGAGAACGCCGCATCCAGGGACCTGATTAATTCGGCTGACTTTCTGCATCAGCTCGACAGCAAGTTTTTCACATCCCTCTGGACCTCGGGACAACGAAAACATATCCGGAGAAAGCCCCGCTACAGGAGGCAGGCTGCCGTGGCAATCGCTAATTCCCCTTCGACTGAAGACCAGGGAACCGCTCAACAAGAGCTTCTCTGATCGCCGGACATTCGGAATACACCTGCTGGAGAGTAACCTCTTCCCCACCTGCCCTCAGCACACGTACGTCCTGATGTCGTTCTACTAAAAAATAGGCGGGCTGCCTGTAAGCGTAAAATGAAACGATTCCTCCGATATTTGCCCAGGTTAAAGTCGACCTTACTATCGGTGTCAGCTTCACTCCCGAAACCTCGCGCGCCTCTTCACAGCTGACTATCTCTTTATGCATGAGCCTCCAGCCACTATCTTCCGCATCCGTCGAAATTCAGGAGAGAGCGCAAAGCCCAGGCATGGTACAAGCACATGAATGGGACGGACCTGCAGATCACCATGTATATCCCCCTCCAGAAAAAGGTCTTCCTCAAAAACGGGCTGAATTAAGACTGTGCCATCGAACCTCTGATTTAAATACAGAACAGGCGCAATCAGCAGTCCCGCCAGCATGCCGGTATAATAATCGTCCCCCAGGCTTACCCTTAAATCCGATTGAACGGATTGCACTTTCACACGCCGGTATATTCGTTTGACCAGTAGTTTGACCTTTGCTCCAAGACCTTTGACCTGCGCAGCTTCTATCATACTGGACATCCCTGAATTGCCTGTTTTTTGGGTATCAGATCCGGCCCGCTTTTCTCTCCGCGCACGTCCAGTCGATACTTCCCACGAAAGAAGGCCGGAAAGGAATTGAATACGCGCGTTGAATATTGCGCCGCCATGGAAGCTGGCCGACAGCCGGATCCCCAGCGGAAGCACCAGCAGCAGAATTATAAGGGCAAATACTGCAAGACCGATGATAAGCGGGGCCAACGATTACTCCTTCTTGCGTTCACCCCACCTGTCAGCGATCTTTTCAACCACGCCGGGGACCTTTTCACCCAGCTTCTCAAGAGCTGCGGCCACGCTGCTCTTAATAGGTTCTATGCGCACCCCTTCCTTATCTATGACAATTATGGCGATCGGCCTCATACCGCCTGCGCCGCCTGTTCCGCCCTTCAGGCCGTCACCGCTCTGTTTTGCATCAGACTTTCCCGCACCTCCCGCCGCGCCGAAACCGAACCCCATACTGAGCAAAGGGATAAGCGTTGTTTCACCTACCGTGATGGGTTCACCGATGACCGTTTTGCTGCTGAGAACTTTCTCGATTTGACTGATGGTAGTCTTCACCATGTTTTCAATATCTTCCATAAAATCGCCCCCTTAACAAAGGACTATTCTCACTATAACTCTGCTCGCTCATTATTCTACATCAGTCAGAGATCGCAGAGCGAAGCAATTAATTACATCACTTCGTCGCGTGATATATCTCGAGATTGCCGATGTCGATCCACTTCTCCTCAAATGGATAGACCTTCACAGTGTCAATACCGACAAGGTGGGTGATAAAAACACCCAGGTTATCCCTGAGAGATTTATCGCAGAACGTACTGATGATGGGAAATACCCTGGGCGGCAATATCCAGCAGGCCGTGGCTACGAGGCTGGTCTTGGGCATGGCGGGCTTTTCCTCAAGCTCGATGATGCGGTCGCCTTCGATCTTCACCACGCCATACTGCGTAGCTTTAGAAGGGTGCCCGACATCATATACAGCCACGAAAACATGCCGGCCGTCGTATGCAGCCAGGAAGTTGGCCAAGTCGAACTCGAAATAATTATCGGCGCCGAAAAGCAGCAGGTCCTCTGTAATATTTTTCTTCTTTATCCAGTAGTTAAGCGAACCGATGGCGCCCAGCTTCTCATCATCCGATTTGACGTTCTCGACACAGATAGTTATATCACGGTCTTGCTTCCTACCCCACTTCCGAAAATCATGCTCAAATTTCATATTTACGTTAACAAGTATCTCGATGTCCCGGGGTATCTTGTCCACGATATGGTTGATCATAGGTTTGCCTTTATAGGGTAAAAGCGCTTTGGCCTGGTTCATCGTCAACGGGTATAGCCTCGTACCAAAACCACTGGCCAGGATCAAACATTTCATCTCAGCATACTCCTTAATGACCAAAAGGGCTGATTCGAATTCGCATTTTACTCCACCGCCATCCTGTAATCAATTATAATTGTATAAGTTGTTTACCAAGGATTTGAGTATTTAATGAGCGCCGCAATCAAACGAAACCGCCGTCTCACCCTTATCGGCGAGGGAGAGGTCGACCTGATGGGCAGATCCGTCGGTTACAGGTTGAAGCAAAGCCAGAGGACCAGGGGCATCAGGCTCGAGATACGCAGCGAAACAGGCCTGACGGTGGTTGTACCCGGGAGGTACACTCAGCGACAGGTCCTGGATATACTCCAGCAAAAAGCCCGCTGGATAATTAAACATCTGCCGAACAACGATCCGGTTCAGTTGCCATTGTTAATTCCCGAGCCCGGCCAGGGCGACAAGCTGTATTTCATGGGCAGGCCGATCGAAATCAGCATCAGCACTGCGAAATCGGCAACATCCTCGGCCGTACTGGATGGCCATAAACTGCTGGTCTCCACAGGAGCAAGGGACGGCGCTATGCCCCGAATCCTTGAGAAGTGGTACAGACAGCAGGCTGCGATGATCTTCAGGCAAAAGGCCGGTAACTTCCAGCAGGCTATGGGCCTGCACCACAACAGTATTTTCATACGCGGGCAGAGAACACGCTGGGGCAGCTGTTCGCCTGCAGGTAACCTGACACTGAACTGGAAACTGCTGATGGCGCCTGAAGAAATCATCGACTACGTTGTTATACACGAACTGACCCACCTCAGACATATGAACCATTCGAAAAAATTCTGGGACATGGTGGAGCAGTACTGCCCGAACTGGAGGAGATATCGAAAATGGCTTGTCACACACGAAGACGAGCTCAAGGCACGCGCTTCTTTTAAGCTATAATCTTGTATATCGTCACTGGAGGTAGCCATGAAAGTACATCATTACCGGGAAGTCGAAGCTGTTGAGGCCGCCGCCGGTGTGCGCATGCACATTGTGGCCGGACCGAAGGAGGGCGCTCCCAATTTCATCATGCGTGTCTTTGAGATAGAGCCGGGCAGCAATACCCCCTTTCATCAACACGATTGGGAGCATGAGATTTTTATACTTGAAGGACCGGCGGCGGTCAAACATAAGGACGGGGAGACTTCTCTCAAGCCGGGACACGCCATTTTTATACCGGCCAACGAAATGCACGGGATTCTAAATAAGGGAGACCTCACGGTCAAACTGATCTGCGTCATACCCAACGTAGATAAAAAATAATGGCCTTTCCAGATGTCCCTATCGTTTGACACAGGCTTCGAACAGGGTTTAACATATATCTTCGTTGTGTATTTGTCGACCTATGAGAGAAATTGCTGATGGCTGCTAAATCTTCCCTTGACAATAAACCGCTGGAGATCAGGTGGCACGGACGTGGCGGCCAGGGTGCAATCACAGCTGCCAAGATAATCGCTGAGGCGGCATATGCCAAAGGCTTCAAAGGAATAACGGCAGCACCCTCCTTCGGGGCCGAGAGGCGCGGCGCACCGGTCAGCGCTTCAACCCGGATATCCACTGAGCCTGTTCTGGTAGTATCGCAGGTCGAATATCCCCACATCGTAGTTGTACTCGATCATACGCTGCTCAAATACCCTGACGTAATACAGGGTCTGGGCAAAAACGGCTGGCTGATAGTAAATTCCCCGCTTTCGCCCAGGGAACTCGGTATAAAAGGGGAGTTCAATATAGCGACAGCCGATGCCACCAGGGTATGCCAGGACCTGGAACTGATTGTGGCAGGGCTGGTTATAGTTAATACAGCCATACTGGGAGCGCTGGTACGGGCCACGAAAATAGTGGATATACCGACCCTGGAAAAGGTTGTGCGCGAGCGTTTTTCGCGCAATACTGTGGATATCAACCTGGCCGCAATAAACAGAACTTACGAGATAACCAAGGTAGGCAAATAAGGTTTAGTATCATGGGTACCAGAGATTGCAGCCACATCTGCGATGAGTCGTCTCCCGGCATCGGCGAGGCGGGCAGGACCGGCGAATGGCGCACTCACCTTCCGGTCATAGACGACAAGCGATGCACTGCTTCAAAATTAAACAAGCCAACCTGCTTTCTCTGCTGGCTCTATTGCCCCGAGGCCGTTATGACTCGGTCGATACCGCCTTCTATAGACCTCGAATACTGTAAGGGATGCGGTATCTGCGCGCAGGTATGCCCGGTGCAGGCCATAACAATGGTTCCCGAAGAGAAAAAACTGGACTGACATTATGGCAGTACAAAGAAAATCAAACATGCACATACTTGACGGAAACCAGGCGGCCGCTATAGCGGCCAGGCTGAGCCGTGTGCAGGTCGTGGCCGCTTATCCCATCACTCCACAGACACCGCTCACCGAGAAGCTCTCGCACTTCGTGGAGGACGGCCAGCTCAAGGCCGAGTACGTGGCCGTGGAGAGCGAGCACAGCGCCATGGCGGTTTGCACCTCCGCCTCTATCGTAGGCGCTCGCACTTTCACTGCCACCAGCTCACACGGGCTGGCATACATGCACGAGATGCTGCACTGGGCTGCCGGCGCACGCCTGCCCATTGTCATGGCCTGCGTGAACCGCGCCATCGGCGCGCCCTGGAATGTTCTCAACGATCAGCAGGACTCGATCTCGCAGCGCGATACCGGCTGGATCCAGATATATTGCCGCAATAACCAGGACATCCTGGACACGGTTATACAGGCTTATCGCATAGCAGAGAGCGTTTACGTGCCCGTCATGGTCTGCTACGACGGATATATCCTTTCCCATACCGAGATGCCGGTCGACATACCCGAGCAGGTGGATGTTGACCGATACCTGCCGCCCTATAAGCCCCACACAACTCTTGATCCAGATAATCCCAAGAACTATAACCTGGTTACACTGGCCAATCCACGCGTGGGCGTAGACGGCAAACTCTGCCATGGATATATGGAACTCAGATATCTGCTGCAGGAAGCTCTGCAGAACTCCCGGGAGACGATTTTACAGGCAGGAAAGGAATTCAACGAAATATTCGGCCGCGATTACGCAAATATGTTCTGGGAAGACCGAAATGAGGATGCCGAGATCACCATCGTCGCCATGGGCAGCCTGGCCTCCGAAGCGATTGTAGCGGCTGACATGCTGAGAGAGGAAGGCATCAAGGTAGGTGTGCTGGGATTACGCGTGTTCCGCCCCTTCCCCAAGCAGGACGTTGTACAGGCTCTGCGCAAATCCCGCTTGATCGTGGTTTTCGATAAAAATATCAGCTACGGCTCGGAGGGCGCAACCTGCTCCGAGATAAAGTCGGCGCTTTACGGCACATATATCAACGCAGCCATCAGGAACTTCATCGTCGGGCTGGGCGGACGCGACGTGAAAGCCCGCGAGCTTGCCGAAGCGACAAAGAAAGCAATATCATCACTTAAAGAGACGGTGACCAACCCTGATTACCCCGAATGGATCTGCCACATTTAAGGAAAATCAAATTGAAAGCGAATGCCGTTAACCTGATCGAGAAAGAATGGATCTTACCGGGCAACCGCACCTGCCCCGGGTGCGCACTTTCACTGGCGTACAGACACACCCTGAAAGCACTCGAGGGACAGTGTATCGTAACGGTGCCTGCCAGCTGTGCGACCGTGTTGCACGGTATGTATCCCATAACAGCCGTGAATGTGCCATGTGTGAATACTCCTTTCGCTTCCACCGGCGCTTCTGCTACCGGGTTGGTGGCCGGGCTGAGGGCGCTGGGCAAGAAGGGAATAACCGTACTGGCATTCGCCGGAGACGGAGGCACACATGATATCGGCATACAGTCGCTGAGCGGCGCAGCTGAGCGCCAATATGATTTCATGTATATTTGCTATGACAACGAGGGCTATATGAACACGGGCAACCAGCGTTCGGGTTCCACGCCTCTAGGCGCCGTGTCGGGGACCACACCCATACTGGGCAAGCAGCAATACCAGAAAGACATGACGGCCATCATGGAGGCGCACGGCCTCCCCTACGTGGCAACCTGTTCGGCCTCCTATCCTCTGGACCTTTACGAGAAAGTTAAAAAGGCCAAGACCATCGAAGGAACCAGGTTCATTCATATTCACACTCCCTGCCCGCCCGGATGGCTCTTCCCCTTCAGCGACACCATTAAATTCGGCGAGATGGCGGTGGAGACCGGCCTGGTCGTGCTCTACGAGATCGAGGACAAGATATTCAGGCTGACCTCCGCCAGCGAATCACTGGCCCGCAAAGGAGGTAACCTGCAGCCCGTGCGCGAGTATTTCAAATCTCAGGGCAGGTTCAAGACCATAACCGAGGAACAGATCGACGAGCTCCAGCAATGGGTTAACGCCCGCTGGAAGCAGTGCCTTAACAGGGCCACCAACCTTTAACCTCAACCAGCCGATTAACCCTGATATAATCGCCCGGCTACCGAACCATTTTTATCACTGCTTGACAATCACCGCCTCATCTTGATAGACTGCATACAAATATCCCGCACACAAATTATTTGGTGCAGAACTATTTTGCGAGGTGTGAGATGGTTGATCAGGTCTACGGTAAACTGGCGGGCGCGATTAATGCCCGTTCTACTGCTTTCCCCGCCGTCAAATGCGATGAGTTTTACGACCTCGTGGAATTCTTATTCAACCCGGAAGAGGCGTCTATCTTCGTGGCCATGCCGCTTGAACTGAGCAGAGTTGAAGAAATAGCTGCCAACCTGCCCACCAAAGACCTGCAGAAGCTGGAGGGGCAGCTTGAGGTCATGGCCGACAAGGGACTGATACATATCCGGGAGAGGGACGGCGTGAAGCTGTACGAGGCCCTGCCCTTTGTGCCGGGCATTACCGAATTTCAACTCATGCGGGGAATAGTCGACGAGAGACATAAAAAGTTCGCTGCGCTGTTGAGGGATTACTCCAAAGCCATGATAAGGACCATGCTGTCGGCCGACGCTCCCCCTATGGAGTACTCGGCGCCCGGCCGCAAGGTGGCTGTGGATCAGGAGGTCGACAGCAAAAGCACGATCGTACCTCTGCATGAACTGAAGGAACTGCTGCTGAAAACGGAATATATCTCCGTGGGAACATGTATCTGCAGGCACCAGGGCGCCCTGCTGGGCAGACCGTCCGCCAAGCCGGTCAACAACTGCATGGTGCTGGGAGAATCCGCTAAATTTGCCGCTGAAAGGGGATTCACTACACGGCTGACTCAGCAAGAGGCCATACAGCGCATCGAGGAAGCGGAAGAAGCGGGCCTCATTCATACCTTCGCCAACAGCCCTGACAGGTTTACCAACCTGCTGTGCAACTGCTATAAGGACCTTTGTCTGATTACACGCATGACCAGCAAATCTCCCGCGCCCAGCACGGCGGTGAACGCACGGTACCTGGTCACGATAAAAGAAGATTGCTGCACCGGTTGCGAGGCCTGCATACCCAGATGCCAGATGGACGCTCTCAAGATGGTTGACGGTAGATTATTACGGGATGAGATACGCTGTATCGGCTGCGGCATCTGCATGTGGGTCTGTCCCACCGATGCACTTGAACTGAAGCCAAGGCCGGCCAGCAGAATTCCCCTGCGCGGTTGATTATCTCATATCACAATAATTACGGAGGATATTATGGTTGACGCTGTCTACGATAAACTGGCTGCCGCATTGAACGCCCGCGGGACGACCGTGCCTTCGATTGTCTGCCAGGAATATTATGACCTGGTGCAGTTCCTGTTCACACCCGAGGAGGCCGCAATTGCCTGCGCCATGCCCATTGAGTATGCGACTGTGGAAGAAATAGCCAAAAACCTGGGTACGAAGGATCTCGGGAAAGTTGCAGCACAGCTCGAGGTCATGGGCAATAAAGGCCTGATTCATATTAAAGAAAGCAGCGGAAAAAAACTCTATGAGGGATTGCCTTTCGTGCCGGGACTGATCGAGTTCCAGTTGATGAAAGGCATCGTCGATGAGCGCAGCAAGAAATGGGCCGTCCTGCTGAGCGCCTATTCCAAGGCGGTTAAACGGGAATTCATGTCCGGCAAGCCGATTAAAATCGAAAAATCAGTGCCTGGTAAGGTAATTAAGGTGGGGAAAGAAGTCAGGCAGCTCGCCTGCGTAATCCCCTACAAGGAGATGAAACAGCTGATACTGGATACAGAGCATATCGCCGCGGGGACCTGCGTATGCAGACACCAGGGCAACCTGCTGGGCAAACCAAGCTCAGAACCCATGGGAAACTGCATGGTCTTGGGTGAATCCGCTATATTCTCGATCGAACGCGGATTCACCAGGCGCCTGTCCAGGGATGAAGCCCTCCAGAAGCTGGATGAAGCCGAGGAAGCCGGCCTGGTGCACAATTATGTCAACAATCCGGGCCAATTCACCAATCTGCTGTGCAACTGCTGCGGATGCCACTGTTTCATCCTGCGGGGCGCCAAGCACGCCCCGGCTCCCAGCCAGATGGTCAATCCCCGATACCTGGTATATATCAATGAGAAAGACTGTACCGGCTGCGAGGCCTGTATCGGACGGTGCTGGATGAAAGCCCTGAAGATGGAAGACGGCAAGCTGGTGCGTGACGAGATACGCTGCATCGGCTGCGGCATCTGCATGTGGGCCTGTCCCACAGATGCGCTTTATCTCGAACCGAGGGAAGCCGGCAAGGTACCGCTCCAAAAGTGTTGATACGCATCAGTAAAATTAGAGGAGGAGATAATGGTTGAACCTGTCTATGAGAAATTGATACCGGTACTTAATTCACGCAGCACTTTTCTGGTCCCCTGTATCAAGTGTGACGAGTTTTTTGACCTGATATCTTATTTATACAGCCCCGTCGAGGCAGAGATCGCCTGCGCCATGCCTTACGATTTCGCCACGGCCCGACAGATTGCATCCGGTATCCCGGGCAGCCATCCCGAGAAAGTTGCCGAGCACCTTGAGACCATGGCGAACAAGGCGTTGATACATTCGAAAAGGGAAAACGGCGAGACGCTCTACGAGCTCCTTCCTCTCTTCCCGGGTGTCATGGAGCTTCAATTCTGGCGTGATGATAAAGAGTATCTGGGAAAGCTGGACATCCTGCTCGGCCAATACCTGGTAGCGATGTGGCGGCTGCGCAAATCCGGCGCTCAGATCGTAACTGAAACACCGTCCGCCCCCAGGAAAGTAACTGTCGGACAGGAGATCATGAGCCGCTCCACGATTATCCCCTATGCGGAGATGAAAGAACTGATCAAGCAAAGCGAGTATATCGGCGCGGCGCTCTGCCACTGCCGCGAGCTTGGACAGCAATGGGGCAATCCATGCTCCAGGCCGATGGACAACTGCATGATCCTGGGTTCTTCAGCTAAATTCACTATCGAAAAGGGATTGACCAAACAGCTAAATGTGGAGCAGGCGCTCCAGGTGCTGGAGGAAGCGGAAAAGGCCGGCCTGATACATCAGTACGCCGATACGCCCGATCACTTCTCAAATATCCTGTGCAACTGCTGCGGATGCCACTGCATAGCGCTCAAGGGCTATAAAAAAGCGCCGGCCCCCAGCCAGACCGTCATCGCACGTTACCTGATCAAGATCGATGAGGAAGCCTGCACGGCCTGCGAGGCCTGCCTGGAGCGCTGCCAGATGGACGCATTGAAAATGGAGGGCGGCCGACTATTTAGGGATGAATTACGCTGTATAGGCTGCGGGCTATGTATGTATGTATGTCCCGTAGAAGCATTGTCCCTGGAGAAGAGGCCCGCCGGAAAAATACCGTTGAGAGCCTGTTAAAGGCCGGGATCTAATCCTGCTCTTTTTCCCTTTTTGCGGCGCGGTCACGCGCCCAGCGATGTATCTCATCCAGCGCGGGCGGCGCCACCATGAATACCTCAATGTCCTGGGGGAACTGGACTAAATGCCCTTCTCGAATAAAAAGCAGGGCGACATCGCCGGGCTTTAAAGTCTCATCGATGGTTTTGCCGATAAACTGGTAGCGTTTTCTCGAGGCATCAGAATACGCTTCGTAGACCTGTTTGGCCACTTTTTCACTGATCAGTCCGACCATAAGGCAGCGCTCCCAGTCCATGACCTCCCCGAGCAGCTCACTGATCTCGATACACTTTAAAGATGCAGACTCCGCGCAGCGTTTATTAACCATTTCATGGCTTTTGGGATGCAGTTCCTTGAGTATCTCCAAACCGCCTTCACCTTCCTTATCAACCGTCTCATGATAGATTAAAGACACAGGTCCCAATTTACCCTCGAGCTTGGCGATCAGTTGATCGACCTGCTGCCAGTATTTTTCATAGAGCTCGACATATTCCGCAGGGGAGTTTTTACCGGCATACACCAGGGGCACCTGCATTATCTTTCTGCTGCCTTTGAAGCTGTCAACTTCAGGTTTCTCTACTTTGCCCAGTTCCTGTGACATGATTACTCTCCTCTCTTTGTCGGCTGCTATATCATCTCCATGTAACCTTCGGCCTGATCACCGATACAACCTTACCTCTATCAATAGTACTAAAATTATACTACAATATAAGACGCCTTTTGAGGGACCCGGCTACCATGATTCTATAATCGGGCACTGGAGGAACCATATGGATTTCGACCTTGGTGGAAAGACGGATCAGCTGCGCAGGGAGATACGCCAATTTGCCCTTGCCGAAGTTGTGGGAAAACCTTACCACACCGCCATGCTGGAAGAGGAGAGCGCGGACGAGGACTGGGAGTTTTCGCTGTCTATATCCAGGAAGCTTGCACAGAAGAAATGGCTCTGCATGAACTGGCCTGAGCAATACGGGGGTATGGGCGCATCATACTGGGAACAATTTGTTTACTCCGAGGAGGCCGGCTACTATGAGATTCCCGGCACGAGCATGGGTATATCCGGCACCGGCATTAATGGACCCAGCCTGATGCTATTCGGCAACGAGGAGCAGAAACAGAAGTATCTTCCCCTGATAGCCTCGGGTGATCCCGATGGGATCTGGTGCACCGCTTACAGCGAACCCGATTCGGGCTCCGACTACAATAAGATCAAGACCATCGCTGTCAGATCGGGAGACGACTATATTATAAACGGACAGAAAGTGTGGACGAGCTGCGCCCACCGCGCACGCTGGTGCTGGCTGGCATGCAAAACCGATCCAACGTCGAACAAGATCCACAAAAGCATGAGCATCATCATCGTGGATATGAAAAACCCCGGCATCACTACCAGGCCTCTCATCAATCTTTCGGGTATTCACAGTTTCAACGAGGTCTATTTCGACAACGTGAGGGTGCCGGCGTCGAACCTGGTCGGCGAGGAGAATAAAGGATTCTACATGCTGATCCCCGCCCTGGCAATCGAGCGGCTCTCCCTGGCGCCTCATGTGCTGGGCACGGGACGACGCATACTTGAATTGCTCGTCCGCTACTCCAGGGAAAACAATCATAAAGGGAAACCCCTGTCTGCCGACCTGGTAGTGCGCCATAAGCTGGCTGAGCGCGCCCTGGAGCTCGAGACACTACGGCTCTTCGGGCTTGAGATAATGTGGAAAATGAGCACCGGTAAGATGCCGGGCTATGAGGCAGCCAGAAACAAGCTGTACTGCAATATCGTCACGGACAACATGGCCAGGACCGGGCTAGAGATCGTGGGCGCCAATTCACAGATAAGCCCCGATTCCAGGTGGGCGAAACTGAGGGGCCGCTGCCAGAACCTGTACCTCGTTAATATGGGTTGGTTCAGCGCCGCCGGTACGATGGAAATACAGAAGAACGTTATCGGCCAGTTTAAGCTCGGACTGCCGCGCGCCTATTAAAATAAGGTGTCAACCTTCCAAATAAGGGGCCGTTTCAATTCTGAACCGGCCCCTTTATCATATCCACTACCACCCGCCGCTGGCGCCTCCTCCTCCGGACATTCCACCGCCGCCGCCGCCAAATCCTCCGCCGAAACCGCCTCCCGACCCTCCACCAAAGCCTCCCCAGAAACCACCCCCGGTTTTATGCCAGTCAGTGGATTTTCCAGCTTCCTTCAGCTTCTGGTAATTACGCGTAAGCGCGTAATCCGTGCCCAGGCCAAGACCTGTGAATATCAGCGGCGCAATTATCAGCGCCGCAATTCCCCCGATCGACAGCCCCATAATGACACCGGCTATGGCGCCCCAGATACCACCCACCCATACATTCTTGCTGCGCGCCATGAATCCTGAAAGGTAAATCGTGACTATAGAAAGGATAAAAAAAACAAAGACAAAATCACCTAACGCAGATTTCACCGGGTTTTCCTCAAGCGGAGCAGGCGGAGTGCCGTCCCTGATATACTTCTCAATTGAAGCCACACCCGCCTTAATCCCACCCTCGTAATCGTTGTTCTTGAACAGCGGCAGCACGTCGTCATCGCGTATCCTGCCCGCGCGCCCGTCAGTGATCACCGGCTCAAGTCCGTATCCGACTTCGATACGCATCTTGCGATCATCCAGGGCTACCAGGAAAAGAACCCCGTTGTCTTTATCTTTCTGCCCGATCTTCCATTTCTCGAACAGCCTGCTGGCATAGTCCTCTATACTGTCCCCTTCAAGGCTTTTTACAGTCGCCACAAAGACCTGCGCCGTAGTATCTTTCTCGAGCTGCGACAATTCAGATTCAAGCTCGGCCTTTGCTTCGGATGAAAGCAATCCGGCGTTATCGTTGACATAGCCGGTGAGCTCAGGAAAATTCTGTGCCAACACCGGCATGTTGAAGACAGGCAGCATTGTGACAGCCAGACAGGCTGTCACTAACAGCAAGATTAGCCTGTACCGCACTAAAACTCCACTTTAGGCGCTGTTTCTGCGCCGCTGACAGACTGGAAGTATTGCTTCTCACTGAATCCAAACATACCTGCCAGCATATTCGTGGGAAAAGTCTTGATCTGCGTGTTATAATCCCTCACGAGGTCATTGAACCGCCTTCTTTCCACGCTGATGCGGTTCTCCGTCCCCGCCAGTTCGTCCATCAACTGGGTAACGTTCTGGCTGGACTTGAGGTCCGGGTAATTCTCTATCACGGCGAGCAGGCGGCCAAGTGCGGTTTCAACCTCTCCGGCCGCAGCAGCCTTTTCATTCACCGTCTGGGCAGCCCCGTATTTGGTTCGTGCATCTGCTATGGCCAGGAAAACCGTCTGTTCCTGTGTCATCATCCCTTTGACCGAGTTCACCAGGTTCGGGATCAGGTCATAACGCCGTTGATATTGCGTCTCAACCTGCGACCACTGGGCGTCTACACCCTGTGACTTGGTTACCAGGCTGTTATAAATACCGACCAGGGAAACTGCAATGATTATGGCGCCAAGTACTATTACACCTACGGCAGCCAGAACACATCCCCAGGTTGACTTCATATGGATAACCTCCTTAATCAATTTGAACAGGATGATTTTTGTTATGGCAATTCTACATCAGGACTATTCTATCAACAAATTACACCTGCAACGCTTGTTTAAGCTGGCTGGCGAAGCGTATAATCATGCACAATCAATAAGAGGGGGTTGGAATATCATGGCCATCAATAAGGAACTTGCAGCGCCATGCGGTCTGTACTGCGGAGTTTGCGGAATCCATATAGCCACCAGGGACAACAATGAGAAATTTAAAGAGAAGCTGGCCCCGGTTTACGGCGTCAAACCTGAGGACCTGGTATGCGACGGCTGCCTCTCTCAGCGCGTCTTTTCCTATTGCCGGATCTGCCCGATCAAGTCGTGCTGCATCGAAAAGAAAATCGAGGGATGCCATCAGTGCAACGAGTTCCCCTGCCGGTTCATCGATAATTTCCCGGTTGCGGTCGGCAAGAAGGTTATATTGCGATGTGTCCCCAGATGGCGGAAGCTCGGTACGGAGAAGTGGATACAAGAGGAGCAGAAACGCTATAATTGTCCTCATTGCGGCGCTGCCACCTTCCGTGGAGCCAAGCGCTGCCGTAACTGCAAAGAAGCGATCGACCTCGACTGAAAACACCCGACATGTTTAGAACTACAATAGCCCTCATTGTTATTATCCTGGCTGTGGCCTGTTCCACCCCCCAGCAGCAGCCGGCAGCGCAAACCCAGCCCGAACAGGTTGAGATCGGGGCCTTGCTGGGCTTAAGCGGCGATATAGCAGCATCCTACGGTCAAGCCCAAAAAAACGGGGTTGAGCTGGCCGTAAACGAGGTCAACGACAGCAATTACCTGGGATCGGGCAAACAACTCAAGCTTGTGATTGCAGATGCCGGAGCCGACGCAGACACAGCTTACTCCGCCATCACCGGTCTAATTGAAACAGATAATGTCTCCGCTATCATAGGCCCGACGCTGTCTTCACAGGCTTTCAAGGCCGATCCGGTAGCCCAGAAACACGGGATCCCGGTAATTGCCGTAAGCAATACGGTTCCGGGTATAACAGAAATGGGCGATTTTATATTCCGCTGCAGCCTGCCGGAATCGACCGTCATCGGAGGCACCATTAAAGCTGCGGCCAGCCAGTTACGCGTGGTGAAAGTCGCCTATCTCTGGGGCAAGGACGACGACTACACCATTGCCGGTTATAAAGCTTTTAAGGATGCAGTAGTAAAAAACGGCCTGAAGGTACTGGCGGATGAAACATTCAGCCGCGGCGATACAGACTTCAAGCCACAGCTCGAAAGGATCATCGCAAAGGGACCCGACGCAATACTCGTTTCCGCTCTGGCTAAAGAAGCTGCGGCCATCATCATACAGGCGAGGACTCTCGGCTATACCGGTATCATTATCGGCGGAAACGGCTTCAATTCAACTGATGTTATTAAACAGGCCGGTAGCTACGCAGAGGGAGTCATGGCCGGCACGGCATGGAATATCGCCAGCATCAATACCAGGAACCTGGAATTCATAGCTGCCTATCAGAAAGATTATGGAATCAAACCGGACCAGTTTGCCGCTCAGGCTTATACCGGCACCTGGCTGCTGGCCAACGCTATCCGGACCGCCGGCAGCTCTGATCCCCAGACCATTAGAGACGCGCTGGCAGGTATATCCAATTTTACTACGCCTATGGGATCTTTCAGTTTCACACAGGAGAGGGAACCTGTTCATCCCGCCGTTGTGCAGATCGTGAAAAACGGAAGATTCACCATTTTTAAGTGATGATCTCCGGCGGGGATTTCCGGCGATAACATCAACCGCGAGGCCTGTGCTATAATCGCTCTGTAAAATGTTTAAACTAAACCTGATGCCCAGAGGCGACAAGTTCTTCGACCTCTTTGAGGTCAGCACAAAGAACATGGTCAAAGCAGCCGAAAATCTCAAAGAGCTTATATACAGCTGGGACAGCATTGACCAGAAACTGGAAGAGATGGATAGAATCGAGCATCAGGGTGATACCATAACCCACGAAATCATGTTCCAGCTTAACCGTTCCTTTATTACACCTTTCGACAGGGAGGATATCGGTATGCTGGCGCACTCTCTGGACGATGTCACCGACCTCATCCAGGCAACTGCCGACACCATGGTTCTATATAAAGTCAGGGAACCCGGCAAACGGGCGCGTGAGCTTGCAGATATCCTGGTCCAGATAACTACCGAGGTGGAAAATGTGATGCCCAGCCTCAGGCGCCATAACGCCAACCTTGAGAAAATCCTGAACAGCTGCGTGGAGATCAACAGGCTGGAAAACGTGGCGGACAAGATCTATCGCACGGCGCTCAAGGAGCTGTTCGAGGATTCAAATGATATCGCGGATATCATCAAGTGGCGCGAAATATACGAGCATATGGAAAGCGCCACCGATATGTGTGAGGATGTCGCCAACGTGCTTGAGGGCGTAGCCCTGAAACACGCTTGAATACTAAGCCATGCTGTCCAGGTCGGCGCCGGTTACACACAGCTTCATAAAAGGACGATGAAATATGACCATCAAAGAGCTTGTTTATAAAAACCGCAGCTACCGCCGCTTTTTTCAGGACACGACGGTCTCCCTTGACACTCTGAAGGAGCTTGTTGACCTGGGGAGGATGTCAGCCTCCGCTATGAACCTGCAGCCGCTCAAGTATTTTTTATCCAACGACGCGGCCAGGAATGCCGCCATCTTCGCAAACATCGGATGGGCAGCCTACCTGAAGGACTGGAGTGGCCCCCCCGAGGGAGAGAGGCCTTCGGCGTACATTATCATGCTGGGAGATACGGAACTCAGCAAAAATGTAGTATGGGACCACGGGATCGCCGCACAGAGCATCCTGCTTGGCGCCACGGAAAGAGGCTTGGGCGGATGCATGATAGCCACGATACGCAAGGCCGACCTGGCAAAGGCTCTTGATGTCAGCTCACGTTATGAGATACTGCTGGTTATCGCCATCGGGAAACCAAAGGAGCAGGTCGTGGTCGACCCGCTGGATCAGAACGGAGATGCGAAATACTGGCGAGACAGCCAGGCCGTACATCACGTACCCAAGCGCCTGTTGCAGGACATCATCATCGGATAGGCGGACTACCGATAAACCCGTTTAACCGGAAGTCCTCTTTACCAGCAGCAGACGGTTACCCTCCCCCTCGCTGAAGCTGTAGTCAACCCGGTCCATCATCTTTTTCATCATATATATACCCAGGCCGCCCGCTTTACGGTCCTCAAGCGCGCTGTGCACCTCCGGCAGCGGGACGGATGCAGGATCAAATTTTTCTCCGTGATCTTTGATAATAATAATGATATCGGGGCCATTTAGCGCGCATGAAATCTGGAAAAAACCACCCCTGCCGCCGTAAGCATGCTTGACCACGTTGGTACTTGCTTCATCAACCGCTGTTTCGAAGGCAAACACATATTTGTCCAACTTTCGCTGCTGCAACCAGTTAACCACAAAGTCTACAATCACCGGTATGTCTTTCAGCACCGCGCTCTCCAGGGTGAGCGTACTCTCATTCCTGCCTGCTGCCCTTTGTTGATCGTCCATGATCATTTGCCTGTAACCCGACTATTTATGCCACATCCGCTGTTGCGGGTGAGATAACAATTTGGCTGCTGCTGATCTTGCTTTCCAGACTGGATTTAATGGAGTCAATCACCTTCTGAACTTCGGACATCTTTCTGTCGCCGTCGAACTCCAAAAAGATCTCAACGTAAACATTGGCTCCCGATCGCCTTGAACGTATCCCGTGAATAGCCTCGTAATCATCGAAATAAAGCGCCAGTTCCCTGAGTATGACGATCTGAAGCGACTCTTCCAGGGCACGATCGAGAAGGTCGTAGACGGACATAGTACTTATGTTGTAGATAGACTGCACTATGAAAAGCCCGATAATGACGGAAGCCGCCGGGTCAACGTAGTACACCCAGGGTTGGTCTTTGAATATGGCGCTCAGAGACAGCGAGACGATGACGAGCATTGAAGCGATGGTTTTAGACCGGTACATGCGCCAGAGAGACTCCAATACCGGTGAAAATTCCTCTTTTACCAGATGGTAGTCGTGCCGCCAAAGCCAGGCGCTGGTCAACAGCCCGACAGCCGAGAACACGATAGCCAGGTCCACTCCCTGCGCATGGAGTTCCACCGGGTGCTGAAATCTCTCTATGATATGCGCTATGATGATTATCAAGGATATGACCAGAACCGTTGCCACGATAAGGCTGGAGACGCTTTCAAGCTTGCCGTAGCCATAGTTATATCCTTCCGTTCGTCCCCGATTAACTTTGCGGATACTGAGGTAAGAGAGAAAGACCGCTGTGACCAAGCCTATATTCTTGAGGATTTCCGATTCGAGTGTCAGTGAATTGGCTATTACTGCGGCAATTACACCGGTGATAAGCCCGAATATCCCCAGCAGCAGGCCTAAAAGGATGGATTTTTCCTTGGCCTTACTATGGTCAGCCGGCTTTGTTACTTTATCGTTCGACATTGATTCCCTTTCAAATCCTGCTGTGTATCATCCACATAAGCCTGATTATTTTGGCATGATTTGGTTTATTATTCAAAGAACAATACCACCATATTCCCAAAACTATGAAGGGGCGCTATAATGGAACTAATATATCCGGATAACAGACCTTATATAATTCGCTATGTTGCTTGAGCTGGAACGGCGGCGCATTTCACCGGCAATATCAATACTTATACTTATGTTGATATTGATAGGCACCTCGTGCACGGTGGAAGAATTACCGCAACCGGTAGACAATCCAGCTAATCCTCCGGTCACCGACAACAGTATCACCTGTGTTATACTTGACATCTCGTCTTTCGTTGCTCAACCTAAAACTATAATACTGGGCGAGCAGACAGTCCTTTCCTGGAAAACAGTGGCCGCTACTTCTCTTTCCGTCGATCCAGACATTGGAAGTATCAGCGTGGACAGCGAAAGTCTCACCGTAACACCGAAGGCAACCACGCTATATACATTGAGAGCGTCCGACGGATGCTATGAGGTATCTCAAAAATTTCTGGTAATCGTCAAGACAGCAGACGGAGAGATCGTCTGGACCGCCGGCAGCTCTGAAAATGTTACGGCCGAACAGATATACGAAGGTTGGAGCCACTATCCAAATAAATATGTTGAATGGACAATACTCGATCGGAATAAAGATACCGGCGGTGATGTATACAATTGCTGGCACCAGGGAAGTATCATCAACAAACACGGCGAATGGGTGATGACGGAGGTCACTGTCAGCGGCAAAAAGGTAGCGAGTACCATATCACCCTCAGAGCGGGTGATTTATGTCACCAGTATGGATTGCCTGCAATTGCCGGAACTAAAGTGGAAGTGGACGGCCCGCCAGTAGTTTTCCACCAGGCCATATTTATACATTAGGATGTTGGATAAGGTATATGAAAAGCGTGTGGAATAGAATAGCCGTTATCGTACTTTTAATCTGTATCTCAACACTCTCCCTGTCCTGCTTTATCTTTGAACGTGCCACCGATCACTATAAGGCGGGGAATGAATCATACAGCCAGAAGCAGTGGGACAAGGCAATCGAAGAGTATACAAAGGCCATCAGCATGGATTCAAACCAGCCCTTCTTTTACATCAACAGGGCTTTAACCTACAACCAGATAGGTGAATATGATCTCGCAATCACGGATTGCACCAGGGCTATAAATAAGAAGGGTAACATCGCATTAGCATATACCACGCGCGCTTCCGCCTATAATGAAAAGGGCCAATATCAACTGGCGCTGGCCGACTCACTGAAGGCTATTGAGCTGAGCCCTAAGACTGCCCTGGGCTACATCAATAAGGGCTGGGCGCTCTACGGCCTGGGCGAGTTCAAGGAATCTATACTCGCCTGTACCGACGGCATCGCCGCCGAGCCGACCAGGGCCATGGCCTATATATTCAGAGCTATGAACCACAACGAAATGGGCAACTACGAAAATGCGCTGGCTGACTGCGACAAAGCTATTGAGATCGATCCCACGCTGCCGCTGGCATATGTGAATCGCGCCTGGGTGTACAACCAGACCGCTGTTTATGAAAAGGCTATTGAGGACTGCAACACGGCGATAAGCCTGGATCCCAGGATTGCCACGGCTTACGTGAACCATGCCTGGGCGCAGACAGCCAGGGGCAATTACGACCTCGCCATAGATGACTGCAATATCGCCATCAAGCTTAATCCAAACCTGCCGGGCGCATATATTCAGCGCGCATGGGCTTACTTTGAAAAATATCCTTACGATTTCACTAAAAACTGGTGGCAGATGGGCATGGATGACTGCAATAAGGCCATTGAACTGAATCCCAAATCCGCCCTGGCTTACAACATGCGGGCACGCGGCTATATTTTAAAGGAAGAGTACCGCCTTGCCATTGCAGATGCTACGAAATCTCAGGATCTGAGTTCCGAATTTGCGCTTCCTGACATCACGCGCGCCTGGGCCTTCAATAATCTCCGCCTTTGGGACCTGGCCATAGAGGACTGTGACGTAGCCATTTCCAAAAACCCCAAGCTGTCAGCTGCCTGGGCAAACCGTGCCTGGGCATATAACGGCAAGGGCTTGTACGATAAAGCGCTTTCAGATATAAACGAGTCCATCCGGCTTCAATATGACTTTGCCTGGGCCTATTTTACCCGGGCTCTAATACATAAGAACCTGCATAATTACGAGCAGGCGAAAGCCGACATTGAACTCTGCCTTCAATACACAACTGATATCAAGCTTATCGAGGCCGCCAGAGCGCTCTACGCCACACTTTGACTTACAACATATTAAGGTCTTATGATAACAACATGAACTCACCGGCAGCACGTTTGATCAACCTGTTTCTATGTCTGGCTTTGCTTTTTTCCATCGGCTGTATCGCATCTCCTGCTACGCCTGACGTGATACCTGCTGGTTCACAGTCTATCCCGGCGGCACATACGAGAAAACTGCAGACTCCTCCATACGAAGGCGGCAGCGCCGTCATTTTCGTCCTCGATCAGATCGATGATGACAAATATATTGAGGCTGTGCCGGAGATTATCCGTGTATTCGCGGAAAACGATGCATCTATTGATGTCGCTGTAAAACCCCCTGCCACGAATTTCGGCCTGAACGAAAGCACCAGGGAACTGACCTATTTCTCGGATGCCGGCATCCTTGATACCAGCGTGGACGGCCATTACATAAGCTGGCTGAAGCCTCAGACCTCACTTACCGGCGGCGAATACGCAGCCTTTTCAGCCAACCTTGTATTAACTCGCGATCAGATTAAATACATATTCGGTTCGGCGGTTTACTCCTGCCTGCTGCCGACTGCGGCTATTAATGAGGCCAACTACAGGGCTTTACAGGACAGCGGCTTCAAAGTTATCGCTTACAGCGGTTCGGGTGACCTCAAACCTTCAATCAAACCTGTGAACTGGTCGGGGCAGGTTGATACGGGAGGACTATACCGTCTTCCCATTGTCGGCGAGGCAGACCTCGCGCAGGCTTTCGATAACACAACCGCACTGTACAATGCCGCCAAACGAAGTATCAACGATCTCGGCGTGGCTGTCATAGAGTTACCTGTCACTTCGGTACTCGACACAAACAACAAACCTATGACAGCCAAACTACTGCAATTGTCATCGCTAGTTAAGTCCTGCCAGGGTCTGGGAGATGTTACCACACTGGATAACTGGTACGAGTATATCACCGGGTGTCCTATGGATGCCGCTGGCATTAAGCGGCCGCTCCCCCCTTACCACGGCGGACCGATTATTATTTTCAGGCTGGACGATGTAGCCAGGGGCTACCGGGAAGAGGTGGTGCACGAAATAATAAAGGTCTTTGAGCGAAACGGCGTGCCGCTGGATTGCGGCGTCGTATCCAATGTGGACGGCACCGAATCATATGAGATACCCTGGTTGAAAGAATACGTCGATGATAATGTGGTCGGCATCAGCGTTCACGGCTATGACTGGACATATTATCAACTTGATATCACCCAGAATTACCTGAAACATATCGAGGATAATCCCTGCATAAACGTATACGCCGCCAAGGCCGAGGCGGAAAAAGCCAAAGTGTCCTATGAAGAACTGCAGTACAAGCTGATTCAGGCTCGCTGTAAATACCTGAAATATTTCGGAGTCAATCCCATATCTTTCACCGTCCCCACCGATTACTACGATGAGCTGGGATATAAGGCAATACAGAACGCCGGATACAAAGTATTTTCAGTATATTGGGCGGTGGAACCCTGCTCGTCCCTTAAGCCCGTTGACTACAACTGTCATGTGGATCTGGAAAAGGGCATGTACCGCATACCCACAGCTTCCGACCTGTGTGTCTGGTATAACTGCCAGTGGACCGATGTGGTAAATATGGATAAACCGATGAAACAGCCGGGTTACTGCGTCTACGTTGGTGCTTATGGTGAATCACAGGAATATAATGACGCGGCAATTACGATCTGTAATAACATGAACGCGCAGGGGGTTGCCGTCGTAGGATTGCACCCCGACTGTTTTGTGGACAAAAACGGCAAGCCGGACATGGCCAAGCTTGAACAAGTGGATACGCTGATCAAATGGTTCAAGTCATTTGCGACGATACTGACCTTCGAGCAATGGTACCGCTACCACACGGGCGATAAATAGCCCGTATCAGTATTACAGCGGCTGCTATTTTCGATTTTCATACCAGGCTATGCATTTCTGCATACCTGATTCAAGACCTGTCAGTGGTTTATATGCAAGCAGCTTCTCAGCTTTGGCTGTGTCTGCTATGCGGTTAAATACCTCGATCTCCAATGACCTGAGCCGGTCGTAATCAACATATTTCGTCTTAACTTTGCCTTTCAGAGCCAGTGCGGTTAAAACCATATCGGCCAGCGTATTAATGGATACATCTTTGCCTGTGCCGAAATTCAATATCTGGTTGATGCCTTCATCCATGATACCGGCCAGCAGAGTCATGTGAATGGTGTCTTCGATATATGTGAAGTCACGCGTCTGTTTTCCGTCGCCATAGATAATGATCTCCTGTCCCGCCATAGCCCTGCTGATAAAACGGGACAGTACAAAACGATCATCCTGACGCGGCCCGTATGCATTGAAATAACGTAAAGCTGTGTACTCGAGGCCGAATTTCTGATAGTAAGCCATGCAGAAATGTTCGCCGATCAACTTGGTTAAGGCATATGTGGATTTGGGATTGAACGGCCCCTCTTCCACCATGGGTTTAACGGAATCGCCGTAGACCTCTGAAGAAGAAGCAAAGACAAAGCGTTTAACCTTGTTCCTGGCAGCCAGAGAAATCACATTGGAAGTGCCTATCACTTCGACATTGAGCAGATTGACCGGCTCATCCTGCGTTTCCTCCACTCCCACTACAGCCGCAAGGTGGAAAACCATATCCTGGCCCTTAAACAACGGAGCAATAGCCCGCGTATCTGTGACATCCAGCCGGTGTACTGACAGGTTCTTGCCCTCCTTGAGCCCTTCTATCTTATTGCCGCACAACATGGTATCGATCACAGTCACACTGGCGCCAAGGTCGATCAGTTTTTCCACAAGGTGCGATCCGATAAATCCTGCTCCCCCTGTCACAAGGATCCTCAGTCCGCTGTATTTCTTAAGGATATCGCTCATTATTTTTATCTTGAATAATTATTTATCAGCGACAATAGTCGAGCCGGATGATCGGGAGTTATTTAGCTATCGGCCTTCGACGCTTTGGACGGCTTGGCCTGTAGTTCAAGCAGCACCTCAGCGGGTGATGATTGCTGGCTGCGCGGAGCATCACCGATCCTGGTGACCCTCTCACGTTTGAGATAGGTACCCCCGGCCACGATTATATCTAATAGAGCCTTGATCATAATGAAATCCAGGAACTGTTTGTATCCGATAATGAAGAGAGGTGAATAAAGCGCCAGTTTGAGATCATCTTCGGCCACCAGTATGGCAATTATGGATAGCAGCAGCTGCAACACGGCAAAGAGCGCAAAGGCCAGTACCAGCGTCATCCATTCGCCGTCAATTATCATTATGATCGACGTTACCATAACGACCAGGCTGGCCAGCGGCACCAGTGTCATGGATAACAGCATATAGGGAAACGTCAGCTTGTTCATAATTCCAAACCTGGGGTTAAAAAAGGCGTCTCGATGTTTCCAGAAATTTTGAAAATCGCCGCGGAACCAGCTCAGACGCTGGCGGTAAACATCCTTGATCGTCTCTGGCGCCTCTGTATAACAGATCGCCTCGTTGCTACCATGAAGTATCTGATGCGCTTTAAGCATCTTGATGGTTATATCGAAATCCTCAAGCAGATAGTCGGGATCATAGTATCCCGCTTCCTCGAGAGCCGACTTACGAAAAGCGCTGAAAGCACCGGACGCTACGGTAAGGGAACCGAAATTCTCAAAAGCCCTCCTCACGATCTGAATCTGAACGATATATTCCAACGCTTGCAGCTTGGTGAGCAGATTATTGCGGTTAAAAACCTTTAAATTTCCGGCCACGCCCGCTACCTGAGGATCCTCAAACCCCCTGACCATCTCGTTTATGGCACCGCGCGCAATCATACTGTCGGCATCCACGGTAATCACTATTTCACCCGAGCATATGGCAATGCCCGTATTCAGCGCGGCGAATTTTCCGCCGTTAAGACGTCGGACTACTTTGACACCGCGATGGCTGAACTCGGTGGCCACAGAATAAGTATTGTCTTTGGAACCGTCATCAACCACGATGATCTCTTTATCGGGATAATCGGCCTCGATCAGTGTTTCCAGTGTCCTTGCCAGTACTTTTTCCTCATTAAATGCGGGTACAATGATACTGACTCTCGGCTTATAGGAGCTTGGCTGGAATACCTCTTTTTTCTGTTTTATTTTGTGGAAAATCGCCAGAGGCACGGTGAGGAAATTGATCAGCATGGTAAATACTAAAGAAACCATGAGCACATATATCAGGGCCGAAGGGACCACATCCCAGAGTGTTACCACGAAGATAATGAAGATGATGACAAATATCACAAGCAACGACGTGAGATTCTGCCACTGGCTGGGCTTGGACTCACGGGTCTGTTTTCCTTTAAGCACCCTGGATAGGAAATGAAATATTACTACAATGGCCAGCGCGCCCAGCGCAATCCAAACCGACTCGACGGGCATAAAGTAGAATATACCCATCAGCAATGTCAGAAAAAGGATAGCGACGATAAAAACAGCTATATTTCTCATTTCACTCAGCGGTTATCGGCTCTGACGCGCAGAGTATACCGACTGAATTATTCAAGACAATCACGTCAGTTTTCTCAGGTCCTGCTGCTCAATAATATCAATTTTTTGCTGCATGGCAAATTGTTTTGCCTGTGTGCTTATCTCAGACAGGCCAAGGTATACTTTGTTGCGAATACCTGCATCGAAAGCTGCGGCATCGAACTTGGACAGCTCATCCAGGCCAACCTGTTGACCGGTTTCGTTGCCTATACCGATGGCAATCGTTGGCACCACGATTTTATCATCACGCCTGGCGAAAATATCGAAAATATGTTCGATACCAGATTTGCCGAGGATCAGGGCCCTCTCATATACCTCGTAACCCTTATTGCGAAGGAACCTGACAATTATACCCCGCGCGTTGGCCGCCACCGAACCGGAATGGTTTGCTCCCTCCTCCACCCTGCTCTGCATTCCTATATTGGAGCGGTCAAGATGCGTGATATCCGCAACCACCGTTGCCAGGGTCTTGGCTTCAAACGCCCTGATCATCTGTCGGCCGGCGAAATTCAATGCTTCCTGGCCGAGCTTGGGAATCGCAATTACCACTTTATAGTTAATGCCGATATCATAAGCCCTTGTATCGAATCTGAAGAGAGATTCAAGTCCGACCTCCGGTTCCCCCGATGGGGCCACCAGGATACCTATACCGAGATTGACCTTGGTGATAATATCGTCCCTGATAGCAAGTACATCCACGGTATGCACTGCGCCGGAACGGCCCGTCAGTTGAGCCAATTCATGAACCTGATATCCCCGTTGCTTCAGGAAATCGACAAGCTGGGTTTTTGGTTTCAGCTGGAATTCCAGCCAGCCCTTCTTATCCGGGCTGAACTGGTACGAAGAAGCCTCGACTTCTTTCAGATCCTCGGAGCTCCAAACTTTACGCGTTTTCATATTGCGCCATTTAACGACCGGGACCGTAAATACCTCGCTGCAATCCTGGCACCTGTAGTGTATGCCAACATTGCGATAATCGGTGCCGATCAATCTCAAATCCTTTCGGCACTTTGGGCAGACGTACCTGCTGTCCTGCTTGAAATCCTTATCAAGTCCCACGTATCCGCAGGAAAAATGCTCTACGAGCTGCCCTTTGATGATATTGGAGGAGTCACAGCGCGGGCACCTTTCAATGGGAACCAACTGAAACAATCCGTCGGGATCGACATAAAACTTTTCATACGGTTGTTTGATCAATATTCCCGCATTGGCTAGAGATTCAAGTATGTTTATCGTTTCAACCTCCGATGTATCGATCAAGCTACTAACGGACGGGTATGCATATCCCATTTTGTAACTGAAATCGACAACCGGATTGATATCGGGAATTTTACCGCTCACCAGCGCATCAACCAGTTTGATAACCCTCGGATCCTCGAGAATTGCCGCACCGGCATCCTCTTGAGACGGCTGTGCCTTGGCCACGTAAGCAGACTGCTGTGCCGGAGGGTTAACTATGACGGGGGAGCCTGGCTTTTTAATATCTCGCCCAAGCGGAGGCACTACTACAGGCGATTGCTGCTGTATCTGAGGCGCCGCCGGCCTGGGCACTACTACCACCGGTGGCTCGGGCGCCGGGCTAACCGGCGTTGAAGGCACGGGCGGAGCCGGCGGTACATATGGTTGCTGCACGGGCGGCGCCTGGGTTTGAGGAGCAGCTTCGTACTGCTGAGGTTCGGGCCGGGATCTGATAATAATCCTTTCCTGTCCCGGGGAGGCAGGCTCAGGGGCACGCGTTGGAGCAGCCGCTTCCCTCTCCCCGGGTATTGACCTGGCGGGAGGTTTAACGGCTACTTCCGGGGCAGGGGCCGCCGGCTTCGCAGCGGCATCTTCTGCAACTCCTTCTGCGCCGGGCCGTCTCAGCAACGCTTTGGTACGTGCGAGCAACTCCCGCGGGCTGATGGGTTTGCGCAGATAAAGATCAAAACCCAGCTCCTCTACACGAGACCATGCATCCGAGTCCGGTATAGTCCCGAGAAGAACGATCAAGGCGCCATGCTGTTGCCTTATCTTGAGGCACGCTTCATAGCCGCTGACATCCGACAGCTCATCGTCAATTATTATGACATCGTAGTTGGTTTTATCCATCATTACCAGGCCGTCAAGACACCCCGATGTCCCGTTTGCATCAAGGCCGCTCTGCTGCAGTATCTCGACGTTTTTCTCTTTTAAGACGGGATCGCTTGAAAGAAAGAGAATTTGACTCATATCCAGTCCCTCACGCTTATAATGTTCGTTTTTTCCTTTGCTTTATATATACTCGACCGTATTCCGGGCGATTTTATAACCGTTTTCTTCCTGGATAATTATTTGCGGGCTATCGGGGTTTTCTTCCAGTTTTTCACGCAGGTGACGTATATATTGCTGCAGATTTGATGTGCAATCCACATATTCGATACCCCAAACCTTGGTGAGTATATCGTCCCCCGATATCGTCTTGCCTTCATGCGAAACAAGATATTTAAGAAGGCTTAATTCGGTGGCCGATAGTTTAACCTGTTCCCCGTTCTTCTGAACCGCGCCTGCCGATACGTTCATCCTGATTCTCTTTGCAGCAGGCACACTTTTGGCTCCGGCCGCCGGTGTAGCTTTAACTTCCAAGCTCTTTTTAGGGGCCTCCCTTTTGCCGCGGTGCCTGAATACAGCCTTCACGCGAGCAAGAAGCTCGTTATGATTAAAAGGCTTGACAATATAATCATCCGCACCCATCTCCAGGCCCCTCACTTTATCGGTCTCGTCACCCCTTATTGTGAGTATAACGATGGGTATATCGCTGTAGCTACGTATCTCCTTCAAAACCTTCATACCGTCCATGTCGGGTAACCCGAGGTCCAAAATGATCATATCGGGCGATTCAGACTTCATTAATGCGAGTCCCTCTGCACCCTTTACGGCCGGTATTATCTTAACTTCAGGCATATGCATCTCGAATATCAGATTGGTTACTTCCCTGATATCAGCGTTATCCTCTATGAGCAGGATCTTCAATTGTCCCGGCATACGGCTATTACTCCACCTTATTTTTCATGTATCGGCAACGAGAAAGAGAAGGTGCTACCTTTGCCGACATCGCTCTGCACCCAGATTGCACCCCCATGCAACTCCACAATTTGCTTACTGATGGCCAGCCCCAATCCCAATCCTGGTATTCCCGACCTGTCAGAAGACGGATGATAATAAGGGATGAACAGCTTCCGTTTCTCTTCATTGGGAATGCCCGGCCCCGTGTCCTGCACGTTGATCACCAGCCTGTTCCCATCCTTGGCTGCCCTGAGAAAGATCTGTCCGCCTTCCGGTGTAAATTTAATTGCATTGGATAAAAGATTCAACAATACCTGTTCAATGCGCTGATCATCAGCATTGATCTTAATGTAAGGTTCCACCTCCAAACTGAGTGTCTGCTTTTTCTGCCTGGCCAGTGATAATACCTGGTCAGCAACCTCAGCAGCCAGCATCGAGAAGTCGAAGTCCTTCTTTGCAATCCCGTATGATTCATCCTTATTCTTGGACAGGTTGATCAATTCGTTCAGGCGGTTTTGCAGGCTCGATGCGCTACGCGAAATATTCTCGGCCAGTTTAAGTAAAACCGTCTCGTGCCGCCTGTCCAATTCCTCAATCAACAGACCCGTGGAAGCTATGATGGCGGTAAGAGGCGTCTTCAACTCGTGACTTAAAGCGCTTAAAAACAGATGTGTATGTGTAATCTCATCTTGTTGTTTGGCAGCCTCATTATCAACAGGCCCGCTCGAAACTTTACGACAAACCTCCGATATGCTGGCACTGACGGCTGCCATCAATTTGAGCTCATTTACCGTAAAGATATCAGCCTTGGCAGATAATCCGCCAATAATCCCCAGCAGTTGTCCCCCCGAGATTATCGGTGAAGCGATAAACGACAGGAACCCGCTTTGTACGGCTGATTCCCAGCGGTAGTTGGCATCGTTTGCCATATCGTTGCAAAATAGCGGTTTGCGCGTCTGCGCCACTACTCCTATGATGTCGTTGCCTACGGTCATTGCCTCCAGTTCCTTGACAATTTGATCCGGTAAACCGTGGTGCAATACCAGCGTCAAAGTTTTATTGCCCGGGCTGTATTTTTGTACCCAGCAGACATCAAGATCAATTACATTCCCGAGCTCCCAGAGTACACCGTCCAGTACCTCCCTTTCCGACAACGAACTGGATACGATATCGGATATATCGGAGAGAACGTACAGATACTTGTTCTTGTGTTGACCCTGTTGTTGCATACCTAATCAGCTTCCATTATAACTAAATCCATCAATATGTCAATCATAACAACCCAGAACCATGCGACGATCACAACAAGACCACGCTGATCCGTTTTGACACAGTTTCATCTCGCAGTTAAACTATGCATGATCTGATTGACCGGTAAATTAATAAATATCTGTGAGGGATAAATGGCAAGGGCAGAATTAACCGTTAACGATCTGAGAAATCTGGAAAGCAGGATTAGGGATAAATCGGCTGACATCGGGGTTGTAGGTTTGGGATACGTGGGATTGCCCCTGGCGCTGGCCTTTGCTGAGGCAGGATTCACTGTAACCGGTGTTGACGCTGATAAGGGACGGGTCAATAAAATTACACGGGGCATATCTTACCTGCTGGATATAGAATCGGCGCGCCTTAAAAAAGCTGTCGCCAAAGGAAGATTAAAGTCAACCACCAGCCAATCGGCGCTGCGCAGAGTAGATACTATTATTATCTGTGTTCCGACCCCGCTTACCAAAACCAAGGAGCCTGATCTGACCTATATCATCAGCGCCACCAACGATATCGCGCGTTTTCTGAGGCTGGGGCATCTGGTTATTCTAGAGAGCACTACCTATCCGGGCACCACGCGGGAGATTGTGCTGCCGATACTGGAATCGACCGGGCTTAAAGTAGGCGTAGACTATTTCCTGACCTTTTCACCCGAACGTATCGATCCGGGCAGCCGGAAATTTACAATCAAAAACAC
This sequence comes from Dehalococcoidia bacterium, assembly GCA_041653995.1. Taxonomy (NCBI): domain Bacteria; kingdom Bacillati; phylum Chloroflexota; class Dehalococcoidia; species Dehalococcoidia bacterium. Next base: position 170,019 of record JBAZEK010000003.1, read on the forward strand.
CCCCAAGATAGTCGGAGGCATGGAACCCACATCCACCAAGCTCGCCGCGTTGCTCTACCGGCATGTTTCAGACAGGGTGCTCGAAGTATCCACACCGGAAGTAGCTGAGATGGACAAGGTCTTCGAAAATGTATTTCGCAGTGTGAATATCGCTCTGGTAAACGAGCTCGCCAAACTCTGCGAAAAGATGAAGATAAATGTATGGGAGGTCATCAAGTCCGCTTCCACAAAACCCTTTGGCTATATGCCGTTTTATCCGGGTCCGGGCGTGGGCGGGCATTGCATTCCTCTTGACCCGTACTATCTCGCCAGTAAAGCCAGGGAGTATTTTTTCCATACCAGGTTCATCGAGCTGGCTGCCGAAATCAACGAAACGATGCCTGAGTACATTGTCGAGCAAACCGTGGCTGCGCTCAACACACGAAGTAAAAGCTTGAAAGGGTCAAAAATTCTTATACTGGGTGTGGCCTACAAGAAAGATATCGAGGACGTCAGAGAGTCACCCGCATTAAGGGTTATCGAACTGCTGCTCGAGAAGAAAGCTACGGTGCACTACCATGATCCTTACATCCCTGATTTCAGGGAGGGCAACCATAAGCTCCGCTCGATCAAGCTCACGAAAAAAGTATTCGGCAATTATGATTGCGTGCTAATCGTGACCGATCACAGTTGCTATGACCTGAAATCGATAACAAAGGAAGCCAAGCTGATATTCGACACGCGCGGATGCACGGTTGGCATCAACTCCGCAAACATCATCCGCCTGGGCGAATAGGCATCCTTCAGATCTGACGTAAGCGAATCAGGATTTTTGAGTAACCTTTCTTATCTGGCTGTCTATTATCGACTGCACCAGCCCGGGAAAGAGCCTTTTCATAAAATGGGTATACTTCGTGCCTGAACCAGGTAGTATCAGAAATTGCCCTTTGCCCATGCCGGCCACCACCTCCCTGGCGACATCAATCGGTTTCAGCAGGGAAGCGGATGAAGAAATTGCCTTAGTCTCCTCCGGTTTGATCTTATTGGACCTCTCGAGCATCGGTGTATCCACATCAGGAGGACACAACACGGAAACAGAGATATTTAACGGCTTCAATTCGCTGCGCAAAGCTTCAGAGAAACCGATAACCGCGAATTTGGATGCGCTGTATGCGCTCAGGCCGTACACGCCAATATAACCGGCCACTGAGGATACGTTTACTATGTATCCACCATGGTTCTTCATATATGGCAGCAGTATCGATACAGTGTTCCAGGTCCCGTGCAGATTGATATGAACGATTTCCTCGAATTTAACATAGGGGATATCCTCAAACCGCTGAGGAAAAGAGATGCCTGCGCTGTTTATCAGTATATCCGGGACGCCTAAATCGGCTACCGTCCTGTTGAGGACATCCTCTACCTGATCGCGCCGGGATACGTCGAGCATCATCCCCAGGAAACGTTGTTTCTGCGTTACCCTGTTCCGTTCGATTTGCGCAATGGCCTTATCGAGTTGTTCCTGGCCGCGCGCGAAGATCGCCACATCGGCGCCCCGGGCGGCCAGCAACTCCGCACAGGCCAGGCCTATGCCGCTCGATCCTCCTGTAATAAAAGTGATCTTCCCTGCAAAGTCCTTAATCTTCATCTCTGCCAACCCCCAACGCACCTTGAAAATAGGCGCGATATCAATATTAACGCGTAAGCAGGGCAGCTTTCCATCTGCCCTGCCTGTTAATTCCCGGCCTGGATTTAACCAAGGTCAACGAGGTTTTTCATACCTGAGCGCAATCTTGAGAGCTGGATAAAATGCGTGGGATTAATGAAGAGCTCCGTGAGATCGGCTATGTCATCAATTGTCGCACCTTTCTTCAGCAGGTACAGCAGGTACTGGAATGAGTCCTTTCCCCCATAGCCCACATGCTGGGCGCCCAGGAATTTTCGCGTCTTCGCATCGTATATAATCTTCTGGAACCCGGACAGGTCCGGCCACTGATGGGCATATTCCATTGTTCCCTCGGCGAGGGGCAGGGGCAGCCAGTTCTTGTAGCCCTGTATGGGCATCCTGACCACAAAGACCTGCCCGATCTTCTCGCGCGCTTCTTTCTCGGTCATGCCCACCCAGGTTGTCTCGTAAAAGGTATGCAATGTATCTGCAAACAGCTCGGTCTCGAATTCCGCTGGAGCGCCCAGTATATTCTTGGCCGCCATCATTCCTCCCTGCCTGGCCTTCCACATCTCCATGACGCCTCCCGTAATATCGCCGCTGGCGTATACCCCGGGTACGTTGGTCGCCATATGCTTGTCAACGATTATCTCTTTCTTGGGGCCTGTTTTCACACCGATCGGAGTGACAATATCTGAACGCGGCGTGCACCCTGTCCCCAGATAGACCAGATCTGCTTTAATTACCTTCTCGACGCCGTCTTTTCCCTTCACCGTCACGGATTTGACCGAGCCGCTGCCGTTGATGGATACCAGTGTGGTCTCGTCGAGCACGGGCAGGCCCCTGATCTTCATCATGCGCAGAGTGTATTCCCGCACATCATCATCAATGGGGAACTGGCTGAGAGCCGGCATCATCTCGACCACGGTGGTGTTGCATCCGACTGCATTAAAAAAGGCGGCCCAGGGCAGCCCGCTCTTGGAGGCGCCCACCACAACTACATCCTTGGGCTCGTAGTCGAGCTCGAGAAAGTCCGCATAAGTATAAACGCCTTTAAGATTGGTTCCAGGTACGGGCGGTACCGAAGGCCCGGCGCCCGCCGCCACTATGATGTTCTTCGTTTTAAACTCGCCCTTACCCTCGACTGCGACAGTATGCGCATCGAGAACGGACGCGCGTTGATTGAGCAGGAATTGAAGTTTCAGCTGTTCCTTGCTCTGGTGAAACATAAAATCGAACACATACTCACGCCCGATATGGTAATCCCTCAGTACCGGCAATATTTCAACCTTGCCGTTTTTCCTGGGGAACTTGGGCCAGTACTCCTTCTTATCCCAGATCCTGGCCTTATCCAGCTCAACCGCAATCTCGTACAGGTAGTGGTGCAGCACACAGGCGTTCTTGCAGCACTTGCCGCCCAGGTGATTGTCCGCCTCGATGGTCAGCTGGTTGCCGCCCATGGCGCGGAAATAGGATGAGCCGAACCTTCCCGATGCGCCACCGCCGATAAAGATAGCGTCCCATTCCTTGGTAGTCGAATCATAATTGTCATATGGCCTTCTGTTATCGTAAAAAGTTGTCATTCTCTTTCTCCTGCATATTAATCAAACTGAGATTCAGTCCTTTAAAACATGCGTGACTGTACGCACGCAATCAAGCTTGTTACAGGTTGCCTCCAGCTTGTCGATGTTTTTAAAAGCCAATCCAAAGTTGTCCGTATTCAGCTTGACCTTGCAGACAAAGCATTTGAGCTTACCGGCAACGAGGTTGTCCCAGATTCCCAGGTATTGCAGGTGGTCTTTGATTTCGCCCTGATAAGACTGCAGACGCATCTTACTCCTCCTGATTTTATATAATTTATACTATTTAACGTAGAACCTGGGCCTGATCCTGCTCCAGAATGATGGACAGGCCATGACCCGCGGATTCTTTCCGACGACTTTCTCGGCTATCTTCATGGCTTCGCCGAAATCTCGGGCTGGAGTGCAGCCGACATCGCGCGCTGCGCCAGGGCCGCCCGTGCCGCTGACCTGCACCTGGGCCAGAGGATTGTCCATCCCCGGCACGCCGGCCATAATGATCTTATTGGCCTGGTTAAGGGCATACTCGCTCTCATACATCAGCCAGAAGCCATGCACCGGCGCATAGGCATGGGCATGCCTGTACTTGAAAATGAGGTCCTCGCGGTACATGAACTCCTCTTCATAAACGGACAGCTCCCGCATCGAGAAGCAGTTACGGTAAAGGTCGAGTATCTCTGCATAAGACGGGTGCGACCTATCGTCTATTGTGCCATCGCAATGAGCCAGCGCGATGACCACACCGCCTTCCCTGAGCACCGGCTTGTTGACCCACATACGTACAGGGGCGCACGCGGCAGCCAGCGCTATAAGCGGATTACTGGTCTCGCCGTAAAGCGAGTAACGCGGCACACCGTAGATAAGCACATCGGCCTGCGGCACCTCCATATGATAGATGCTTTCGGCAAATTTCCAGGTAGGTTCGTTGATCTCAGGCGAATAACCTGCAAAAACACCGGCCGGGGCGCCACCAGCGGTGGGGACGACATCCACATAAAATACGCGCTTGCCGGTGAATTTTTCGATCTGAGCCATGACCGCTTCCTTGTGAGCGCGATACATCATGGTATGCTGATTGCCGTGGCAGGAATCAGGATGGCCGACCACCGGAAAACCGTGCGTTGATGTCATACTTCGCGTGCTGGGAAAACCGATTATCACGCCGGTGCCCGTCATACCGCCCCAGTTTGAAACTACGACGGTGCCCGTATATATAAAAAGATCGGAATCCTGCAGCGCCCTGTTGTACTCCACATAATCACCCATAGCAGACGTGCCCATATATACGAGGTTTTCTGTATCATGGCAATCATGGTTGATAACTCTCGAGGCGCTTCCCGGGGGCGCAAACCTGTCATAGATGGCCGGCCCCAGATAAGCCCTTAACTGAAGGTCGGTCCACTTGCAGTGATTGCCGCTGCCGCATAGTAAATATATATTTTCTTCTTTCACACCGGCCTTAAGAAGCTCTTCTATCAGAATAGGGATAATCATCTGCCGCGGTTTCCCCGGTCGGGATGGGTCATCAAAACCGATGGTAACCTTGCCGTTACGCGCTTTTTTGGCCAGCTCGGACAGGGGCGGCGCGCCTACCGGCTTCGCAATAGCATCACGTATAGCTTTCTCGGGGTCCTGCAAGGCTGGAGGATTGGGGATCTCTCCCACTACCGTGTCTCCCGGCACCTCAATGTCTATCTTCTTATCCCAATAGTCTGCCTGGATTGTTTTCTTGCTCACCGTTATCCTCCTTAACAATTAAAAACGATCTTGATTCATCTACTGATCAAATTCAAAGACGGCTTCATAATATCATAGCTATAATTTCAATCCAAAACACTGCTCTTCCATCACCGGCATTAGACAAATTATACAAATATTGTATAATTTAATCAACCCTTTGTCGACTGGTATAATTTGCTGAATCAGGTGGTGTAGATGAAACTTATATTCAAGCTGCTGATGAGTTTTGTGCTGGCGTCGTTGTTATTTCTTCCCGCCAGTGGTCTGTGGGGCTGTGCGCCCGCGAAGCCGCCCTCGATACGTATCGGCTATCTGCTGGGCGACCTGCACCAGTTGCCGTTCTTTGTGGCCGAGGACAAGGGATTCTTCGCTGAGGAAGGCCTGGATATAGAGGTGGTGGGGCCCTTTGAGGCAGGGCCTGCAGAGATGGATGCCCTGGCAGCCGGCCAAATCGATATGGGCTACGTCGGAATGGCGCCTGCTGTGATGGCGGCTGCACGCAAGATTCCACTTTCCATAGTATCGGGTGTCAATCTGGAGGGTTCCGGCCTGGTGACCCGTACAGATATAAGCAGTGTTTCTGAACTGAAGTCAAAAAAAATAGCGACGCCTGCGCCGGGATCGATACAATATGTAATGTTCGGTATGCTGCTGGCTGATAATGATTTAGGTTACAACGACATCGAGCTTTTTCCCGGTACGGTTAAACCGCCGGATATGCCGCAGTCACTGCAGACCGGACGCATCGACGGATACTTTGTATGGGAGCCTTTCGTAGCCAAGTCTGTGGTAGGCGGCTACGGCGTAGTCCTTGTGGAATCAAAGGATATCTGGCCCGGCCATCCCTGCTGCGTGATAGTGGCTGCAGGTGATTTCGTCAGATCGCATGACGGCACCGTAGCTTCGGTAATACGAGCCCACTGCAGGGCTATTGATTATATCGAGTCCAACCCTGACGAAGCCAAGGCCATTGCAGCCAAATGGACCAAACTGGATTCTGCCGTTATCGATAACGCGTTCCAGCGGGTTAAATACACCTATTCTCTAAATAAGGACGATGTCAAGAAATTTATTGGGGACATCATTAATCTTGGTGAGACAGGAGCTATCAAGCCGATAATAACAACTGTTGATGTCGCGGATTTAGATAAGTTTGTCGAGATGGTTGTAGATACCAAATATATTCAGAGGTGAGGCCACGCGTCCTTTACGACTAATTTCGATCCTCCTGTTCCTTGTTATCTGGGAAGGGGCAGCCCTCCTGGCCGATATACCTCAGCTTTTTCCGACTCCTGTTGCCGTAATTGTCGCCCTCGGACAGCTGTTTGTCGCACCCGGCCCTCGCGGATTATCCTGGGCCGGCGAATTAATGGGCAATACATTAATCAGCCTTTGGAGGGTCATGGTCGGTTTTGCGCTGGCGGGAGTAACGGGAATATTGCTGGGCATCATCATCGGTTGGTGGCGAAATGCCCGAGACCTGCTTGAGCCGATCGTAGAGCTGCTGCGTCCTATCCCGCCGCTGGCCTGGATACCGTTGGCCATGCTGTGGTTTGGGCTTGGTTTCAAGCCTGCGGTCTTCCTGATCTGGCTGGGCGCCTTTTTCCCGATTTTACTTAATACGGTGCTTGGCATGGAGAGCACGCCCAACAAGCTGGTGGAGGTAGCTAAAACGCTTGGCGCCGGACCCTGGCAGATACTGTTCAAGGTCGGTTTGCCGTCGGCGGCTCCCTCCATCATGGCAGGCCTGCGCATCGGCATCGGGGTAGGATGGATGTGCCTAGTCGCGGCGGAGCTTACGGGATCCAACTCCGGACTGGGTTATATGATAATGTATTACTACTCCACGATGGAGGCATCCAAAACGGTTGCCGGCATGCTGATGATCGGCATTGTGGGCTTTCTGATGTTCGTCGGACTAAAAAAGATCGAGGACAACATCCTCTTCTGGAAGACGGCATGAGCGACAAAAAGCTAGTCATCGACGGCGTTACTAAAACCTTTATCGAGAAAAAAGGCGGCACATCCACCATGGCCCTGCGCGAATTCAGCCTGGAAATTGACCAAGGCGAGTTTGTCTGCCTGGTGGGTCCTTCCGGATGCGGTAAGACCACGCTGCTCAAGCTGGTAGCCGGCCTCGAACAGGCCAGTTCAGGAGCTATTTATCTCGATGGGAATCCGGTAACCGGGCCGGGCCGAGAGAGGGGTCTGGTCTTTCAGGATTTCGCATTGTTCCCCTGGAGGGATGTCCGAGACAATGTGGCCTTCGGTCCAGAGGTTCTCAAAGTGCCACTCTCTGAGCGACTGCGAATCGCTGAACACTGCATCGACCTCGTTGGACTTGCGGGCAGCAGTCATAAGTACCCTTCTGAGCTTTCCGGAGGCATGAAGCAACGTGTGGCCATCGCACGCGCCCTGGCCAACAGTCCTGAACTGCTGCTGATGGACGAGCCGTTCGGCTCCCTAGATGCGCAGACACGCTATCTTATGCAGCAGGAGCTGCTCGGCATCTGGAACTTGAATAGAAAGGCTGTTATCTTTGTCACCCATAGCGTCGAGGAGGCTGTTTTCCTGGCAGAGAGAGTGGTGGTCATGAGCTCCAGCCCCGGCTCTGTTAAAAGCATCTACCCTATCAACCTGAGCTATCCCCGCCGCCTGACTGATGCTGCTTTTATAATGCTAAGAGAGAAAATCACATCCGATATTGCCGCGGAAGTGGGCTGACTATCTCTCATTTATCCTTGTATCAATCGCACCAATAAAATATACTGCGACATTAAGGGAAGGGAACTTAAAGAAGCTGGTACACATGAACCTGGAAAGCCTGCTTATACAGAAAAAAGAGGCGTTATTGCGCAGGTGGCTGCGCGTAATATTTGAGCCCTGCGGGCCTGGCGCCGCAATGTCGGCGCCGGCCGGATGTGACAGATTTACGGATCCTGTAGGGTATACAATTTCCAACAACGCGGCTCATCTGCTGTATGCGTTGATAAAAGGAGACGACCCGGAAGCATCACGGGGATGCCTGGAAAAAATTATTAGAATAAGGGCCGTACAGGACCTCACGCAGTCACAGGCAGTGGGATTTATGCCCGGCCTTAAAACGGTGATCAGAAGCCTGGTCATGGAAGAAGTCACAAGATACGGATTAATGGAAGAGCTCAACGAGCTTGAGCAGAGAATCGACTGCCTGGTTCAGATATCGGATGAGTTATACGTAAACTTGAAGAATAAGATACGTGAACTTGCAATCAAGGAAGCAAAAAAGGACAATGATTTCAAGGCCAGGGTAATCAACATACGTAAAATGTGAGACAGGTGATGAGAATAATCTGGCCCCTGATTGCAGTTATTGCCGTTATTCTGCTGGCGGTGGTCAGCGTCGTTGTTCCGGCATCGCAGCTTATATTCGGTGTAATATTGCCGTACCTGGCAATCTCGGCGTTCATCGCCGGATTCATTTACCGGGTAATACGATGGGCCAACTCGCCTGTGCCTTTCAATATTCCGACCACCTGCGGTCAGGAGGCTTCTTTTAATTGGATAAAGAGCGATAAAATCGAAAGCCCCCGCAGCAACTGGGGCATATTTGGTCGCCTGGCGCTGGAGATCCTCTTTTTCCGCTCACTTTTTCGTAACAGCAGCATGGGGCAGGTTGATGCGCAAAGGCTGATCTACGGCGGCAGCCGCTGGCTCTGGCTTGGAGGGCTGGCCTTCCACTGGTCACTGCTTATCATCATCATCCGCCACCTGCGTTATTTCACTGAGCCTGTCTTTCCTCCCTCGATATGGCTGTCTTCATTCGATGGAATACTTCAACTGGCTTTGCCCGCCCTCTTCATCTCGGATTTCATCATTCTTGCAGCAGTGACCTACCTTCTGATCAGACGCCTTATCTCAGAACGGATCAGGTATATGTCTCTCGCCTCGGATTATCTGGCACTTTTTCTAATCCTGGCAGTAGTTATTTCCGGCATCCTCATGCGCTCCGTATTCAAAGTGGACCTGATTGCAGTCAAGGAACTGGCGATCAGCGTAATCACTTTCAGGCCCTCTGTTCCTGCGGGCATCGGCCTTCCTTTCTACATCCACCTGCTGCTTGTCTGCGCTTTAATTATCTATTTCCCCTTCAGCAAGATGATGCATATTGCCGGTGTTTTCCTCAGCCCCACCCGCAACTCAAAGAACGACAACCGCAGCGTGAGGCATGTTAATCCCTGGAATCGTCCGGTCAGAGTACATACATATGCCGAATACGAGGACGAATTCAGACAGCCCATGATCAAGGCAGGCATTCCCGTCGACACAAATATTTCTGCGGGGAGCAGTGATGGCAGATAAGCTAAGCAGGCCGGAAGAGATGGCCGGCATTGATTATCATGCTCCTCAGCAGGACTGGATGGACCCGTCCGTCGAGTTTAAAAGAGGATCCTACTGCTATGCAGCACCTCTGAAAAACCAGGAGCAATTACAGCTGCCCAATCCGCGCCAGTGGAACCCGCAGGATGCTGACTGGAAACTGCCGCCGGACTATAAACGTATCATCCTGCAGGGCATGAAAGACCGGCTGGAAAAATACCGCTCATGGAAACTATTTCTGGACATTTGCGTGCGCTGCGGAGCCTGCGCAGATAAATGCCACTACTACATTGGATCGGGTGATCCCAAGAACATGCCGGTCATGAGGGCTGAATTATTGCGATCGGTATACCGCAGGTATTTCACCATCGGGGGCAGGCTCCTGGGCAAGCTGGCCGGCGCCAGGGAACTGGACGAGCAGGTTATTAAAGAGTGGTATTACTACTTTTACCAGTGTTCGGAGTGCCGGCGCTGTTCCGTCTTCTGCCCTTATGGCATCGATACCTGCGAAATCACAATGCTGGCACGCGAGTTGCTGAATCTGGTGGGCTGCTCGACCGAATGGGTGGTCAGCCCGGCGTCCAACTCATTCCGCACGGGCAACCATCTGGGCATTCCCCCGCATGCCATGAAACAGAGTCTGGAATCGGCGCAGGATGATATCAAAACCATCACCGGCATTGAAGTGAATGTACCAATCAATAAAAAGGGCGCCGAGATCCTTTTTGTCACCCCTTCAGCCGATTTCTTTGCCAGCCCGGCCTGGTACACGCTGATGGGCTACATGATGCTCTTTCACGAGATCGGTCTGGACTATACATTCAGCACCTACGCCTCTGAGGGGGGAGATTTCGGCCTTTTTCACTCAGCCGAGTTGGCCAAGAGCCTGAACGCTAAAATATACGCAGAAGCCGAGAGGCTAAAGGTTAAATGGATATTGGGCGGAGAATGCGGGCACATGTGGCGCGTAATCCACCAGTATATGGATACCTTCAACGGCCCACCGTCGTTCCTCGAGCAGCCGGTCTCGCCCGTAACCGGCACCAGGTTCGATAACGCCAGGTCGACCAAAATGGTTCATATCTGTGAATTTACCTCGGACCTGATATACAACGGTAAACTGAAGCTGGATCCCGGGCGCAATGATAAATGGAAGGTGACCTACCATGATTCCTGCAATCCGGCGAGAGCCATGGGGCTGCTTGAAGAGCCCCGCTACGTCATCAACCATATATGTAACTATTTTTATGAGATGCCGGAGAATACCATCAGGGAGCGCACTTTCTGCTGCGGCAGCGGAGCGGGACTGGGCTCCGACGAGAATATGGAGATGCGGTTACGCGGCGGGTACCCCCGCGCTAATGCTGTGCAATATGTAAAAGAAAAACATGGCGTGAACGTGCTGGCCTGCATCTGCGCCATAGACAAGGCTTCATTTCCACCCCTGCTGGAGTACTGGGTGCCCGGAGTAGAAACGGCCGGGGTACATGAACTGCTTGGCAATGCCCTCATCATGCAGGGCGAGAAACCGCGGGAGACAGACTTAAGAGGAGAACCTCTGACCAATACATCTTCAGAAGGCGGAGCGCAAGATGTATGATAAAGGCAAGATAATCGGCGGATTGGCCATTTTCCTTTGTCTGGCCAGCTTCCCTGTCTGGTACACGGCAGTTAGCGGAAAGGCCGATTACCGCACAAACCACGTTTTGCCGGCCAGTGAGAACCAGTGTGTGGAGTCCGCGCAGTATATGAAAGCGTATCATATGCAGCTTATGCAGCAATGGCGCGACCAGGCAGTCAGGCAGGGCGATAATATATACGTATCCAGCGATAACCGCACATTCGACATCAACCTGACGGATACCTGTTTCAAATGCCATGCCAATAAAGCTGACTTCTGCGACCGCTGTCATAACTATACGGGCACAGCTCCCAACTGCTGGGATTGCCATAACGTACCGCCGGCCAATGCGCCGCCGCAGGTGACGAAATGAACAATATGAATATCGATCGCCGCTCTTTCATCAAACTGGCCGCTCTCGGCCTGCTTGCCCTGACGGCCAAACCTGCCCTTGATCTTATCTCAAGGCCTTCTACGGCCAGGGCTCTCGACGGCCCATTCTCCGGAAAACGTCTGGCGATGGCTATAGACCTCAAAGCCTGCACAGCCGGAGACGGCTGCGTCGATTGCATTGCCGCGTGCCACCGAGTACATAACGTCCCCGACATAGGCAATATTAAAGAGGAAATCAAATGGCTGTGGGAGGTCGACTACAAGCAGGCTTTCCCCGGTCAGGAGAACGGATTCGTCAGGGACCCGCTGCTGGATAGCAGGGTGCTGGTACTGTGTAACCATTGCGATAATCCGCCCTGCGTTAAAGTGTGCCCGACGCAGGCGACCTGGAAGAGGGAAGACGGCATAGTTATGATGGACTACCACCGCTGCATCGGTTGCCGCTATTGCATGGCGGCTTGCCCCTATGGCTCCCGCAGCTTTAACTGGCGCGATCCGCGCCCTTATATCAATACCATCGAGCAGAGCTATCCCACCCGCACGAGGGGCGTGGTCGAGAAGTGCAACTTCTGCGAGGAACGACTATCAGATGGGCTGCAGCCTGCCTGCGTGGAAGCTTGCAGCAGCGGGGCTTTAAAGTTCGGAGACCTGAAGCCGGGTACGGAGTTGTACGACCTGATTTCATCGCAATTCAACCTACGGCGTAAGGCCGAGCTGGGTACGCGGCCGCAGGTCTATTATTTACTGTAGGTTTCACATTGATTGAGAACATTTTGAGAGGCGGAAAGAAATACTGGCTGCTGATAAGCGGCCTTCTCGTGCTGATGGCGGCAGGCCTGGCTGCCTATCTCGAGCAGTGGAATATCGGTCTGGCCGTGACCGGCCTGAGCAGGGATGTCTCATGGGGCCTGTATCTCGCCAACTTCACTTTCTTCGTTGGCGTAGCCGCATCCGCCGTTATGATTGTCATCCCGTATTACCTGCACAACAGCAAGGAATTCCGCCGCATACTTATACTGGGAGAGTTCATGGCCGTAGCGGCCTGTCTGCTGGCCATTACTTTCATTCTGGTTGACCTGGGACAGCCGGCCAGGGTATTTAATATCATTCTTTATCCTACGCCCGGCTCGGTTATTTTCTGGGATGTCGTGGTGCTATCAGTCTACCTGCTGCTCAACATGGTGCTGGGGTGGGTGGCGCTGGACGCCGAGTACAAAGAGGTTGCTCCGCCGTCATGGTTGAAGCCCGTGGCAATCGTATCCGTAGTCTGGGCTGTCAGCATACACACCGTCACCGCATTCATTTACGCCGGGCTGGCGGCACGTTCTTTCTGGCTGACCGCTCTGCTGGCGCCCCGCTTTCTTGCCTCAGCTTTCGCTTCCGGCCCCGCCCTCCTGATATTGATTGCACTGATCATGAAGAGGTGGGGCGGATTCGATCCCGGCGACCAGTCGCTGGACAAGGTGGCTAAAATCGTGACGTACGCCATTATCATCACCGTCTTCTTCCTGCTGTTGGAGATCTTCACGGTTTTCTACAGCCAGGAGCCGGACGCTATGTCCCACTTCCAGTACCTGTTATTTGGATTGGACAACCATTACGGCCTTGTACCATGGCTATGGACATCGGTCATTCTGGCCTGCGCCGCCATTATCCTGCTGGTCATACCTTCCATGCGAAAAAACCAGCTCACACTTGCGTTGGCCTGTGCAGCTGTTTTCATCTCCATCTGGATCGATAAAGGCCTGGGGCTGATTGTGCCGGGTTTTATACCGACACCTCTGGGAGACATTACCGACTATACTCCCACCTTGCTCGAAACAGTTATAACTATTGGGGTATGGTCGATGGGCGGTTTGATACTGACTCTGCTGCTCAAGGTGGTGCTGGGTGTCAGGCAGGGACAGCGCTGAACGACATCTCTTTGACAAATAATTATCCGCTATAGATAATGGAGCTGTAGATATGTATCACCCTTTAAACTCCATACCTGATGGCAAGAGGTTGAAGGCTTTCTTGTGGCTGCTGGCTGCGACCATAGGCATTACCATCGTATTCCGCTTTATCGGCCCATTCAAACCGACCATCGTTGACTTCGAACTGGCCGGCAGCGTGGAGAAATCATCGGCCATCATCGGGGCATGGGACACGCTGGCCAGGCTGCAGACCTGTTTCAACCTGGGCTTCGATTACCTTTATATGCCCGTATATTCAACTACCATCGCCCTTGCCTGTGTGATGGGCGCCGGCGTTATCGCGCGCAACGGCTGGAAGAATCTCGGTACACTGTTGGCCTGGGGCTTATGGCTGGCAGCTATACTCGATGCCGTGGAGAACTACGCCCTCATCACCATGATGTACGGCAGCCCGGTGGCCCCGTATCCCCAGATCGCCGCATACTGCGCAGCCTGTAAATTCGGCCTGATTCTTGTCGGTCTGCTATACGCCCTTATCTCGCTTATCGTTTATCTGATCAAACTCTCCCGAATAAAGCTTGTGCCGCTCAAATAGGCCTTACCTAAATCTATATGCCATAAAATCCGGGCACAAAAACCACCGCGGCCATCCGTGCGCAAGAAACCCTTTACAGCTGCCGAATTCATATTGCGGCGTAACTGTGCAGTCCCCCGAAGAATAAATTGCCGAAGAATGTAAGGAGCACTGCCAGGAAGCCGGCTACCAGAAACCAGGCGCTATGGGAGTCCCTCCAGCCGAGTATCCACCTCGTGAGAAAATAGAATGCGTAAATCAACCAGGTCACCAGCGCGGCGGTTTCCTTGGGGTCCCAGGACCAGTAGCTGCCCCAGGCGATTTTAGCCCAGATTGAGCCGATGACTATCACCAGCGTCATGAAACAAAACCCGGCCAGGGACGAGCGGTAGCCCAACCGATCGAGAGCAAATAATGAGGGCATGAAAGAAGCTGTGTATCTCCGCCCGACCAGGAGGAGCACACCGCAAACGAATCCCAGGGTAAATAAACCATAGGCAATGACGGCACAGGATACATGCAGCGGCAGCAGCCATGTCTGGTTCAAAAGCAGAGGAAGAGGTTGATGCTGGACAGGCAATGTGAACGCATAGATCAGAATAGCCAGAGTTGTCAGTGCTCCCGCTGCGCTGACCACATCGTTCCTCTGCCTCCATCTGAAAACCAGCACAACCGTCAGCACACCCCAGCCGAAAGAAACGGAGAACTCGTACATGTCCGTGGCGGGAATATGTCCGGCCTGGACGGCATGCACGACCAGTGAAACAGTGAGCGCCAGCCAGGCGACCAACATAACAGGCAGAGAGTAACGGGATACTGCCAGGTCCAGCGGGCTTTTATTAAAATAAACGGAGATGAACCCCCAGACATAGAGAATTAAGGCAAGCTGCAGGGCGACCAGCGTGGTCACGAACGTGAGTGTTTCAATCTGTCCCATAACCATTAAAGTATATACAAATCTTTTCACCGCTGTATGTTTCTGTTGACAGCAATTAAGTGATATTGTATAAATGGGTTTAGGGCCGGGCAATGCAAGGTGAGGGAGGTGATTGATTTAACAATTGTACCATTATTAATTTCAAACTTCGTTCGTCTTTTTATTAGTTAACAGTTAAGGAGGTGAGAGGTTGCAGAAGATTGATTGGTCATCGATATGGACCAGAGAGGATTGGTGGGCGTGTTGGCTGGGATTCGTCATCCTGATTCTGGCTATGATCGGCATTCTGCCCGCCGGCCCCAAGTTCGGCACGTGGGCAACGATCGATAAAGCTTTCCCTTCAGGCATCGCAACTATCTGGGACACACTGATCCTGTTGATCATACTGGCCGTACTGTGTTTGATCGGCCTGATCTTTATGAAAAAGGATATCAAGCGTTTTGTCCCCGCCTTCATCGTTATCTTTGCGCTTGCCTGGCTGGCGGTTTTCATCGGTAAGCAATCCGTCATCAATGCCTGGGGCCTGGAGTATGTCATCTGGGCACTGATCTTCGGTCTGCTTATCAGCAATACGATAGGCCTGCCCGGCTGGCTCAAACCGGCCGTGCTGACCGAGTATTATATCAAGATCGGCCTGGTCTGCATGGGCGCGACCATACTTTTCTCCATTATCCTTAAAGCGGGCGGCGTGGGCATGCTGCAGGCCCTGCTGGTAGTGGCCGCAGTATGGTTTTTCACTTACTGGCTGGGCAGAAGGTTCGGGATGGCCGAACGCTTCTCCAGCACCATGGCTACGGGTGTCTCGATCTGCGGTGTATCAGCTTCCATAGCCGCGGGTGGAGCGGTTAAGGGCGACCCCAAAGAAACCAGCTACATCATAGCCTGGCTGCTGGTAGGCGCAGTGATCATGATAGTGGTAATGCCCCCCATTGCCAAGGCCGTCAGCATGCCGACCAACATGGCCGGGGCATGGCTGGGCGGCACCATCGATAATACCGGCGCAGTAGTAGCTGCAGGCGAGGTGATGAAAAGCAAGGCATCGCTCGACACGGCCGCCCTGGTCAAGATGGCGCAGAATATATTGATAGGATTCGCTGCCTTTTTGCTGGCGGTATGGGCGACTTTAAAGCTGGACAAGAAGTCCGCCAGCGAACGTCCCTCCTTCATGGAGATCTGGTACCGCTTCCCTAAATTCATCGTCGGGTTCATCATCGCCTCTCTAATAGCATCCTTATTCATCGAGCCCGTCATGGGAACCCAGGCCACTAAAACAATCACCGGCCTGATGACAACCTATCGCACATGGTTCTTTGCACTGTGCTTTGTCTGCATAGGCCTGGAGACTAACTTCAAAGAGCTTCTTTCAGTCGGCGGCGGCAAACCGGCGGCTGTATACTGGATCGGGCAGACGTTCAACGTAGTGTGGACCCTGCTGATCGTCTGGCTCCTGTGGTCCGGCACCTTTTTCATTCCCCCCATACTTCCCGATTAACTCAGTCAAACGTTGTGGGAGGAACCGGCAGCCGGTTCCTCTCACAATACTTGTATCGCTATAAGGTCAGAGCCCATGCAGCTTATAGCAGCCCCGGCACTGTGCCGGCGCTTGCGGCATGTCCATCGAGACGGCAGACAGGGACTGCCCCTCCAACCCCTGCAATATTTTACGTGCACTGCGTATACCGGGCAGAGTTAGAAAAGCCATCGATTCGGCTGCATTTAATCTCGAGTATTTATTTCGCCGGTCGAATACAATCCTGAACTGCCGTGCCTTTTCACCATTGAAGACACGATTCAGCCCGTCATCCACATTTCCATAAACATACCGGTCGACCGAACTGCTCCTGTTCCAAAATACCCTGGGAATCTCACCTTCTACAGGCATCGAAAGGTAAACGCAGGGGGATATATCTCCCCTTACTGTCACGAAAACGTTGCGCAGTGGATCGTCGCTGCATACCGGTAAATTCTCAAGAGGCTCGAGCGGAGAGACATATACCGGTATACCTCGCTTTTTCCCCCTTATCTCTGCTTCCCTGACTATATCGTGCAGTTGAGGATCGGCTGTCAGTGCGAAGGCTTTGAGGGAATCGGCGTCTTTATCAGACAGATAATCAAGGTTGGGGGCGATCACCCTGTCCGCTTTAAGCTCCGCCGCCAGATCAACCAGCTCAGGCAACTCTGCGATATTCGGCTTCATCATCTGCATGACGAGATGAATATCCGGGTGAGACCTGGCAGCGCTTAACCCGGAGATATTCTTACAGATTTGAGTCAGGCTGGATCCTACTCTTAGAGAATCGTGTGTAGTCGACCTGGCTCCAGCCACCGACACCGCTATAAAAGCGAACCCGATCTCGCATATTTGCCGAGCAGCAGCGTCATCCAGGAGAACGCCATTGGTGGTCAGGCTTACCCTGCCACCCCTTGCCCTGATTGCCCTTGCCATATTCCAGATTTCGGAATGGAGCAGCGGCTCCCCCCATCCCTGCAGGTGCACCAGTTCCGTTTTACCGAGATACGGCAGGATCTGCGCAAAGGTATCGCGACTAATATCCCGTGATATCCATCTGTCTTTAAGCAGCGTACGCGGGCAAAAGCAGCACTTTAGCTGGCACCTGGTCGATACCTCTACCTGTATGATGCGAGGCAACATCAGGATTAACCTCCGATCAGAGTATCCACAGGAATTCTAACACAGCACCGGAATCGTCTGCCTCTTCTTTGACCTGCTCGAAAAACGTGTGTTATATTTCGCCCTATGGGCGTGCTGAGAAACATTCTCCCCACAGTGCTGGACACTAAAATAAAAAATATCCTGACCGAGGAAAGAGAGGTGGCTAAAGCAGTGGCTACCGATGTAACCGGCACGATGGCAGTGGGGGTCTGGGATTTCATGCTTCCGCCGCTCTTTGCAATCAATTTGCTCAAACATCACCGGGCGAAAGAGGCCTTTACACTTAATTTCATGTTTACCAAGAAACTGGCGCTGGAAGCAGCCGGCAACATGCTGCAGTCCGGCCTGACCATAACCAATAGTCTGGCAGAGGTGGAGAAAAAGACATCTTCGATCCTGAGCGCCGACCAGAAAGGAGTTTATTCGGAGAAGGTGCGGCTGAAACAGATGCAGGAGATCCGCCTGCTGATCGACCATTATGAAAAGCTGCTTATGTCCGAGGGCAAAACCTACTGCGATATGGTCATGTCCGCATATAAGGACCGGGAATCATTCGATACGTTTTTGCACAGGCTCAGTTCAGCCGAAAAAGACGTCAACCGGGCCGCTTTGCAGATAGTGGGCAAAAGCGCTGAAGCAAAGGACTTTGTCGCCAGGATGGAGGAGTCGGTAAACCAGATACGCAACAGGGATCTGGACAATTATTTTCCTTTACCCGAATAAAGGCCTAACACAGACACGAATTGATATCGTGCGCGGTGCGCTGAATCAATTCGTCCTTCATCGATTCCGTCAGATCGTTGAAATACGCTGAATATCCGGATACGCGCACAACCAGGCCCCGGTACTGGTCAGGATGATCCTTAGCATCGATGAGTATTGCGGGGTCGACCACATTGAACTGCACCTGCATCCCTCCACTGGCGAAGAAACCGAAAATCAACGACTCTATCAATCTATTGCGCGAAGGATCTTTAATCAGCGCCAGGTCCAGTTTTTCGTTGAGAGCATAGCCGTTGGCCACCAGGCTGTTATCTATACACGCTGCTGATGACAGCGAGGCTGTCGGTCCATTCCTGTCACGACCGTTGCAGGGCGATATCCCGTTGGCCAGCGGCTGCGCGGCCCGACGGCCGCCGGGCAATGCGCCTGTACGCGCACCGAAACCCTGATGTGTGGTCATAGACCAGAATCCCGGATAGTATTTTCCCCCTCTCGCGTTGCTGTATCGCGTCAACAGATCAGTGAAAACGCCTGAGACCAGGCGGGCGTAGTAATTGGGCCTTTCCTCGTTTTCACCGTATTTTTGTACCTTGTTTGAGATAATCGCGTTGAGCTCCGGATAGCCTGCAAAATCGGCATCCACCACCCGGGCCAGCTCCTCCAGAGACAGCCTACCTTGATCAAACACGACCTGTTCGATAGCGGTCAGAGCATCCGCAGTATCGGCCAGTCCCACACCCTGGCAGCCGGTGGAATTGTACTTTGCGCCGCCGGCATTGATCTCCATGCCTTTGTCAACACAGCCTTCCACAACGGTGGATAGAAACGGAGTGGGACGATATGCCGCGTGTGTCTGCTCGATAGCATTGTTGCCCTCCGTTGCGCGCCTTATCATGTTCTGGAGCTGAATTCTAAAAGCGCCGACAACGGCTTCCATGTCATGCATCGCTCTGATATCACCGGTCTGCGGGCCAAATTGCAGACCATTGCACTTACCATTATGTAAAGCCAGATGAAGGGCCATGGGGACATTTACAAAGATCGCCCCGGCTGCCGGGAAGCTTTTGCCCGGCACGCCCCATTCCACACAACCGACGATGGAATAATCCTCAGCGTCCTCTTTGTCGATGCCCGACTTCTCCAGCGCCGCAGGAATCTGGTCGTCGTTGAAAAAGGCCGGAAGGCCGCCGCCCTTTTTGAGCACTTCGCAGCACAAATCGGTGAATTCGACGGGAGTGTCCTGATTGATCCTGATATGGAAGTTCGGCTGCCTGAGCCTGACCTGGTCATAAGCCTGCAGGAACAGATAGGACAGCGCGTTGACGCCGTCGCTGCCGTCGGACGTGCGCCCTCCCAGAGTTATACCGGAGGCCGAGGACAGGCCGCTGAAATACTCGGTAGCGCGGTCGAAGAAAAGCGGCAGCAGCTCGCCCGCTTTGGCTATAAAACACCCCAGCAGTTCACCCGCCTGAGTACGGTTGAGCCTGCCCGCTTCAATATCACGCTTATAGTAGGGGAAAAGGTACTGGTCCATGCGTCCGAAAGAGATGCCGTGCTGGAAGTTCTCGTAATGCAGCATGACATGGGTGATAAAAACGCATTGCAGCGCCTCGTAAAAAGTCTCAGCCGGCTCCGCAGGAACTCGGTTAAATATCTCCGCTAATCTCAGTAGCTCCTGTCTTCGAACTTCACTCTCCGTCCCGGCAGCCTCGCGCTCGAGGAATTTGCTCCAGCGCTTACCGTAATCGGCGGCAGCCTCGGCACAGACCAGGGCTGCCTCGTAAAAGGATATTTTTTCGGTGATTTGTGCAGACGGGTTATTCACCTGACCCATATCCGGGCGGACCTGAAGGTCCGCCCCTGCGTGTAGGGATGGGTCTTTAGACCCGTCCGCAACCATTGATTCCAGTTCCGCCCTGGTTTCCTCCAATTTGACTCTGATCTCTCGGGCTATGCCGTTAAATCCCAGCCTGAGCACGCTGGGATAATCCGGGGTAACATGCGAGACTCCCGAGAACTGCGTCAGGATGAAGTATCTCCCTTCCAGCATCGTATTAAACAGGTCGGGATCCTTGCTCAGCAGAGGCGTTAACGCCAGCACCGATCGATTAAACCAGAAAGGAAATATCTCTTTTTCAAGCTCCACCAGTTGAGCGGATTCGATATCCATGGGATTGTGCCTGCGCCCGGATATACCCTTTATCTCCGGCAACATAAGCAGTCCGCCCAGGTCGGGATGTATAGGAGCGCCCACGCGCCAGGCCGACGGATTTCCAGCAATCAGTTCGCGGTCATATACCTTCAGTTCCATATTTTCCAATATGTATCTAAAGGCTTCGGCATAGCGTAAGACGGTATCGCCCCGCGAAACATTGCGCCTCTTGAGCAGCAGGGAATTGATAAAGTTGTTAGCAGCCACCTGCCATCTCTTCTGGGGGATAGATTTGGCTGACTTCTCCAGGCTCCTGCGGTAGAAGCGATATTGAATTGAGGATAGCAGATCATCCAGGATATCCTGCCGGGTATGCCTGCGGAAATAATCGGTCAGCAGGCTGGCCTTCTGGGTGCAAACATGATATGGCGAGTTGAGAATGTCCTCACGCAATCTCTTTAACCGCGGCAGCACTTCCAGCGAGTCTTTCGATGCAATTACGACCATTCCCGTTTCATCCATAGAATGATTTCCCCCTGTCTTAATCCACTGATAAAATTATATTCGGCCGACCGCAGTTATTAAAATATGCAGCTTAATTATAACAGTTTACAAATTATACAAATAATGTATAATTTAACTGTCGACAAATATGATAGGGAGCAGGCATGATTACGCCTGCACATGGTATTATTTAGTATCGGTTTTAAGCTGATTAAGCAATCAGGAGGTGCAGTAAATGGCGGACAAGGACACACCTTTAATCGACAACCTCGAAAGCGGCCCCTGGCCCAGCTACGTGAAAGAGATCAAGCGGGCTGCCGAGAAGAATGCAGCGGCAAAAGACCTGCTGGGAGTACTGGAATTATCGTTTAAGGATCGTATAACTCACTGGAAGCACGGCGGTATTGTGGGAGTGACCGGCTATGGCGGCGGTGTGATCGGACGCTATACAGACGTGCCTGACAAGTTTCCTAACGTGGAAATGTTTCACACTATGCGTATCAATATGCCTTCCGGCTGGTTCTACACAACCGATGCCCTGCGTAAAGTCTGTGATATCTGGGAGAAGTACGGCAGCGGTTTGACTAACTTCCACGGCTCCACAGGAGACATTATACTGCTTGGCACCGATACTAAGAGCCTGCAGCCGTGTTTCGACGAATTAACCGAGGCCGGTTTCGATCTGGGCGGATCAGGTTCAGCATTACGTACTCCCAGCGCCTGTGTTGGACCTGCTCGTTGTGAATGGGCTTGCATCGATACACTGGACATCTGCAACAACATGACACAAGAATTCCAGGATGAGTTGCACCGTCCAAGATGGCCATATAAATTTAAAATCAAGGTATCGGGCTGTCCCAATGATGGCGTTGCTGCCATAGCCCGGGCTGATTTCACTATCATAGGCACCTGGCGCGATACTTTGCGTATCGACCAGGATGAGGTACGCAAGTACGTTAAAAACGGCCTGGATATTAAAAACATCGTAATCGACAAATGCCCGACCAGAGCGCTGGACTGGGATGAGAAAGGGAAGAAGCTCAACCTGAGGGCCGCCGATTGCGTACGCTGCATGCATTGCATTAACAAGATGCCCAAAGCGCTGAGGCCCGGACTGGATAGAGGCGCCACCATCCTGATAGGCGGCAAGGCCCCTATTATCAAGGGCGCTTACCTGTCATGGGTGCTGGTCCCCTTCATGAAGATGGAGCCTCCCTATGATGAGGCCAAGGATCTGCTGCGCAAGATATGGGAATGGTGGGATGAGAACGGACGTACCCGTGAGAGGGTAGCGGAATTAATTGAGCGCCTCGGAATGCGCGCTTTCCTGCGGGCAGTTGGTATTAAACCCTCACCGCAGATGGTCTACAAACCTCGATCCAATCCTTATGTATTCTTTGACTAAATATTTTTAAGGAGCGAAGAGATGGGCAAAAGCGATATCGGTCCCCCGGATTTCAGGAAAATGCTCCCCCCTGTGATCAAGAAGAACTACGGGAAATGGAAGTATCACGAGATAGTTAAACCAGGTGTACTCAGACACGTTTCCGAAACGGGCGACGAGGTCTGGACGGTAAGGGCAGGTTCTCCCAGGCTGGTCAGTATCGATTTTATCCGCGACGTCTGCGATGTTGCCGATAAATACTGCGATGGGCACCTGCGTTTTACCAGCAGATACAACATTGAATTGATGACTCCCAAGAAAGACAACGTGGAGCCCATTATTGAAGCGGTCGGGAAACTCGGACTGCCGGTGGGCGGTACAGGTAAATCTATCTCTAACATCGTGCACACGCAGGGATGGGCACACTGCCACAGCGCAGCCACCGATTCCTCCGGCCTGGTCAAAGCCATTATGGACGAGCTCTATCCATATTTCACCAGCATGAGTCTGCCGGCCCGTGTGCGTGTGGCTCTGGCCTGCTGCATTAATATGTGCGGCGCGGTGCATTGTTCGGACATTGCCATTGTGGGTATCCACACTAAACCCCCTAAGGTTGATAATTCCAAGCTGAGCGCAATGTGTGAGATACCCACCACTATGGCCGCCTGCCCTACCGGCGCCATCCGGCGACATCCCGATACCAATGTTAAAGGCCTCGTGGTCAATGATGAAAAATGCATGTATTGCGGCAACTGCTTTACGGTATGCCCGGCTATGCCCCTGGCCGATGCCGAGGGAGATGGCGTGGCCATCTATGTTGGCGGCAAAGTCTCCAATGCTCGCCACGCGCCCATGTTCTCACGATTGGCTATACCTTACATTCCCAATAATCCACCCCGCTGGCCTGAGGCTGTGAACGCCATTAAAAACATCATCGAAGTCTATGCTAAGAATGCCACGCCGGAAGAGCGCATGGGCGAATGGATTGAGCGCATTGGTTGGGAGACCTTCTTTAAGCTGACGGGCATAGAGTTTACCGAGCACCACATCGATGATTTCACCCACGCAGTGGACACCTACCGCACCACGACGCAATTTCGCTGGTAAGGAGGCTAAGCCATGACAGAAGGAGTAACCGAAGAGCTCAAGGAAAAGATCCTCAAGTACTTATCGACTACCAATAAGGCCAAGAACCGCGATGTCGCAAGAGCGATCGAAGTTGATAAGCCGCTTGTGGACAAGGCCATCGGTGAACTGGCCAAAGAGGGCAAGATAGAATACTTATATCTTGAAACCTCTTATATCAAACTAAAAGATTGAGCGCAGTACAGGTTTATGTCAATAGCATCTCTGATGATAGCGGCCCCCCAGGGGCGTTCAGGCAAGACTACTATTTCCATGGGCCTGTGTGCTGCACTGCGAAAAAGGGGTTTGAAGGTTAAACCATTCAAAAAAGGGCCCGACTATATTGATCCGTCGTGGCTGACAGCAGCTGCGGGACACATCTGCGGTAACCTTGATCCCTTTATGTTCGGCGAAACTACATTGAAGCAGGCATTCACGAGGGGCTGCGAGAACATGGATATTGCCATGATCGAGGCCAGCATGGGCCTTTACGACAGCTCCGGCGAGGATGGAATAGGCAGTTCGGCCTGGCTGGCCAGGCTGTTGAAAGTGCCGGTGATACTAGTAGTCAACGCCGCACGCATGTCCCGCAGCGCTGCCGCCATGGTTTCAGGTTATATAAACTTCGAGCCTGATACCGGCATCGCAGGGGTGATCCTTAACAATGTGGCAGGCCAACGACACAGAAACAAACTGATCACGGCCATTGAAAAACACTGCGGAATACCGGTGCTGGGCTGCGTTCCTTCAGATAAACGCCTTGCCCTTGAGGAGCGCCACATCGGCATAGTTCCATTTATCGAGCAGGATGGCTCAGCAGGTAAAATCGGAAAGGCCTGCGCCATAGTTGAAAATAACGTTGATGTCCAACAAGTTCTCGATCTTGCTAAAGCTGCTGCAAAAGGTATATCTGCGGACGGCAAACAAGTTGATATCATTTCGCACACTGCAGCATCGAAACAATCTCCCATGGCAAACGTCGATATCGGCGTACTTTATGACAGGGCTTTTTCTTTCTATTACCCGGATAACCTGGAGGCCTTGCAGAACGCCGGCGCCCGGCTTATTTTCATCAATTCATTTACAGATAATCTTCCGGATGTGGACGGCCTTTACATCGGCGGAGGTTTCCCCGAGCTTTACGCTGCTCAACTTGAGGCCAACGCCGTCTTGAGGAGAGATATAGCCAGAGCTGCACGGCAGGGATTGCCCATCTATGCTGAGTGCGCTGGATTGATGTACCTGTGCCGCGCCATCATCAAAGATAATCGGCGTTACCATATGGCAGGTATATTCGATCAGGAAGTGGAAATAATCGCCAGGCCACAGGGTCATGGTTACATGGTAGTGGAAGCCAGAAAAGGCAACCCCTATTTCCGCCCGGGCGCCATCCTTAAAGGGCATGAGTTCCATTATTCCAGGTTGATCGGTTATAAAGCGTCGAATGCAAAGTTCGAAGTAATACGCGGACATGGTATCGACGGCCGTACTGATGGAATGGCAATTAACAACACCCTTGCCACATATCTACATTTACATGCGCTGTCGGCGCCCGGCTGGGCAGACGATTTTGTCAACCTTTCTCTATCACATAAAATGAAGCCGGTCAAAACATTAATATAAAGTGGAGGAAAGGCCATGATTACAGTTTGCCCGGTTTGTAAAACCGAGATTGAAGATAATAAAGCCCGGGGTACCAGCGAACTGGACGGTAAAACCTACTACTTCTGCTGTAAGGCCTGTAAAAAGCAATTCGATGAAGCCCCGCAGCAATACGCAGATAAAAAATAGCTTGGAGGAAAAGAATAATGCCCATTGTAACACTCGGCGGACAGCAAATCGAGGTTGATGAGGACGGTTTCATCCAGGAGCCGGATAAATGGAATAAGGATGTGGCGGAGGACCTGGCTAAAACCGAGGATGCTTATCCCATGAACGAAGACCATTGGAAGGTCGTAAATTACCTGCGCAACTACTTTCTTGAATTCGGTATTGCGCCACCCATCCGCATGGTAACCAAGCAGACCGGCTTCGATCTGAAGACCATCTACAAGCTATTCCCGGGAGGGCCTGCCAAAGGTGGCTGCAAAGTTGCGGGACTACCAAAACCCACCGGCTGTGTATAAAGTGGATTACCTATGTGGCTTTTGCTGCTTACCTATTGCTGCCTGCTGACCTTCATAAGCGGGATTGTCTGGAGGGTATATAAATACGCTTCCCTACCCGTCCACCTGCGCTGGGAGCTTTACCCGGTTGCACATGAGATTGGTAGACCTTATGGCGGGTCATATCTTGAAGACGAGGATTGGTGGCACCGGCCGCGTAAAATTAACCTGTTGGGCGAATCAACCGTATTTCTTCGGGAGATTGTTTTCTTTCGGGAGTATTTTTACAGCAACCGGAGATTCTGGAGCTTCGTATATCCCTTCCATCTCGGACTATTCCTGCTGCTGGTCTGGATACTGATGCTCGTAGTAGGGTCAATCCTTGCTCTAAACGGATCCCACATATCCTCAACATCGCCTTATTTCGGGATTCCGCTTATTTACTACCTTACTCTCATATCCGGTGTCGCCGCCTTTATACTGGGCATCTTCGGTACTATCGGGTTACTGATAAAGCGGTCTTACGACGAAGACCTGAGAAATTACACCGCGCCCATCGATTACTTCAATCTCACAGGTATATTGCTGGTTTTCCTGACCGGCCTTCTTTTCTGGATTATCGAAGATCGGTCATTCGATACAGCCCGGGGCTTTATTCAGGGTTTAATCACGTTCAAACCCACCGCAATTGGTCTGCTCATGACAATCAGCATAGTGCTATCATGCCTGCTGCTGGCTTATATGCCGTTTACGCGCATGATGCACTATGTAGCCAAATATTTCACCTACCACAAGGTGCGCTGGGATGATGAACCGAATAAACCCGGCACCGGCCTGGAGAAGAAACTGCAGGCACAGCTTGATCAGACGACCCACTGGTCGGCGCCCCATATCCATACAGGACAAAGCTGGTCCGAGCAGGTTCAGAGCAGCGGCGCCACCGACAAAACAGAGAAATGAAGAAAAAAATAACGCTCAGAGATATCGGCAAGATTGAAGGCCGGATGGTCGACATCGATAAGGCCGACCTTTCCCATCTGCCTGCTCCCCTTGATGATCCTGCTGATGAACCGGATATCAAGCAATTAACAGGGGAACAACAGGCCAGATACGATACTTCGCTCGACGGGGTATCAGCTATCGGACTGGTAAAACCGCAGAACAAACAAGAGGAAGAGGAATTTGTCAGGAGATTCATCGCCGGCCTGAAAAAACTGCTGTCAAAAGAAAACAACTGGACCTTTCTCCAGCCGCTGATGCTTTCGCTGGAGAACTGCGCTAAATGCCAGAACTGCTCGGAAGCATGTCCGGTTTTCACCGAAAGCGGCAGGCAGGAGATCTACCGTCCCACTTACCGGGCCGAGGTTTTACGCCGCATCATCCGAAAATATCTCAAGAAAGAGGGCAAACTACTCTCTAAATTCACCGGCAGCGACATCGACCTCAATTATAAAACCATCGCCAGGCTGGCGGAGCTATCATATCGTTGTACACTCTGCCGCCGATGCGCGCAATCATGTCCTATCGGTGTGGACAACGGCCTGATCACTCATGAGCTGCGCAAACTGTTCAGCCAGGAGATGGGTATAGCGCCCAAAGAGCTGCATCAACTTGGCACCGTCCAACAATTAAAAGTCGGGTCAAGCACGGGAACTTCACCCAAGGCGCTGGCCAGCTTCATCAATTTCATCGAAGGCGAGATTGAGGAGATAACCGGTAAACCTATCAGGATACCGGTGGATAAGAAAGGCGCCGACATATTATTACTGCATAATGCCGGCGAGTTCATATCGTGGCCGGAGAATATAGAGGCCTTCGCCATAATATTTGCAGCGGCGGGCATAGACTGGACGCTTTCCAGCAGCCTGGTAGCCTATGATGCGGTCAATTATGGTGTGTGGTATGACGATATCCAGCTGGCGCGCATCGCAGCCCGACATGCACAGGCAGCCAGGGACCTGAAGGTTAAACGCATGATGGTCGGGGAATGCGGACATGCTCACAAGGCCATGCTCGTAGTATCGGATCGTGTATTGACCGGCGATCTTAATATACCCCGCGAGAGCGCTATACCATTGCTTGAGGACATTGTCTTAAACGATAAGATCAAGCTGGACAGGTCTAAAAACAACTTCCCTGTAACCCTGCATGATCCCTGTAACCTGGTACGTCTGAGTGGAATCGTGGAGCCGCAGCGACGAATACTGAGAAAAATATGCCCTGATTTCCGTGAGATGGAGCCGCACGGCGTGGATAATTACTGCTGCGGCGGTGGCAGCGGTTTCGCTATCATGGACTCAAATAACTTCTCGGATTGGCGAGCGGCGGTCTCAGGCCGTATGAAGCTAAAACAGATACTCACGGTATTTCGTGATGTTATGAACCCCGATATGCACAAATACGTGTGCACACCCTGCTCCAATTGCAAGGGGATGATACGTGATTTGCTCTCACGCTATAAGCTCACAGAAAAACACGGCATTCATTACGGCGGACTGGTTGACCTCATAGCCAACGCCATGCTGGAAGTAAAAGGTCAGTTCATCAACTGGGAAGAAGCATAGCGCCAAAACTTAAAAAAACAGTGGAATCGCTGTTAAAGCTGAAAACTGCATATTTCTAAGTGTAGAGTCATATCACCCCAACCCACACAGGCCATGCCTTCCATTTACCAAACTGTTAAAATGTATCGAGGATTAGCCCGTAGCCTAACTATATACCAATATCACCTGTAAGTTTTAATCTTGCCGAGGTAGAGGTGGTCAACAAGAATTTTATCGATGCGAGTTGTTGCCGGCTTTGTGGTACCTGCCTTTCCAGTTGTCCCATCTTGGATTTCAGCCCGGAGCGGGCACGCGCTGCCAAAGAGCGGCTCAACCTCGGTCTGGACAGCGGCGTACTCGACAGGTGCACCACCTGCTTTTCATGCAATTCCTACTGCCCCAATAACTGCCACCCTTATGAGTTGATTCTGCTACGCTGGCACGAACGATATTTGAGGCTGGGACTGCCGGCCATAGCCCGCATGGTAATGCCGGGCGATCAATCTTCCATCTGGAGCCAGCTGTACCCGCTGCTCCCGACCGATGAGAAAGATCAGATCAGGGAATGGAGAAGGATGGAGGGCAAGCAGGACAAAGACATCCTGCTGACCGGCTGTTTCAGCTCTTTTTCTCCCTACCTGGCTGACAACTCCGTGCTAAAAGGCCTGACGGTCTATGGGGATGAGCGCCTCTGGTGCAGCGGCGGGCATATCTACCAGCTCGGGTTGCTGGATATTGTGGAGAAGGCCGGCCTGCGGATTAAAAAAGTTCTGGAGGAATTGAAGCCCCACCGTGTGGTGACCATGATGGCGGCAGAACACGCGATGCTGACCCGCATCCTGCCTGAGAAATTCGGTATCAATATAAACACCGATGTCATCACGCTGGAACAATGGCTGCTTCAACAATTACAATCAGGCAATCTATCGCTGACCGCACCCATCCGGCTGCGCATCGCCATACATGACAACTGCTTCTCCAAAAGTGAGGGGAACAGCCTGTGGCGTGCGGTCAGGGAAATAGCATCGGCCTGCAAGGCCGACCTGGTGGAGATGCCGCATAATTGCCGGGACGCCCTCTGCTGTGGATTCGGCGCAGCCGCCGGGAAATTCAGCCTGCTGGACCTGATCGAGCATGGTTCCAAACGTTTGAAGGAAGCCGAACAGGCGGGCGCAGATTGTCTGGTCACATATTGTTCTGCCTGCTATTTCATCTTCTCCGTGGTGAGGGAGCTTTACGGAAGCAGGCTGGAATTGTATCACCTGCTTGAGCTGGTAGATCTGGCGCGGGGAAACAAACCGCTGCACCGCACTCGACAGAGGGCCTTTCAGATCATCGCTATCATAACGGCCAATGTACTGCGCATGGCCTTCAACGGCGCTGCCCGCCGCCGTTTTTATGTCGATTTAAGCCTGTTCGACCATGAGATGTCCCAGGAAGCTATAGGCTCGGAATCAACACGCATGGTAAGGTTTTTCAATACCCTCTACGGTAGTGCGGCCTTTCGTAACGCGATAGTCCTCGGCATCCTTCACTTTACGGTCAGGACGATCATATATTTTCGAAGGAGGTTGAGCCATGACGGATACAGGGAAATACCAGTTTCATGACGTCAAAAAATGCAAGCTTTGCGGGGAATGCTTGTCCCGCTGTCCGGAGCTTAACCTGCCGTTGGACGCTGCCAAACGAGAGAAATTGAAAATCAACCGGGGAGAGATAAGCCCTTACGTATCAAAGGCCTGCACCGGTTGTTTCAATTGCGATTTCTACTGTCCCAACCAGGCCAATCCATGCGAGACCATCGTCCATCACTGGTGGGAAGTTTATCGCAGCCGTGGCCTGCCGGAACGGGCCCGCTACTTTCAGCCGATGGAGCCGCTAAATTTCCGCAGCTATGTTACACAGCGCCTGCCCGCTGATGAAAAGGCCAGGCTGGCAAGCTGGGACGACATCTCGCGATGCGAGGAATTCATCTACCCGGGCTGCAATGTCTGCACCGTTCCCTACCTCACAGAGACATCGCTTTTACCCAAAATACCGATCCGCGGAGGCCTCTCATGGTGCTGCGGCGAAACCTACTTCCGCACCGGATGTTACGACCTGGCGGAAGCCCAGGGCAAACGCATGCAGGCGCGTTTTAATGAAATGGGAGCTAAAAACATTCTCATGATGTGCACAGCCGGCACCTTCCTCTTCACCAAAGTGATGCCCGAGCGCCTGGGCATTAAATTCGAGGCCAAATTCAAACCTCTGGTGCGCTACCTCTGGGAAGAGCTGCAAAGCGGCAGGATCAAGGTCGAGCGCAAGCTCAACATGTCTGCTACGGTACAGGATTCCTGTTATTCCAAGTTCCTGGAGCCTGATTACATTGAGCTGCCACGCAAGATACTCCAACATATAGGCGTTGAGGTAATTGAGATGCCTCGCAGCCGCGACAGGATGGTATGCTGCGGCATCGGCGGCGGCTTCAGTATTGAGAGTTGTTACAATACCATAGACCTGACAAGCTCCACGCTGAAGAGATTGGGTGAGGCCAAACGGACAAATGCGGATATCCTCTGTGTTTATTGCGCGGGGTGCCTGCAAATGCTTGGTTCCGGTTCGCTGCTATACCCGGGAGCCCAGCAGATATACCATCTGCTTGAGCTGGTGCAAATGGCAGCCGGTGAGACGCCTCAGCGCAGGATCAGGCAGCGAGCCCTGACCATGTTCAGCGGTACGCTGATCCACCAGGCGCCCAAATTATTATCTCCCTCACATTTCCGGCCTACCATATAGCGCATTAATCGGAAGGACCGTTTTATATTAATCTGGCCATAGGAGGTTAGCTGTACGATGATTCAGCTTCGGTTTGATAAGGATAAATGCTCCAAATGCAAGCCCGTTTCCTGTCTCACCAAGTGCCAGTACATCAATTTCGATGTGAAATCGGCCAGGACAGAATGGTTGAAAATTATTAGTGGAGGGGACTCGTTCGTCCTTGAAGCCTGCACTACCTGCTACGCCTGTGAAGAATACTGCCCGCACGGCAATCATCCTTTCTACATGATCGTTGACAGGCAGGAACAAAAAGGGATACTGCCCGCTCCCAGGCCGATAGTCACCATGTGGGTCAACCAGTGCCAGCCCGTCGGCAAATACATGGTGGGAATGCTGCAGGAAAAGGCGCTGTCCTATTGCCTGCTGCCGCAATTCAACATACTTGCTCACGGCAAGCTGTTCCAGGACATCGAATATTCTGTAATAGTCGGCCAGGAGTTTTTCTGCAACGCTGTTTTCCTGCACTACGCAAAGCTGTCGCTCATAAGAGAAAGGTTGCCGATCATCCTGGAGAATATCAAGAAGCTGGGTATTAAGGAACTGGTCTGCCTTCATGACGAATGTTACGCGACCTATACTTCGATTGCGCCCGCCTACGGCATAGAAGTGCCATTTAAGCCGGTGCACTATTTTGAATACCTGCTGGAACAACTGAATAAACTCCGATCGCAGGTAAATCCTCTAAACCTGAAAGTGGCCTACCAGAGAAACTGCTCCACCAGGTTGATACCGCAGATTGATCATTTTGTTGATGATATCTTCAGTGCTATCGGCGTTGAAAGGATCAAGCGGAAATACGACAGACAGACGGCGCTTTGCTGTGGCGAGATCTTCAGAATGGGTATGGGACCGGACCTGGCCGATGATGTCCAGAAAAGAAACATAGATGACATGCTGGAATCAGGCGCCGAATACGTTGTTTTCAATTGCCCCGCTTGCTGGGATTCGCTGGCGGATAAGGTGGCCGCGCGTGGACTAAAGCCCATACACATGATCGATCTTTGCAGGCTGGCGATAGGGGAGGGACAGAGCCTCCAGCTGTCTAAAATGGAAGCAGGGGTATAAATGCGATGATAGACATATTACAAGAACTCAGCAAGATCACCGATAAAGACTACGTATCCAACAATCAAGAGGAGCTATACCTGTACGGGCGGGACCCTGGCTTGATGCCGCCTCATGAGCCTGACTATGTCGTCATGCCGTTAACGGTTGATGAGATACAGGCCATAGTCAGGCTGGCAAACAGAGAGAAAATTCCGATTATCCCCAAAGGCGGCGGCCTTTCTCTTACAGGCCTGGTTATCCCGCAAAAAGGGGGCATTCTGCTGGACATGAAGCGGATGGGGCAAATAATTGAAGTCAACGAGCCGGCAGGATATGTGATAGTGGAAGGAGGTACCACGCACGGCGCATTAAAAAGCTACCTGTTAAAGAATTACCCGCATCTTCGTCACAGCATACCTGATTCTCCACCGATAACAACAATCGCAGCGAACGCGGTAATACATGGCCAGGGACGCCTTACGCAGCAACACGGATTCAACTCCGACATGGTTTGCGGCCTGGAGGTGGTGCTGCCCACAGGTGAAAAATGCAAGATCGGCTCCTGCGCTGTCTCGCCATACTGGTTCTCCAAGGGACCGCCTCTTCCCGATCTGAGTAGCCTGTTTTTCGGCTGGTTTGGCACCACCGGTATCATCACCAAGCTGGCGCTGAGACTCTATCCCTGCAAGAAGATTCGAGATGCCATGCTTTTCCTCACCGATGAGGCCGAACTTGTGCCCGAAATCATGCGCAAGCTTGGCCGGACTGAAATGATAGAAGACCTGGTGGTGACCGCACAACCTCTACCGCTCAGGTTCAGGGGCAATTATTATATACTTTTCTATATAACGGGCGACACTGAAGAGGAAGTGGAATTCAAAAAGAAAATGGCCTGGCGTGCGCTATGGGAATACTTCGAAAGGAGACAGGGCGGGTTTGTCAGCTTGCCCCCCGAAATGAAGACGCCCATGCTGGCGATGCCATCCAAAGACACCACCAGGTTCGCGGACGTCAGTAAGGGAGGAGGGTTTGAATACAGTGGCCCCATAGCCCCGCTGGAAAAGTACCCCGTATACGTTAAAAAGTTGGCCGAGCTGGCGCAGAAATACGACCTTTTCTACTCTTCCGCTGCCCGCATGATCGATGGTGGTCACAGCATGATGTTTTCCTTCTCCTACACTTTTAACCGCGCTGAGCCGGATACTATGAAAAGAGCCAAGCAGGCGCTTGATGAAGCAGCCGATTTCGCACTCGAAAATGGGGGGGTTATGTGGAAACCCAATATCGATGAACAGCAGTTGACCATGGCTAAAATGGACCCGGAAACCCTCAACCTAATGATGAGGATCAAGAACCTGCTCGATCCCAATGGAATTATGAATCCCGGTAACTGGGAGGTGCGCGGATGAAGAAATACCAGGCGCAGATACACAGGTGCTTCAGGTGCGGTTACTGCAAATTCCCGACCGACTACTCTGCCATAAATTGCCCCTCTTACAACAGGTTCCGGTTTGATACCTATTCCACGGGTGGCAGGTTGTGGCTGACATATGGGTGGCTGAAAGGCGAACTGCCCTGGTCGGAGCACCTTGCCGAGATTCTCTACGCGTGCACCAACTGCAAGAACTGCACCGAGCAGTGCCCGATGAAGTTTGCCCCCGACATCGTGGAATGGATAATCGGCGCCAGGAGCGATATGGTGGAACAGGGGAAAATCCCCGCCAGGGTCAAGCGCTTCCTCGAATCCGTTTACAATTATGGTAACCCTTTTAAATACCTGCAAAATGAACGCGCTTCCTGGGCGAACGGAACCAGGAAATATGAGAAAGGCGACGATTTTCTGCTGTATATCGGCTGCCTTGGCTCTTACGATGAAAACGGCCAGAAAATGGCAAGGAACCTGGTCAGCTTACTGGAAAAAGCAGGCTTGTCCTTCGGCATACTGGGCAACGACGAGGAGTGCTGCGGCAACGAAGTGTATTCCCTGGGAGAGACCGAATTGTTTAACGCATTGGCAAAAAAGAACATCGATAAATTCAGGGAATTAGATGTAAAAAAGGTTATCACCCTGTGCCCTCACGGTTACAATATCATGAAGAATCAGTACCAGGGCATGGGGTATTCCTTCGAAGTCCACCACTATACACAGGTGCTGGATAGCCTGATGAAGGACAAAATGCTCAAGCCTAAGGCTGGTAAACAAAAGGTCACATACCATGACCCGTGTTACCTGGGCAGGCACAATAAAGTATATGATGCGCCTCGCAGTGCCCTGCAAAGCCTGAATGGAATCGATCTCATTGAGATGGGCAGAAATAAGGCCGATGCCTTTTGCTGCGGCGGGGGCAGCGGCAATTTTGTGACCGATTACCTGGCCGGTGGAAAGGATAGCCCTGCCAGGACCAGGGTACGTGAAGCCGGACAAACAGGGGCTTCTACACTTGCCGTGGCCTGCCCCGGGTGCATGGTAATGTTCACAGATGCGATCAAGGCAGAAGGTTTGGAAGATAAGATGCGCTTAATGGATATTTCCGCGATAATCCGAGAATCAATAGGCACTTAGAAGATCTGCGACGTTTATACAAGGATGGGGCCGTTGCCGTCACGGCAACGACCCCATCCTGCAATCTATTTCTTAATCGTGGAGATCTTCAGAAGGGAATACAATCCGCAATATCCGGTTATTCCCGTTATCAGTGCGATCAGGCCCAGTATACCGACTACAATGACGGCCCATAAATCCCAGGACCCCATAAAATACATTGCCAGACCAATTAAAATGATGCCGACGATAACCCTGATTACGCGATCCGCCGTTCCCTCGTTTCTCTTCATATAACCGACCTCCCTGACCAAATTCTAAGACCTTTGTGTATGGAGGTCAATTACGTCGCGATTTGTCTGCAACTTACTGCAACACCTCGTTTGACCAAAAATATCAGACACCATATAATGATTATGGGCATATGCCCATAATGTAGTAGTCTGAGGTTATAATGCCACGACCAAGAAAATGCCGCAGGATCGCCTTCATGCCAGGGATTAATTATTACAAACCGGCAGGTGTGCCGCTGAGGTTCCTGGATGAAGTCTGCCTGTCTTTTGAAGAGATCGAGGCAGTGCGCCTTAAAGACCTGGAAGATCTCGACCAGGAGCAATCAGCGGGACGTATGAACATATCCCGCTCCACTTTTCAGCGGGTGCTGGAATCGGCGCGTAGAAAGATCGCCGACGCGCTACTGAGTGGTAAAGCAATCAGGATCGAAGGTGGTAATGTCGAAATTATTCCGCACCGTTACGTTTGCGAAAACGGCCACCAGTGGGATGTGCCGCACGAGCAGGCCATGGCAGAACCTCTGCAGGCATGCCCTGTTTGCAATACCACCGCACCAGGTTTGCTGACAGAGACTAATTTAACCCGAGGGCGTGGAAGAGGGGGCAGATGCCATCGAGGAGGACCAAGCCGCTGAAATGGTCGGTCAGCGTGTATTGAAAATGCAGAAGGAGATGAAAAATGCCATACGGAAGAGGCTACGGAATGGTAGGGGGTTTCAGGGGAGCCTATGCTGCCTGGCCGTATATCGGCCGCGGCCGTGGAGGCCTTCCCAGGTGCGGGTATTACTTCGATAACCCGGCCAACTATATGCCCGGCTATCAGGGTAAAGCGCCCGCTGCCGCAGATTATGATCTGGGCGACCTGAAAAACACTGTGTCCACCTTGAAAGAAAGGCTGTCACGGATGCAGGCAACAATTAGCGAGATGGAACGACGGGGGTCTTAACTGGCCACTGCATTCACTCATCTACTAATTTCCTGAAAAATATAAATAACTGGAGGTATTCAAATGCCAGGATTTGATGGAACCGGGCCAAGGGGTCTTGGCCCCATGACAGGCGGAGCAAGGGGCTTCTGCGTAACGCCGGCAGGCAACATCGGCGCGGGTTACGGTCGCGGCTTTGCACACCGCGGCTACGGACCGGATTATGGGCCGGTTTACCAGGCTCCGCCCAATCAGCAGGAGATCATACAGCTCAGAAACGATATTAACCAGTTGTTAAATGAGCTTGAAAATCTGGAGGCAAGGATCGATCAAATGGAGAAACGCTAACCCAGATATTGCCAGACAGGCTAAATGAATAGATTAGGAGGAAAAGTATGAAATTAGCAGTGACTGCCACCGGACAGGGTCTCGATGCCGATGTTGACCCGCGTTTCGGCAGGTGCGACTATTTTATCTTTGTCGACCCGGATACGATGGATTTCGTAGCGGTTGCCAACAATGCTTCCGCAGGCGGCGCCGGCATCGCTGCCGGCCAGACGGTAGTAACGTACGGCGCAAAAGTTGTATTGACCGGTGACTGCGGGCCAAATGCCTATCAGGTTCTTTCGGCTGCCGGTGTTGAGGTCTACACCGGCGTTTCCGGAAAGGTAAAAGATGCTATCAATGATTATAAAGCAGGTAAACTCAATGCCATCGGTCAGGCCACTGTACAACCTCACCATGGTCTATCTGCCGGTTAGTGATAAAAAGTATAAAAGTATTGAAAGGAGGTAAGACAATGCCAAGAGGAGATATGACAGGTCCACCTCAAGGTGGCGCAGGAAGAGGGACAGGAGCTGGTGGAGGAGCTGGTGGAGGCGCAGGCAGAGGTAAAGGCATGGGTGCTGGCGGAGGCGCAGGCAGAGGAATGGGTGGAGGTAGAATGGGAGGCAGTCGTCCCGGCGCAGGGCCGGGCGGAGAATGTGTTTGTCCTCAATGCGGAGCTAAAGTGGCACACCAGGCCGGTAAACCCTGTTATAGCATCAGCTGTCCCAAATGCGGCACAAAGCTGACCAGAGGTTAAATGATAATTTCTGTTGCCAGCGGCAAAGGCGGAACAGGGAAGACACTTGTATCCACCAGCCTGGCTATATGTATCAGCGCTAAGGAAAAGGTGCAGTTACTCGACTGTGATGTCGAGGAGCCCAACGATCACCTTTTCCTCAGACCGGTCATTACAACCAGCGAAACGGTCAGCATACCCGTTCCGAAGGTGGACTATGCCAAATGCAACTTCTGTGGGGAATGTGCGCGGGTATGCGCCTACAAGGCTTTAGCCGTGGTGCCCGGTAGCGTGCTTGTATTCGACCAGTTGTGCCACGGCTGCGGCGCCTGCAGTTATCTCTGCCCCGAAAGTGCTATCTGCGAAGAAGGCAGGGAGATGGGCGTTGTGGAGTCAGGAAATGCGGGTGACATCGAATTCGTGCAGGGCAGGCTCACCGTCGGCGAAGCAATGGCTGTCCCCGTTATCCGCAGGGTTAAAACAAAGATCAATCGTGATAGACTTGCCATACTGGATGTTTCACCGGGCACATCATGCCCCGTAGTGGAAACCATTAAGGACAGCGATTACTGTTTGCTGGTCACAGAGCCGACGCCCTTCGGACTGCATGATCTGGAACTTGCAGTTGAGACGGTCAGGCAACTGGGTATCCCCTGCGGTGTGATCGTCAATCGTGCTGTCAGCGGGGAAACCCTGGTACATGAATATTGCATCCGTGAAGGCATACCTGTCCTGCTCGACATACCCCTCGACAGGGGTATCGCCCACCTCTACTCCGAAGGTGTCACACTGGCCGAGGGCATATCGCAATGGCAGGATTCATTTACGAATGTATACACTGAAATCAGGGAAGCTTTACATGAAAGAAGTCGTTGTGCTTAGCGGCAAAGGCGGAACAGGAAAGACAAGCATTGCCGGCTGTTTTGCTGCCCTGGCGCACAATAAAGTGCTGTCGGATTGCGATGTGGACGCCGCCGACCTGCACCTGCTTCTGCAGCCAACCGACAGGCAGACAGAGGAATTCTGGAGCG
The DNA here is from genome assembly GCA_041653995.1 of Dehalococcoidia bacterium. Classification (NCBI taxonomy): domain Bacteria; kingdom Bacillati; phylum Chloroflexota; class Dehalococcoidia; species Dehalococcoidia bacterium. The sequence goes on from JBAZEK010000003.1 coordinate 207,715, forward strand.
GTCAGATCGCCCACATCGATGAAACCACCTGCACCGGATGCGGTCTGTGTCAGGAGTTATGCCGGTTTGACGCTATCCATAATTTTCAGGTCAGCCGCGTTTCTTGTGAAGGCTGCGGTTTCTGCGCACATATCTGTCCTGTCAACGCCATTACAATGCAGGATAACATGGCCGGTCACTGGTATATTTCGGATACCAAATACGGACCACTGGTACGCGCCCGCCTGGGTATAGCGCAGGAGAACTCCGGCAAACTGGTTGCGCTGGTCAGGCAACAGGCCAGAAAAATTGCTGCGGATAAAGGCTATTCTACTATCATCACGGACGGACCTCCCGGCATAGGCTGTCCGGTGATTTCATCGCTTTCCGGCGCCGATCTGGCGCTGCTGGTTACCGAGCCAACGGTATCGGGCTTGCACGACCTGGAACGTGTTATCGAAGTCTGCCGCCATTTTAGAGTGCCCGCCACAGTGTGTATTAACAAATATGATATCAACGAGGAGAAGGCCTCAAAGATAGAAGAACACTGCGCCGATATCGGGATCAAGGTATCCGGGAAGATACCCTTCGATACCGCTGTAAACCGTGCGGTCGCACATGGCATCCCGCTGGTGGAATACGGCGAAGGACCGGCAACCGGAGAGGTCAAGCGGCTCTGGAAGAATATCGAAGAACTTATATCGCCCGATTAATTATCAGGAGAACATTATGCCTATTTATGATTACGCCTGCGAAGATTGCGGACACCGTTTTGAACTCAAGCACGAAATGGGCGGCGCCTGTGATCTCAAATGCCCATCCTGTAGTAGCAGTTCTGTAAGTAAACAGATTTCGATGCCCGGCCTGATCAGAACTGAAGCCAAACCGCAGGGCGGGCAGACATGCTGCGGGCGCACCGAGCGCTGTGATAAACCTCCCTGTTCTTCAGGAGGGCAGTGCCACAAGTAATAGCTGAAGGATACCGCTATTAAATAAAAGAAGGAGTTTTACATGAAGTATGCGATACCCGTAAACGGAGGAATATTATCGGCGCATTTCGGCCACTGCGAGCAATTTGCCCTGATCGACGCCGACGAAAAGAGCAAGAGTATCATTCGAAAAGAGCTGGTAGCCTCACCGGCGCATCAGCCGGGACTTTTACCGCCATGGCTGGCCAAACAGGGTGTACAGGTAGTGATCGCCGGTGGTATGGGCGGCAACGCCATCTCTCTTTTCCAGCAAAACGGCATCAATGTACTGCTGGGCGCACCGGCTGCCGAACCTGAAAAGATAGTTATCGATTATCTCAATGGCAATCTTGTGACCGGCGATAACGCCTGCGACCACTAATCGCACGGCTGAAGAAGCACAATTATAGGAAACAGTGGTAGCAGTCGATATGTCTATTATTTACGGCCCTGTTCCATCCTGGCGTCTGGGGAGATCTCTCGGCATAGACATGGTTTCGACCCGCCTTAAAACCTGCTCGTTCGACTGCGTCTATTGCCAGTTAGGAAGCACATTAAACAGGCAAGCCGCCAGAAAGGAGTTCGTTTCGCTCAAGAGCCTGGAGCATGAACTTGGTTCGCTGCCGCCGATAGAGGCGGATTATGCGACTTTCTCCGGTGTCGGAGAGCCTGCGCTTGCAAGCAATATCGGAGAAGCCATTGAGATGGCCCGACGATCATTGAGTATTCCTATCGCCGTACTGACAAATTCATCTCTGTTATATCAACAGCATGTACGTGAGGAATTAGCCGGCGCAGATATGGTGGTTGCCAAGCTGGACGCTCCTGACGATGACCTGTTACATGTTATCAACAGGCCTGTATTCAGCCTGTCTTTTCACCGGTTAATTGAAGGAATCAGATCATTTCGTTCCATATTCGACGGAAAGCTGGCTCTCCAGTTAATGTTCATGCAGACAAACCGGCGGAAAGGACCTCAGCTGGCTGAATTAGTTAAGGCTCTTGACCCGGATGAGATCCAGATCAACACGCCACTCAGACCATGCCCGGTCAAACCATTGAATCGATCTGAGCTATCTCAAATAAGGAGAGATTTTTCCGGCTTCAAGCACGTTATTGACGTCTACCAAGCTGCAAAGCCGGCTGTATTACCACTAAATCAACAGCAAACGAAGCGCCGCAGACCTCAAGCGTAGCTAATATAATCAGCATGAATCAGATATTAAATCGAAACGAAACCTGCATAAAAGATCTTTTTACATTTGTCTGCTTTTTACGTATGAAGTACAATCCGATAGTGCCGGTGCCCGTCCTGCAGGACCCCACCGGAAAATTTAAACAGGTGGCGATGACTGAAATGGAAAGAATCAATCTTGAGCCTAACTATACTTGTAACGAAGTACCGGGCAGGTGCTTGAAGTGTCTTGCCGAGAAAGAGCTGGATAACTGCCTGTTCGCATTGCTCAGCGAGCAATCCAGTGATGAAGAATTGCAGCAGCGTTATGAGGCACTGCTGGCATTGTTGGAGTCTCCTGACTTAGAGAAGCTGCGGAGCGAGGCGGAGAGACTGCTTTCCGAGGGCAAGCAGGTTAAAGTAAAGGTAGACTATGATGCAGGCAACCTGCAGTGCAAGTTAATTGTTGATTAAAACAGGAGAAATAAACTATGAAAATCGCAGTGGTCACTGACGACGAATCTACAATCTGTCAGCATTTCGGCAGGGCGCAATACTACATGGTCTTTAACATGGATAACGGGAAGATCACCGGCAAGGAGAGGCGCGACAAGCTGGGACATCGCCATTTCGCCAGCCAGGAAAGCGGACATGGTGCCGCAACTGGTCCGCACGGATACGATACAGATTCACAGAGAAAACACGCCAGTATGGCTGAGGCGATTAAAGACTGCCATGTACTGATCGCCGGAGGCATGGGTATGGGCGCCTATGACAGCATGAAAAGCTACAATATCGAACCAATTGTAACCGATGTTTCAAGCATTGAAGATGCGATTAAATTATTTGCAGAGGGCAAGTTGCCCAACCTGATGGATCGGTTGCATTAATCGGTTTTTAATCGGTTGAAATAAATGAGCGATAAAAAGGAGGAGGTCATGGAACAAAACGCAGAATCCAATGCAGTCTCAATGCCCAGGATCGGTGACAAGGCGCCGTCTTTTAAGGCCGTGACTACGCAGGGAGAGATCGATTTCCCCGCGCAATTTGCAGGAAGCTGGGTCATTTTATTTAGCCACCCGGCGGATTTCACCCCTGTATGCACCTCGGAATTCATGACCTTTGCCAGCATGGAGCAGAAGTTCGCCGAAGTGAACTGTAAACTCGTTGGGCTGTCTATCGATGGCCTTTACAGCCACATTGCCTGGCTACGTACGATCAAAGATAAGATCGAGTATAAAGGCATGAAAAATATAGAGGTGAAATTCCCCTTAATTGAAGACATTACCATGGAGATAGCTAAAAAATACGGGATGATCCAACCGGGGGAAAGCAGCACAAAGGCAGTACGCGCTGTGTTTGTGATCGATCCCAAAGGAATAATCAGGGTCATTATTTATTACCCGCTCAGCCTTGGCAGGAACTTCGACGAGCTTCATCGGATAGTAATCGCTTTACAGACAGCAGATGCGTTTTCTGTTGCCCTTCCAGCTGATTGGAGGCCGGGCGATGATGTAATAGTCCCTCCGGCAGGCTCGTGTGGCGTGGCCAAGGACAGGATGGACGGCAAAGAAGACATGAAATGCTACGACTGGTTCTTCTGCACTAAGAAACTGGATAAGGACACAGTGTTAAAAGCCTGCACCAAAAAGAAATAATGCAACGTTGACAGGGACTACCAGATATCGTTCACAATCAAAGGGATCGGCTGCAAGGACGTCGAGACCATGGGAGGGCGACCTCGCATGATAGGGCGATGACGTAATCGGTTTAGTAGTCAAACAAAAAAGCTCATAGCTTTGTACTGGATAAAGGAGTAATTTATGAAGGTACTCATTATTATAAATGGTAACCCCTACGATGGTACAGATATAACCTGGAATGCTTTAATGCTGGATGAAAAGCTGAGTGGATAGAAGAGTGCAACAAGGTTCTCAGTTTCTAAAAGATCGCGTCAATTAGCACACTACAAATGGAGGAATTATGACAACACCAGAACAAGTAAGAAGCGGGCTCGATGAGATATTGGTGCCACATGCAGTGCGCAGCCTGACTTTAATGAACCTGATACGTGACATCACAATAACCGACGGCGAAGTTAAAATATCTTTGGCTTCAACCGCCCTGGACGAATCCTCTCAGAACTGGATAACAGCAAAAATCAAGGAATCTTTAAAAGGTCTGCACAACATAAAAAATGTAGATATAGCCTATAGTGACGCCAAACCCCTTGACCTGAACAAAATCAATCGGATCATAGCCGTCATGAGCGGCAAAGGCGGTGTGGGCAAGTCGCTTGTTAGCGGACTCACAGCCGTTGCTCTGAGAAGAAAAGGATTTGAAGTCGGCATACTCGATGCCGATATCACCGGACCCAGTATACCCAAGATGTTTGGTATAACCGACCGTCCCGGAGGAAACGAGAGCGGCATCTTGCCGGTCACATCCAAATCAGGCATTGAGATCATGTCGATCAATCTTCTGCTGCCCAGCGAAGACGAAGCCGTTATATGGCGCGGGCCGCTTATAGGCAAGGCCATCACTCAATTCTGGGAGGAAGTCCTTTGGGGCAGTCTGGACTATTTAATTATCGACCTGCCGCCAGGCACTGCGGACGCTCCTCTCACGGTGATGCAGTCCCTTCCCATTTCAGGTGTGATTGTCGTCTTTACACCGCAGGATTTAACAGCCATGATAGTGAGGAAGGCAGTAAAAATGGCCCAGCAAATGGACAAACATATATTGGGTGTGGTAGAAAACATGAGCTACCTTTATATCAAGGAACTCGATAAAAAAATTGAACTCTTCGGAAAAAGCAGGGCGGAAGAAATGGCGGCGGCGGCTCAGGCGCCTCTGCTGGGTAAAATACCGGTCGATCCGGATTTGGCAGCACTCTGTGATGATGGGCATATTGAAAAATATCAATCCGACTTTATCGATCAAATAGGCGAGGCCCTGGCATCGTCTGACTATGCTGAAACATCAACCGGGGCGTGATCATATTACGATGACATTACACAATGAAAACAGCGGCAATAGTTGGCTTTCGATGTTTTCGACCATCGCCATTTAACATACGTAGCATCCGCAAAACGTGAGGAGCAAATGATGGAAGTCAAAATAACTACTTTAAGCGAGAATACCGCCGGGTATGGTTTCCTCGGCGAGTGGGGACTGAGTATACTGGTCGAGGCGGACGGGAAAAAGGTCCTGATGGATACCGGGCCGGGCATGTCAGCCGCATATAACGCCGAGCTCCTGGGCATTGATTTGTCATCAATCGATGATATAGTATTGAGCCACGGCCATGCAGACCACACCGGTGGACTGCGCGATATAGTGAAAAAGTGCAAGGGTGCCAGTGTCATCTGCCATCCGGATTTATGGTCTGCCAAACATGTCGGCTTCGGACCGGATAACTATCGGTCCATTGGCGCACCCTTTTCCAAGGATGAACTGGAGACCATCTGCACACGTCTCATTATCAGCCGTGAGCCGGTATCCATTACTGAACACATAACCACAACCGGCGAAATCCCGATGATCACAGATTATGAGCAGATCGACGGCAACCTGTTCACTAAAAATCCCGATGGTATGGAGCCTGATGCCCTTGCCGATGACCTGGCACTCGTGATCGATACGGACTTCGGCCTGGTAGTTATACTCGGCTGCGCCCATCGTGGAATGATTAATACCCTGCGCCAGGCGCAGAAAATAACCGGCAAAGACAATATATATGCCGTAATAGGAGGTACCCATCTTATATTTGCCAACGAGGAACGGATTGCTAGGACTATAGCGGACCTGAAGGAGATCGGGATTCAGAAACTCGGTGTATCACACTGCACCGGTTTCGGCGCTTCCGCACGTCTGGCTCAGGAGTTCCCTGGCATATTTTTCCTGAACAATGCCGGTACCAGGCTAACATTAAAATAATACCTGAAGAGAAACTGAGAGTACCATGCTGACGATCGAGATGGTGCCCAGCCTTTCAAATTGTATTCATACTATCACCAAAAGAGAATATGCGGATACTCTTGCCCAGCTCTTGTCAGGTAAACCGGGAAAGAGGAAACTTCAACGAAAGTTAGAGCTGCTCACATTTTTACTGAAGGAAATAGATTTCAAGCAGCTGCGTCAGGAGTCTGAAAGACATCTGATGGCAGGAGAAAAGGTACGATTCCTTTTCTACCTTGAAAAGGGAACCCCGAAATACAAGATGCAAATTGAAAATTCCCGTCAGTAAGAGACTGACTCCAGGGCTATATAGTGGGAAACCAATCAAGTGGCTCATAACCGTCGCTCATATGGAACATTTGGCGCATGCTACTTGCCATTGCTGCTATCATAGCTTGGTTTTTAAAGTTGCTTTCTATTGGGTGGTAATGGACGGCATGCTTATCTCTATTCCCTCGTTTTTAAACGTTACAACTGTTATTAAATAACCTTGTAAAAAGTTTATAATAGCCATAATCAATATGCAGCTTGTCGAAAACATTGAGCGCAGTATGCTCTACCAGAAATGCCCGGTATAAGACGCTTCGGACCGCAGATGGAATTATAGTCGACTCTACCATCATATAGTCGACAAACGTTGTCCATTGACAACTCTGCTATACTTTTATAGCTGAGCGGAGGTTGAAAAGCCTGATTGGATCTTCGATGAAATTACATAGAATCCTCATCGCCAACAGGGGTGAAATAGCGATACGAGTCGCACGGGCGGCAGCCGATCTCGGCATCCAGACAGTCACCATATATTCCGAGGACGACGCAAAATCCCTGCACGTACTGTCCGGAGACAGGTCTTATGCACTGAAAGGGACAGGGGCGGCCGCCTACCTCGACAGGCAGCAGATTATTTCCCTTGCGCTTAAAGCAAAGTGCGATTCCGTGCATCCCGGCTATGGTTTTCTCAGCGAGAGTGCGGATTTTGCGCAGCGTTGCGAGCAGGCAAATCTTACTTTCATCGGACCGCGTCCGGAAATTCTGGAACTGTTCGGAGACAAGGCTCGCACCCGCTATTTAGCCGAAGAATGTGCTGTTCCCGTGATACACGGCACCAGGGGGCCGGTTACGCTGAAAGAAGCCAGGGCTTTCTTCATGTCAATGGGCCCTGATGCGGCCGTCGTAATCAAAGCCGTTATGGGTGGAGGCGGCCGAGGTATTCGCCCTGTTTACAGGATCGAAGACTTGGAAGAGGCCTACAATCGTTGCCGGTCGGAAGCGGATGCTGCTTTTGGAATTAACGACGTCTATATTGAACAGCTAATCCCCCGGGCCAGACACATCGAGGTACAGGTCATCGGTGACGGTAAGGAGGTGATCCATCTGGGAGAGCGGGAGTGTACACTGCAAAGACGCAGTCAGAAGCTGGTCGAGATTGCGCCCAGCCCATCGATCTCTGCAAAACTGCGTGCAGAGTTAACAGGAGCCGCACTGCGTATCGCCCGGCAGGTTAATTACGTCAGTCTCGGCACCTTCGAGTTTCTGGTCCATAGCTCCACCGGCAGCAAACCGTCATTTGCCTTTATGGAGGCCAATCCCCGTCTTCAGGTCGAGCACACCATCACTGAAGAAGTCACGGGCGTCGACCTGGTCAGGACGCAGATCGAAATAGCAGGTGGAAAAACACTTTCAGACCTTGGCCTTACGCATGACGCTCGCAATCCCCGCTTATACTCGCTGCAAATGCGCATCAACATGGAAATTATGGATCGGAGCGGTAACGTAATACCTTCATCCGGCAGATTAAACACATACGAAATCCCGTCCGGACCGGGTATCCGTGTGGATGGCTACGGCTACAGCGGCTACAACACCAACCCGGCCTTCGACTCACTGCTTGCCAAGCTGATTGTCACATCGCATTCAGACAAATACGGGAACGCGGTTGCCCGGGCCCGGCGCGCACTGGAAGAGTTCCGCATCGACGGTGTGAAAACTAACATTCCCTTACTTCTCAATCTCTTAGCCAGGCAGGAAGTCAAAAATAACGATATTTATTCACGTTTCATCGAAGATAATGCCGCTTCGCTGGCGGCGATCACAGACCGGCAGAAAGAAAGGTTTTTCCCGGACGGCCCGGTTAGTACCACCGGAAATGCCGCCCTTCAGTGGCATTCAGCACCCCCGGGAACTATCCCACTTACTGCACCCATGCAGGGATGTGTGGTGAACATCGAAGTCATTGAGGGAGACGCCGTTGCAGCGGGCCAAAAACTGGTCGTGCTGGAATCCATGAAGATGGAACATGTGATTACAGCCGATCATAGCGGATACGTGCGGGCCGTCTGTATCTCGCTTAATGAAAACGTGCAGACCGGCTCACCCCTATTCTTCCTCGAGGAGGCCGAGGTATCAGCCGACGCAAAAGCCACCGAGGGCGAAATCGATCTGGATGTTATCCGTCCCGACCTTGCAGAAGTAATAGAACGCCATTCATTCACTCTCGATGAGCGACGTCCCGAGGCTGTAGCCAAGAGGCGCAGCAAGAACCGGCGCACAGCCCGCGAAAATGTCAATGACCTCTGCGATCTCAACAGCTTCATTGAGTACGGTGCTCTGATCGTAGCCGCGCAGCGCGGCCGGCGCTCGCTGGATGAGCTTATACGGAAGACACCCGCTGACGGACTCATTACGGGAGTCGGAACGGTCAACCGTGATTTATTCGGCGATGACAGAGCCCGCTGTATGGTACTGGCCTACGATTTCACCGTGCTGGCCGGCACGCAGGGTCTTTTCAACCACAAAAAGATGGACCGGATGCTGCACATTGCCAACCAGTGGCAGCTTCCAACCGTTTTCTTCGCTGAGGGCGGTGGAGGGAGGCCGGGCGATACCGATGCCAACGTAGTAGCCGGTCTCGATCTCACCACTTTCAGCCGTTTTGCCGCCTTGAATGGTAAGGTCCCACTCATCGGCATCGTCGAAGGTCCTTGCTTCGCCGGCAATGCATCTCTGCTGGGTTGCTGTGATGTTATTATCGCCACCAGGGGCTCCAACATCGGCATGGGCGGCCCTGCTATGATCGAGGGAGGGGGTTTGGGCGTTGTTAAGGTGGAGGATATCGGCCCCATCGATATTCAGACCCGCAACGGCGTGGTTGATATCGAGGTGGCCAACGAGGCTGAAGCAGTTTCAGTTGCCAGGAAATACCTCTCATATTTCCAGGGCTCGATCCCGACGTGGGAGGCCGCCGACCAGCGCCGGCTGCGCTGGCTGATACCAGAGAACAGGCTGAGGGTTTATGATGTCAGGAAGGTGATAGAAGGCCTGGCGGATGAAGGCTCCGTACTGGAGATGAGAACGAATTTCGGACCCGGCATGGTTACAGCGCTGGCCCGTATCGAGGGCAGGCCGTTCGGTTTGATCGCCAACGATCCCAGGCATATGGGGGGCGCCATAGAGGCGAACGATGCGGACAAGGCAGCGCGTTTTCTCCAGCTTTGCGATGTGCATCGCCTTCCCGTACTGTCGTTATGCGATACGCCGGGCTTTATGGTCGGGCCCGAAATTGAGGAACGCGCGCAGGTGCGCCACGTGTGCCGTATGTTTGTGGTAGGAGTACATATGACTGTTCCCTACTTCACGGTTGTGCTTCGCAAGGGATACGGCCTGGGCGCCATGGCTATGGCGGCGGGCAGTTTCCACGATTCATTCTTCACAGTTGCCTGGCCGACCGGTGAATTCGGCGGGATGGGACTGGAGGGAGCGGTCAAACATGGCTTCAAGAAAGAGCTTGAAGCGATAAAGGACCCCGCCGAGCGAGAGGCAACCTACAAGTTTTTCGTGGAGCAGGCCTACGCCATGGGCAAGGGCTTGAATATGGCCTCCTATATGGAGGTCGATGCTGTGATTGATCCCGCCGAAACACGCCGCTGGATCATGCGCGGTCTAAAATCAATACAGGGAAAATCACAGGGGTCATCCGGTCGATCGTTTATTGACCCGTGGTAAACCTCTATTTAATCAGCCTGCGCGCCTCGGCCTCAACCGTTCGGTAAACATCGCGCAGCGGCACATGTTTCTCGGCTGCTATCTTCTTGCACTCGTCGTATTCAGGCGCGATGCTGACAATTTCATCATCGAAGCGCTTGACCTTTACCCTGACCTTGCCATAGCTTGATTCGAATTCTACGATATCGCGGCCGGCGATATGCCTGTTGACGGGACGAACTCTGATTCCCAGTGTCGACGTCTCGCGCATGATGGTCTCTGCCAGCTTCGACTCGGCATCAGCGGGGCAAAGCACGCTCAGCATAACGGCGGGACGATTCTTCTTCATCTGAATGTGCGTGAACCAGACATCCAGCGCGCCCTGCGCGAACAACCTCTCCATAACATAGTCGTAAATCTGCGGATTCATATCGTCGATGTTTGTCTCCAGCAGCACCATATCCCCATGAATATCACGGTCGGACGACATTCCTGTCCACAATCGCATGACGTTGGGGTACTCATCGGCATTCATGCTGCCTGCCCCGTAGCCGACTTTTTCCAGGTTCAGCTCAGGCCGGCTAAAATCAGCCAGCGTTGTTACGATTGCAGCGCCGGTGGGCGTCACCAGCTCCCTCCCCTGCATGGCGGCATGACAGGGTTTCACCACAGGCGACTGTCTGCGCGCTATAAGTTCCACAGTGGCCGGCGCCGGCAGCGGCAGGGCGCCGTGGCGGCACTCGATCGAGCCTTCCGCCAGAGGAAACGGAGAGGAGTAACACTGATTTATGCCCAGCAGATCTAATCCGATAACCGTTCCCACTATATCCACGATGGAATCCACCGATCCGATCTCATGGAAGTGCACCAGCTCCAGCTTGGTCCCGTGGATTTTAGCCTCCACCTCACCCAGGTTGCGGAAAATATCCAGGGCCTTTTTCTTTAACTCATCGCCGAGCCGGCTGCCTGCGATCAAATCCACGATATCGCTATATGAGCGGTCGGGTTGCTTTACCGCCTCATCAATTATGACCCGGGCCCAGGTCGCTTTCAGGGCACCCCTTTTTACCTTTTCGGCTATTATCCTGTATCCCTCTAAAGGGAGCCTGGCCAGTTCTTTCTCAAGGTCCGGCCTGGACAGCCCTGCATCCAACAATGCGCCCATTATCATATCGCCGCTGCAGCCGGCATAAAGGTCGAAATATGCAATTTTATTCATTAAAATCCTTTCTCTATTTAAATGGCCAACCTGCTCATGCTTCCCATCTGGTAACCGGCCAGGTCGACCGTGACATGTTTGTAGCCGAGCTTTTTCAATTCCTCTACAGCGGCTCGCCGGTTGTCCTTCTTTAAGAGCGTCGCAAATCCTTTATCATCAACCTCAATCCTGGCTATATCACGATGATGTCTCAGCCTGACATGTTCCGCGCCCAGTCCCCGGATGAAGGACTCGCCGGACGATACCTTACCTATTAACTCATGCGTGATGCGAGTGCGGTGCGGTATCCTGGTGGCCAGGCAGGGCATTGCAGGTTTCTCCCAGTTCGGCAATCCCTTCTTTCTGGCAAGGGACCTGATCTCCAGCTTGGTCAGGAACGATTCCGCCAGCGGGCTGCGCACACCGAGCTCAGCTATAGCCACCAGGCCGGGACGAAAATCACCGAGGTCGTCGTAGTTGGTGCCGTCGCAGACATATCTGATATGCCTGGCGCGGGCGGTCTCATTCAGTATACCCAGCATATTCAGCTTACAGTGATAGCAGCGATCCTTGTTATTGACGGCGAAGTCCGGTATGTCGAGCTGGTTGAACTCTATCACCGCCAGTTTCAGTTTGAGCGATGACGCCAGTCTTTTGGCAGCCTGAAATTCCTCTGCTTCCATCAGCGGTGATTTAGCAAGAACAATCAGCACCCTGTTTTTCAATATAGCGGCGGCCGTGACGGACAGAAATGTGCTGTCCACCCCTCCGGAATAAGCCACGATAGCGGAACCCATTTTGCCGAGCATATTTTCCAGATGGCCGACTTTATCAGCGGTCTTGCTCTCAACACTCAGTTTGTGTGATTTCATCTATTGATCAGGCCGGCCAGATAGCCGGCGTTGAACCCCCCATCGATATTGACCACGGCAACGCCCGGCGCGCAGCTGTTGAGCATGGTCAGCAGCGGCGCAATGCCCTTGAAGCTGGCCCCGTAGCCGACGCTGGTGGGTACCGCTATGACAGGACAGGTCACCAGCCCACCCAGCACCGCGGGCAGCACGCCGTCCATTCCTGCTACGGCGATGATTACCCTGGCGCTCCTGACCTGTTCAAGATGATCGAACAGGCGGTGGATGCCGGCCACGCCCACGTCGAAGATGCGCTCGATTTTATTGCCCATCATCTCGGCCGTGACAGCAGCCTCCTCGGCCACGGGTATATCCGCCGTGCCTCCCGTAACTATGGTTATGCCCGGTTTTCCCGCCTTTTTCACAATGCGGTCAATAATAACGGCGCGGGCGTCTGCATTATAAACGGCGTCCGGCAATTTCTTTTTAATAGCCCTGAATCCATCGGCGTCGACGCGTGTAATCAACACCCTTCCGGAATGCGCCGCCAGACTATTTGCAATACTGACCAGCTGCTCCCTGGTCTTGCCCGGCCCGAAGACAACCTCGGGAAAGCCCGTGCGCAGGCTCCGATGGTGGTCGAGCTTGGCATGCACCATGTCCTCGTAAGGCAGGACGCTCAACTGCCTGACAGCATCCTGCAGGGACAGGTCCCCCGACCTGACCTTCTTGAGCAAATCCGTCAACCAGCGTTGATTGAATTTCTGCCCCACGGATTCTATCTTTTTATGCTCACCTTTTATCATCCGCTTCTCCGCTCACGCGTTATGGTAAGTATAACGCAGCAGAAGGTGCAGTACAATACGGATGTCGTAGCTGGGATTAAACAATTTATACAAAATAGTTGTTTTTTGTAACACGGTGGATTAAAATAACGGCGTCCGCCGCCTGTAAGGCCATTCGGCCGGGCGGGCAAAGGGGGGAAAGAAATGAGTATACCTAAGCTGAGCGACGAGAAATACAAAGAAGTTATCACCGCCTACGAGAAAAAGACCCCTAAATCCAGGAAACTGATCGAAGAATCCCGCAAATACATAGTCCCCATGGGCGCACCCGCCTACATGATCTGGCACAGACCCTATCCTCTCTTTATCGACAATGCCAAAGGGTCGCGGCTTTACGATGTGGACGGCAACGAGTACATCGACATGTTCATCGACCAGGGTATCTCCTATATCGGACACAAAGCGCCAGCCATCCGCAAGGCCATCGATAAAGCGCTGGATAAATACGGCTTCCACCTTGAGATGTGCGAGGAGCTCGCCACCAGGTGGGCGCAGAAGGTGATGCAGCATTACCCCTCAATCAAGAAGATAAAAATAGTCAACTCCGGCAACGAGGCCACCGAGCTGGTCTGCCAGATCGCGAGGGCCTTCACCGGTAAAAACAAGATCATCAAATTCGCCGGACACCATCACGGCTGGAACGGCGTCCTGTCCTACGACGCGCTGGCGGCAGGATCGGGCACCCTCTTCACCCTGGGCATACCCAACAACCATTGGGACAACCTGATCAACCTGCCGCCCAACGATATAGGGATCGTGGAGAAAGCTCTTCAGGATAACAAAGACCAGGTGGCGGCCGTCGTGCTCGAGCCGCTGGGCGCTTCCTCGGGTGGCACGCCGCTCAATGAGGGCTTCCAGAAGCAGCTTCGCGAGCTCACCACTAAATACAACGTCCTGCTGGCCTTCGACGAGGTGGCCACCGGATTCAGAGTAGCCATCGGCGGCGTCCAGCAGGTGCTGGGCATAACGCCCGACCTGACCTGCCTGGGCAAACCGGTGGGCGGAGGCATACCCATCGGCGCGGTGGGTGGACGCGAGGACGTGATGTCGGTGGTCGGCGCTCTGGACCCCAGGGCCGAGCACTTCGGGCCGCTCTTCCCCATGGGCTCATTTTGCGCTCACCCGCTGGCCATGGCGGCCGGCATCGCCTTCATTGAGGAACTCGAGAAAGGCAATTATATACAGAACTCCATCGACAGAGCAGCCGACCTGGCCAAACTCATCAACGAGGTGGCGGCCGGCCTCAAGATGGACGTCTCGGCCCATGCCCTCTACAGCATCGTGCATTTCGGCCTTAACGGAAAGTTCGATATGAGCCAGGTGCTGGAGGTCTACGAGTTCGACCTGATGATCCGGCTGGCGTTGCTGCTGGGTGATCCAGGAGTTGTGGTACTTCCCGGCCACGTCTATATGTCGGGCGTTATGACCGAGAAGGACATACAGAAAAGCCGGCAGGCTTTTGAGACGGCGTTCAGCATCTATAAGTAATTGATATAAAGGCTGTTCATGTAAGTCTATTGACAGGGAGAATGGAAATTGTATAATGCCTTGACTGACCTTTCTCCCGGCAGATACAAATAAAAACGTAAGGAGTAGATGGGATGACAGAAGAAACACAGCAAGGTCAAGGCATACTCAGAAAAGAGCTCACACTGGTACTGCTGATCTTTCTCATGATCGGCCTGAACATCGGCGGCTCTCTTTTCACACTGACCAATGTCGCTGCGGGCCTGACCGGCCCATCGCTCATCATCGCGCAGATCATCTCCGCCCTACCCGTCTTCCTGGCCATCATACCCTACATGCTGCTGACTTCCATCGCGCCCAAGTCGGCGGCCAGTTATCAATACGGCAAACTCGCCTCCTACCCCATGGCAGTAGCGGGCGTGATGGTGCTGTTGGTGGCCATGCCGCTGGGCGGCCTGCCCCTCTTCGCCATCACCAACGGGCGCTTCATCATGATGCTTTTCCCGGATGCGCCCGCCATGGTGCCCGGCCTGGGCATCTCCTGGGTCGTATTGATCGCACTGATCACCATCACTCTTTTCTATATCATCAATATAATCGGTATCAAGCCCGCCGCCCTGGTGCAGTTCGCCATGGTATTTCTGCTGATCTCCGCGCTGCTGGCGTTCATTTTCGGCGGCCTCCCCCAGATCGAATGGTCGAACTTTTCTAATATGTTCACGGGCAATCTGAAATTCCCCGGCATGGCGCCGGCGCTGGGACAGACGGTAGGATTGATAGCGGCCGCGGCCATCTGCTACACACTGCTGGCCGGAGGACTGTTCGGCATCGAGCTTGGAGATGAAGTCAAAAAGGCCGGCGTTACAATACCCAGAGGATTGCTCATCGCCATACTCGGCGCATTCCTGCTGACCTGGTTTGTCGAGATAGTCGCCATCGGAGTCATGAACTGGGAACAGTTTGCAGCATCCAAGGACCTGGGCGCCGCGTGCAAACTGATCTTCGGCGCCGGTTCGTTCTGGTTCTATTTCTTCATCATCGGCGGCGCCGTGATGGCCTGTATCTCCACGGTGCATGCGGTGATGACTATCGCCGGACGCTACGTCATGGCCTACGCCAAGGACGGCTTCTTCCCCAAATTTATGGCAAATATCAACAAGCAGTGGGGCACGCCCCACTGGGGACTCACCCTGCCCTGGGCATTAAGTGTAATCATGCTCCTGCTGGCCGGCGAGAGCCTCGGCATCTACGGGGCTATGCTCAACTTCGGCATGCTGTGGATGGTCACACTGGTGCTGATCGCAGCCGCCCGGCTGCACAAGACGCATCCCGAGGAGTACAAGCTGTCGCAATTCAAATTCAAGCCGGGCTGGGTTTCATTCACGGCCATCGCTGCCGCCGTGTTAAACGTGCTCTTCATGCTGCTGCTGGTCGTCTTCCTGCTGATGCAGAAGGTCACCTGGCCGATTATACTGTTCGTCATCGCCATCATCGTCGGACTGGGCCTCTACTACATTCAAAAAGCGAGAAAGAAGGTCATACCGGCAACGCTGCTATAGACCGGTTTGAAATGGAGCAGCCAGAAAACGATGCCCGGAACTAAACGTATTGCCGTCATCGGGGCGGGCGTAATGGGCCCGGGTATCGCCATATCCTTCGCCCGCCACGGTTACTCTGTTTCACTGGCCGACATCGATCCCGCGGCACTGGAGCGCGCTGCGACCAGCATCAATTCGATGGCGCGTCTGTTCGGTGACAGAACAGCTCCGGGCAGGCGCGGTGGTAAAGATATCGCGGCCGGGATTAGCCTGACATCATCGATAGAGGAGGCCGCAGGTAAAGCCGACTTCATCGTAGAGGCTGTCAAGGAGGAGTTGCCCGTTAAAAGCCGCGTGTTCGCCGACCTGGAGAAGGTCTGCCCGCCGCATGCCATTCTGGCCAGCAATTCCTCGACGCTCTCCATCGACAACATAGCTGAAAAGGTCTCTCGCAAAGAAAGGACTATCCTGACACACTTCGTCAATCCTCCGGAGGTCATGCCGGTAGTGGAAGTGGCGCGCGGCAGTGCTACCTCAGATAAAACATTCGTGGATACCGTTGACCTGATTCAGACCATCGGCAAACGTCCCATCATCTGCGACAGGGTAGTGCCCGGCTACCTGGTCAACTCGTTCAACATGGCCATCATGGCTGCAGCGCTCGATTTTCTGGGGAACGGGGTGGCCACCCTGGAGGAGATCGATTTCGCCTTTACCCGGGGCCTGGGCCCACGTCTGTCTATAATGGGACCTTTCAAGACTATGGACCTGATCGGCCTGGACCTCATCTGGCAGGCCGTTCTCAGCTTTGATCCCAACGCCCACAGCGACCCGCGCGCAGCCCGCCTCAGCGAACTGGTGCAGGCAGGCCACTTCGGCATGAAAACGGGTAAGGGATTCTACGATTACGGCGGGCGCAGTCGTGACGAAGTCATGCAGGAGATCGACCGTCAACTGCTGGATATCGTGTCTAACCGTCCCGCGGGGACAAAAGGAGGTACACACACCCATGGGATTCAATAAGATTTTAGTGGTCGGCGGCGGCGCCATCGGCGGCATCACCGCAGCGCTGCTGACCAGGCAAGGCCTGAACGTGATAGTGCTGGACGCCGACAAAGAGCACATCAAGCGGATGAACAGCGGCCTTGAGATAAGCGGCTTCAGAGAGATGACTGTACCGGTCAAGGCTATGCTGCCCGGCGACTTCGTCGGCGCACAAAACGCCGGCTGGGCCGATATCGTCCTGCTGGCGGTCAAGGGACTGCATACTGAAAATGCGCTGAAATCCGTATTACCCGTGATATCAAAGACCGCCCCGGTCGTCTCTCTGCAAAACGGTATAAATGAGGAGACCATCTCCAAAATCGTCGGCGTTGAGCGCACCATCGCCTGCAGCATCACCTGGGGAAGCACCAATAAAGGGCCGGGCCAGCTGATGCAGACCACCGACGGCGGGTTCATCATCGGCCAGTGGCCGACCGGTAAGAGCAAAATAGTGGAAGATACGGCCTCCCTGCTTTCCAAAGCCTTCAATACCGAGATTTCCGACAATATCATCGGGGACCGCTGGACCAAGCTGCTGATCACCGTCTCATTTACCGGTGTCGGCACGACGGCGGGACTGACCTACGGAGGCGTGATCGAAAATGAGGCCGCCCGCAAGGTGGCGCTGACCGTGATCACCGAGACCTATGATGTGGGCATCAAAGCGGGCGTTAAGTTCGCCGACCTGATGGGCGTCTCCCCATCCATCGTCCTGGTACGCAACAAGCAGGACTTTGAAAAGGCGTCCGGATTAATGGAGATCGGGTTCGCCAACCACAAGGCCACCAAACCCTCCATGTGGCAGGATATCGAAAAAGGGCGCAAAACCGAGGTGGATTTCGTCAACGGATACGTTGTCAGAAAGGGCAAAGAGGTCGGCTTGAAAACGCCGGCCAACGAGATGGTGACCAGAGTGATAAAGGAGATAGAGGACGGTAAAAGGAAGCCCTCCCTGGAGAACCTTAAAGAATTCAACAGCATCACGGCTTATATTAAATAACAATTATATACATTAAGGAGGTATTTCATACATGACAAAGAAGTTGATTATCCAGGTGGCGCCTTTCGGTTCAAACACGCTACATGAAAAAACACCTAACCTTCCCAACCTGGGCAAAAGGACCCCTTACCTGCCGATTACACCTGAAGAGGTCGCAGAGGAGGCTCTTCGCTCGTATAATGCGGGTGCAACCCTGTGCCATATCCACGCCAGGGATCCCATACACATGCTGGCCACTCCTGATATCAAGGTCTGGGGCGATGTGGTAGCACGCATACGGGAAAAGTGCCCGATATTAATCGAGGCCGGCGGCGGCATCGGCGCCTGGGTGGATACGACCACATGGCAGATCATCCCGGCATCCGAAGAACAGAAACTGGCACTGCTGGATATCAAGCCCGAGCCGGATATGCTTACGCTCAATATGGGCACGTTTGATATGTCGATCGGCAAGTACGGTTTTTCCACTTTCAGCAATACACCACCCTTCCAGAGGAAGATCATCAAGGGCATCCTGGAAAGGGGCTGGGGCATGGAACTGGAGATCTGGGACGTAAGCCACCTGTACAATACCATGGCGCTCTGCGAAGAAGGGGTATTCGATAAAAATATGGTCTTCCACATCGATTATCCTCTGGGTGTAGCCGGCGGACAGCCTGCTACGGCCAAACAGCTTATGTATATCTCGGAAGAGGGCAAGAGGATGTTCCCCAATTCCAAGTGGCAGGCCCTTGGCATCGGCAAGGATGAGTTCCCCATGATCACAATGGCTATGCTTTTGGGCGCCGATAGCGTTCGGGTCGGTCTCGAAGATAACATCTATATCTCGCATGGCGAACTGGCTAAATCCAACGCTGAGCTGGTTGAAAAAGCGGTCAGAATCGCACGCGAGCTGGATTTCGAGATCGCGACCGTGGAAGAAGCCAGGGAATTGCTGCATCTCAAGAAAAAATAAATAACGATCGGAGGAGCAGGATGGATAGTAAGCCGGCTTTAAAGCGATACCAGTTATCGTCATCTTCCCGCATGTACATATTCGTCCTGCTCTTCCTGCTTTATTTCTTCGACTACGTCGACCGCACTGTGGTCACCTCCCTCTTCCCTTTTATACAGAGGGATTGGGGTATCTCGGATGCTGAGTGCGGCATGCTGGTATCCGCGGTCTACTGGTCCATCCTCATCTTCACCTTCCCTGTTTCCATACTGGTCGACCGCTGGAGCCGCAAGAAGACTATCGGATTGATGGGCGTGTTCTGGAGCCTGGCTACGGCGGCCTGCGCCTTCATGCCCAACTTCAAAGCACTCTTCGGCGCCAGGACCGCGATCGGCATCGGAGAGGCGGGCTATGCGCCCGGCGGATCCGCCATGATATCAGGGCTTTACCCCGAGGAGAAGCGTGCCCGCATGTTCGGCATCTGGAACGCCTCCATACCGCTGGGCAGCGCGGTTGGCATCGCCCTGGGCGGCATTATCGCCAAGTCACTGGGATGGCAACACGCCTTCGGCCTGGTGGCCATACCCGGCCTGATCGTGGCCATCATGTTTTTCTTCGTGAAGGACTACAAAACCGTGGAGCTGGTCAAAACGGTGGACGAAGGCAAGGGCGCAGGCAAGAAGAAAATGAGCTTCGGCGATATCAGCAGGGAGTTCCTTCAGACTCCCAGCCTGTGGTTCACATACCTTGGATTCGCCGCCGTCGTATTCGTTACCACCTCGATCATCACCTGGCTGCCGACCTACTTTTATCGTGCCGGTGGTATCGCGGAGGACCAGGCCGGCCTGCGTGCCAGCGCGATCATGGCGCTGGCAATCATCGGGGCGCCGCTGGGCGGCTTCCTAGCCGATCTGTGGTACAGGAAAGACCTGAGAGCCCGGCTGCTGTTCTGCGCCATATCCATACTGCTGACGGCGGTATTCGTTTATCTGGCATTTTCATTTCTCGAAGGAATGAGCCAGTACCTCATGCTGCTGCTGGTAGGTATCGCCATCACAAGCTTTATCCCTGCCGCGCTGGCCGTCTGCCAGGACGTGGTGCACGCCGGGCTGCGAGCCACTTCCGTGGCCCTGGCGGTTGTCATCCAGCACCTGCTTGGCTCATCGCTTGGCCCCATAGTAACAGGGGCCTTTTCCGACGCCTACGGCATACACACGGCCATGACATTTTTGCCCATTTATCTGATCGTCGCCGCGGCTCTCTTCTTCGTCGGCTCTTTCTTCTACAAGAAAGACTACGCCAAGGTGGAGAAAATAGAGCTCCAGATGGAATCCTGATACGACCGCCGGCCTGCATAATCTACTTCAGTAAGAACTGGATTCTATAGAATTTTGCATATTTCTATAGAATTCTATACCATATATCTTCGGCCGGTTGAGCGCCTAGCAGATAAACTTTCACAATGAGTAAAACAGACCTGATCGGTATAAGTGAAGCCAGCCAGATACTCGGGGTCAACGAAGCCACGCTGCGCCAGTGGACTGACGAGGGCAAGCTCAGCGCGTTCGTGACGCCGGGCGGACACAGGCGCTACTCGAAATCGGACCTGCGAAAGCTCACCCGCTCCGGCCAGAAAGTGCTGGGCATCAGAGACCTTGTGAACGAGTTGGAAGATACCACGCCCCGTCACAGGGAGATTGCGCGCGGCTTCTTCGACAGGTCTCCTCAAGCTGTGAAACCTTGCGAGGAGCATCAGCGTCAACTGGCCGAACTGGGCCGCCATTTGCTCAACCTGACAGCCAGATATGTCAGCGAGCCCGCCAGAAGGGAGGAATCTCTGTCTGCTGCCCGCGATACGGGCAGGGGCTTCGGCCGCCTGCTGGCCGAGATGGGGATGCCGCTGACCGAGGCGACGGAGGCTTTCCTTATGCACCGTGAGCTGATCATGCAGGCGTCAGCCAGCCTCGCAGGAAAGCGCGAGGCCCGTGGCGGGCGCATCGCAGGTGCCATACCGCTTGCCAACCGCTTGATCGATGTAACTCTCGTTGCCATGATAGACGAACACCAGAAGTATACAGGCAGTGGAGCAAGACAGGCATGATATCGATATCCCGCCTGCTCTGCGGCACAGTAAGCCCCGGTGACAGCCTTCGCTATCGGGACTCCCAACAGGCTCAGAAGGTCGCAGATACCGGACCGGTGGTGGTGTGGAATTGCACCCGTCAGTGCAACCTCCACTGTATCCACTGCTATGCCGGCTCCAGCAGCCAGGCAGAGACACCCTCCATGAACACGAAGCAGGGCATGCAGTTCATCGATGATCTCGCTGAATTCAACGTCCCGGTCATCCTCTTCTCGGGCGGTGAACCCCTGCTGAGAGACGATCTTTTCGACCTGGCGGGGTACGCGGCAAGACGGGGCCTGCGCATAGCCCTATCCACCAACGGCACACTGATAGATGCCCAGACCGCGGACAAGATCAGGGAGACAGGTTTCGCAGAGGTAGGCATCAGCCTAGACGGCACAAGCTCAACCAACGACCGTTTCCGCGGCAGGGACGGCGCCTACCGGCAGGCCCTCGAAGGCATCCGCGCATGCGTGGCCAGGGGCATCAGGGTGTCCCTCAGGCTGACCATTACTAAATACAACCATACCGAAATACCTGACATGTTCTCGCTGATAGAACAGGAGAACATTAACCGTGTCTGTTTCTATCACCTGGCATACTCCGGAAGGGGTGACAGCCTGCGTGAACAGGACCTCACGCATTCCGAAAAGCGCAGGGTTCTGGATATGATCTGTGACCGTACACTCGAGATGCACAGGCGCGGACACCCCAGGGAGGTACTAACGGTGGGCAACCATGCGGACGGGGTATACCTGTACCTGAGGGCGCAAGAGCAAGGACACGAAGGCGCCGGACGAATACGGGAGCTGCTCAAAATGAACGGGGGCAACAACTCGGGGATAAGAATAGGGGCCGTGGACGATAAAGGAGACGTCCACCCGGACCAGTTCTGGCAGAGCTATTCGCCAGGCAACGTTTTAGAGCGTAAGTTCGGCGACATCTGGATGGACATGTCCCAGCCCGTGATGAAGGGCCTGAAAAACCGCAAGCATCTGCTTAAAGGGCGCTGTGCCCGCTGCGCGCATCTCGACCTGTGCAACGGCAACCTCCGCGTACGAGCTGAGGCCGTGCACGGAGACATGTGGGCCGAAGACCCGGCCTGTTACCTCAGCGACAGGGAGATCGGTTTAACGAAATGAGCGCCGACCCGTCACATTCAAGCTTGATTGAACCGCAGTTGCAGCTCGTGGCATGGGAGATCACACGTTCGTGCAACCTGCACTGCGCACACTGCCGAGCCTCTTCCTCCTCAGAGGAATACAGTGGCGAGCTTTCCAGCGAAGAAGCGCTCCATCTGGTAGATCAGATCAGGGAAGCCGGCAACCCAATCATCATACTCACCGGCGGTGAGCCGCTGATGCGCACGGACGTGTATTCCATAGCCGAATATGCAAAGAGCAAGGGCCTGCGCGTGGTCATGGGCAGCAACGGGACGCTGGTCACACCTCAGGTCGCAGCCCGTCTGAAAGCCTCGGGGCTCTCGCGCGTCTCGGTCAGCCTGGATTTCCCCACAGCGGAGAAGCAGGACAAATTCCGCGGGCAGCAGGGCGCATTTGAGGCGGCCCTGTCCGGCATCCGCAGCATTCGCAAGTCGGGCATTGAGGTGCAGATCAACTGCACCCTGACCAGGCTGAACATCGCCTGTCTGAACGATCTGCTATCCCTGGCGCTGCATGAGGGGGCGGTAGCCTTCCACCCCTTTTTCCTGGTGCCCACAGGCAGGGGCAAGGGTCTGAGTGACGTTGAACTGAGCGCCGGGGAATACGAGAGCGCTTTAAACTGGATATACGACAAGCAGCTTGAGCTGGGGGATAAAATATTCTTCAAACCGACCGACGCGCCGCATTACCTGCGCATATTGAGCCAACGCGGCGCTTCGCCTGCAACAGGCCGTCATCACGGCGGTGCGGATTCGGTCAGCCGCGGATGTATGGCCGGCAGCGGATTCTGCTTTATATCTCACACAGGCCGTGTGCAGGGATGCGGCTACCTGGATCTCGAGGCCGGCAATATCAGGAACCAGCCGTTCGGCGATATATGGCGCGATTCCCCTCTGTTCAAACAGCTGCGCGACCTCAGCGCCATCAAGGGTAAATGCGGGGCCTGCGAATATAAGCGGATCTGCGGCGGCTGCCGGGCCCGCGCCCTTGAGACCACGGGCGATCATCTGGAGTCCGAGCCGTATTGCATATATCAGCCGCGCAGCGCAACAGGAGAACGCGTAAATGCCGAATAGCGCGCGCGTAACTGCCGAGAACAGGCTGCTCGGTATGCTCCAATCGGGCTTCCCCCTGTCCAGGGAACCGTACAACGAGATGGGCGTCAAACTCGGCATGAGCGGCGATGATGTGATCACAAGAATAGTCAATTTGAAGAAGAAGGGCATCGTACGCCAGATCAGCCCGGTGCTGGATGCCAGAAAACTGGGTTTCCAGAGCACTCTGATCGCAATGAAGGTCGATGGATCCCGCATTAGAAGCGCTGAAAAATATCTTGTCGCCCACCCCGGCATCAGCCACGGATACGAGAGAGAGCATGAATTCAATATCTGGGTGACCCTGTCCGTGCCTCCGGGCATGGATTTGCAGGCAGAGGTAATGAACATCTCCGCCGGTTCCCATGCGCAGGCGATAATCGCCCTGCCCGCCGTCAAGGTATTCAAGCTAAGAACTAATTTCAGCCATATCGAAGATACCTCAGAGGAAGAGGATACTCTGAGCGGGAACGGACTGCCCGGCAGGGCCCGATTATTAAAGGCTGACAAACAGATCATCAATGGCCTTCAGCATGACCTGCCGCTGAGCGCCGACCCTTTTACCCCGCTGGCGCACAGCATGGGAATGGACGTTGATGAAATGCTCTCGCACAGCCGCGCGCTGCTGCGCCGCGGCGTCATCAGGCGATACGGCGCTTCCATCAACCACCGCATGGCCGGATACAGGGCCAACGCCATGACGTGCTGGAAAGCCCCCTCCGGCAGGGTGGATGAGTTGGGACGCCTGCTGGCTTCCAACGGGCATGTCAGCCATTGCTATGAGAGGACGACTATTGATCCCTGGCGTTATAACCTGTTCGCCATGGTGCACAGCCGTGACAGGGCAACCTGCCTGCAAACAATCGAAAAGATGACGTACAGAACAGGGCTGACAGATTACGCCGTGTTGTTCAGCATAAAGGAATTTAAAAAAACCAGAATACTGTACAGGGTTTAAATAAACGATGGCGATATATTATCCGGTCTATCTCAACCTGCAGGGCAGGAAATGCCTTATCGCAGGCGGGGGTCAGGTCGCCTTGCGCAAGGCTGCCGCGCTGCTGGAACACGGCGCCGAGATCACCGTCATCAGCCCCCGGATATGCGCCGGTCTGCGCAAGCTTGAGAGCGAAGGTATGATAAAAGCCGTAAACAGATACTATCGCGCAGGCGATATGAAAGGCGTATCCATCGCCATCGTCGCCACCAGCAATCGCAAAATAAACCGCAGCGCTGCTGAGGAAGCTAAAAAACGCAGAGTGCCGGTCAATGTGGTGGATGATCCCATGCTGTCGGATTTCATCGTCCCCTCCATCCTGCGCAGGGGCGATCTCTCGATCGCTGTCTCGACCTCCGCCAAAAGCCCCGCGCTGGCGCGCAAGATCCGCAGCAGGCTGGAAGGCGCATTCGGCAGTGAATATGCGTCCCTGGTCACTTTAATCGAGAAGGTCCGCCGCCGCGTCAAAAAACAGGGACTGAAAGTGAGCAGCAGCGACTGGCAACGGACCATCGATATCGACTCAATGATCGCGCTCATCAGGGAAGGACGCGTCGAAGAGGCGGAGCAAGATTTGATAGAGAAGCTCAGGAAATGCGCAAAATGATTTCACAGACGGAAGATACCCATGCATGTTAGCCTGGCCGGCATAAACCACCGCACGGCGCCCGTCGAGGTGCGCGAAAAGGCTGCCATCGGCCCGGACGACCTGCCTGCATATCGTCATCTTCTGCGGCGCAATTTACAGCACGGCGTCATCCTTTCAACATGCAACCGCACGGAGGTGTATGCCACGGGCAGCCAAGTTGGAGACCTTGAGCAGGCCTGCGTCGATTTCCTGGGCAAAAGCATGGGCCTGACGGAGAGCACTGCCCCCTATCTCTACGTTATGAGCGACCGGGTCGCGCTGGAACACCTTCTCAACGTGTCCTGCGGCCTGGATTCAATGGTTATCGGCGAATACGAGGTGCTGGGCCAGGTTGGGCAGGCGCTGATAGAGGCAGAGAAATCGGGCACGATTAACCTGCCCCTGCGGCATATCTTCGAGAGCGCTATAAGCACCGGCAGGCGAGCCCGCAACGAGACGTGCATCAGCCGAAATCCGCTGTCCATCAGTTCAATAGCGGTCAACAAAGCCCTGGATATCGTGGATGATATCGGCAGATGTAAGATCGTTATCATAGGGGCGGGCGAAGCAGGCAGGCTGGCCCTGAGGGTGGCCAGCAGCAGGGGGGCCGCGGATATTGCGGTCGTCAGCAGAACGCTGGAGCGCGCAGTACGGATAACAGGCACTTGCGGCGGACGTCCTGTCGGCCCGGGTAAGCTGGCGGTGGAGATGCGTAGCGCCGACATCGTTATCGCCTGCGCGGCATCGCCCCACCCGGTGCTTCGTCACAGGCAGGTGAGCGACGTTATGAGCGAAAGGCCGCAACTACCCCTGATCATCATAGATATCGCACTGCCGCGCAACGTCGAGCCGGATGTCGGCAGCATCGACAACGTGCATCTCCACAATATAGCCGACCTTACCGAGCTGGCGGACAACCATCGCCAGGAGAGGGAATCGGAGGTGGCAGCCGTCAAGGGGATCATAGCCGAAGAAATGGAAATACTCATGAAATGGTGGCAGGCATACAGCACCCGACCGGTTATAAAGTCCCTGATGGGCAGGGCCGAGAAGATCCGTGCGGCACAATACCATAATTTCATGAAAAAAATGGCGTCTCTGACGGAGGAAGAGAAACTGCACGTCGACCTGCTCACCAGGTCGATCGTGGACAAGATATTGAGGGACCCCATAATGTATCTCAAAGAAGGCGGGAGCGCGGAACGGATAGATATAATCAACCGTCTTTTTGGACTGAACGATGGAAAGGACCTGTGAATAATAAGATTGTAATCGGCTCCCGGGGAAGCAGACTGGCCATGATCCAGGCGGAGTCGGTGGCGCGCGACCTCAGGCAGGCCCGGCCCGGGCTCGATATCGAGATAATCAAGATCGTAACGGAGGGCGACCGCAACCGTAGCGTGAGCATCGACCTGGCCGGCGACACAGGCATCTTCGTCAAGGCGCTGGAGGAAGCCCTGTTGAACCGCAGCATAGATATTGCAGTGCACAGCCTCAAGGATCTGCCGACCGTTCTGCCGCAGCAACTGCACCTGGCCGCTGTGACGGAGCGACTGGACCCTCGCGACGCGCTGGTCGCCTGTTCCCCGCTGGCTGATCTGAATTCCGGCTCGAAGATAGGTACCGGAAGCCTGCGCCGCGCGGTGCAACTCAAACACCTCCGTCCGGACCTGGAGGTCTGCAGTATCCGCGGCAACGTGGACAGCCGACTGCGCCGTGTGAGCTCCGGACAACTGGAGGGTATAATAGTCGCCGCAGCAGCGCTGCTCAGGCTCGGCTGGAGTGATAAAATAACCGGGTACCTTCCCCTGGAATTCTTTCTGCCTGCTGTGGGTCAGGGCGCACTGGCTGTAGAAGCCAGGGAGGGCGACGGCAGAGTAGAGGAGATCCTCGGAACGATCAACCATGTGCCCACGTGGCAAGCCATAACCGCGGAACGGGCATTCCTGCATGCGGTGGAGGGAGGCTGTCGCGCGCCCATAGCAGCCCTGGCCTCGGCACATGCTGATATTTTGGAGATTCAGGCTATGGTGTCGGACAGGGAAGGGGAAATAATAATGAAAGACTCATATCGGGGTCTGGCAGATACGCCGCAGGAAGCCGGCGAAAAGCTTGCGCTCAGGATGCTGAAGGCGGGCGCCGCCAGCCTGATAAAGGATGCGAGATGCCGCTGAAGAAAGGGAAGGTCTATCTGGTCGGCGCAGGCCCGGGCGATCCCGGCCTGTTCACCCTCAAGGGCGTTGAGTGCCTTACCGCGGCGGACGTGGTCGTCCATGATCACCTGATCAGCAACTTTATCCTCGATCATGCGCCGGCAGCAGCCGAAAAAATTTATGTCGGCAAGATAGGCGGGAGCCACCATGTCGAGCAGGATGAGATCAATCAGCTCCTGATCAGCCTGGCCCGCCACGGAAAGACGGTGGTGCGTCTCAAGGGCGGCGACCCTTACATCCTGGGCAGGGGAGGCGAAGAGGCCGTCTCATTGAGGGACGCAGGTATCCCCTACGAAGTCGTGCCCGGCATCACCTCTGCCGTGGCTGTGCCGGCCTATGCCGGAATCCCGGTTACGCAGCGAGGGCTTTCATCCTCATTGACCATACTCACGGGCCATGAGGACCCCACCAAGCGAGGTTCCCATATCCGCTGGGATATGCTGGCCAGGTCCGGCAGCACACTGGTCATCCTGATGGGCATGCAAAACCTGCGCTCCATCACGAGACTTCTTTTAAAACACGGAATGAAAGCGGGCACCCCGGTGGCGGTCATCAGAGACGGCACATTGCCGACACAATTCACGATCACAGGCACATTGAAAAATATCGCTCAAAAAGCGGCAGCGTCCGGTATGACAGCCCCGGCCGTTATCGTCATCGGCCGCGTGGTGGAGGTGCGCCGGGACCTTCGCTGGTTCGAGGTCTTCCCCCTTTTCGGCAAACGTGTGCTGGTCACGCGCGCGGGCAGCCAGGCCGGAGGCCTAGAGAAGCTGCTCCTCCGGCGCGGCGCACAGCCCGTGCGTTTCTCCTCTATCGAGATACGTCCCATCCGAGCAAAGCAGCAACTGGACAAATGCATCTCGCATTTGAACGAATACGACTGGCTGGCATTCACCAGCGCCAACGGTGTCCATGCATTTTTCCATCGCATGAGTGAGATGCAGAAGGATACCCGTGCCCTGGCCGGCCTCAGGATAGGCTCCATCGGCACTATGACGGCGAGAGCGCTTAATACATACGGGATCACGGCGGACTACATACCGGCAGTCCACACCGGCAAGGGTTTCCTCAAAGACCTGCGTAACGCGGATATCAAGGGAAAACGCTTCCTGCTGCCCCGCGCCGACATAGCCGACGATGAGATCACGGAGGGTCTGAGAAAGCTTGGTGCGCGGGTAGACGAGGTCGCAGTCTACCATACCGTCAGGCCACGAGGAAATCTATCAAGGCTGAAGGACCTGCTGTTGCCCGGCAAGCTGGACGTAATCACGTTTACCAGCTCATCGACCGTGACCAACCTGCTGGCAGGGTTGAGCGCTGAAGAGATCAAACAGATCAAAGCTAAAATAGCCTGCATCGGCCCCAAGACTGCGGCGACAGCCGTAAAAGCGGGGCTGAAAGCGCATATACTCGCTAAAGAGCAGACTATGGCGGGATTGATCGAAGCTGTGGAGGAATACTTCCACAAGGAGGCCTGAATGCCAGTATTTCCGGAATTACGTATGCGCCGACTGAGAAAAAGCCCCGCGCTAAGATCGCTGGTGAGGGAAACCCAGCTGGATTGCGGCGACTTTGTCTTCCCCCTTTTTATCGTGGAAGGCAAGGGCATAAAGAGCGAGATTGATGCCATGCCCGGCATCTTCCATTTCTCCGTGGATAAGCTTGCCGCCGAGATCGATGAACTGGTTCGGCTTAAAGTGCCCGCCGTGCTGCTCTTCGGTGTGGTGAACAAGAAGGACGAGAGAGGCTCGGCCGCCCTCGATCCCGAGGGTGTTGTCCAGCAGGCCGTGCGGGCTATAAAGAGAACCGCTCCGCAGATGATAGTGATCACCGATGTCTGCCTGTGTGAGTACACCGACCACGGCCACTGCGGGGTGATCGTCAAAGGCGATGTCGATAACGACAAAACGCTGCCTCTTCTGGCCGACATGGCCCTCTCCCATGCCTCATCCGGCGCGGACATGGTTGCGCCGTCAGACATGATGGACGGGCGGGTGATGCCTATTAGAAAAGCGCTGGATGGCAACGGCTTCAGCCATATACCGATACTGTCATACGCAGCTAAATACGCCTCTGCCTTTTACGGGCCTTTCCGGGAGGCGGCCGGCTCGGCTCCCCAGTTCGGCGACCGCAAGTCATATCAGATGGACCCTCCCAACGTGCGCGAGGCGCTCAGAGAGATCGAAGAGGACATCAACGAGGGCGCCGATATCGTCATGGTCAAACCGGCGCTGGCGTACCTGGACGTTATCCGCCGGGCGCGGGACAGTTTCAATTGCCCGCTGGCTGCATATAACGTGAGCGGCGAATATGCCATGGTCAAAGCCGCCGCATCGCGCGGCTGGATCGATGGGAAAAGGGTCACCCTGGAGATACTCGGTTCCATCAAAAGGGCCGGGGCGGATATCATTATCAGCTACCACGCCAGGGAAGCCGCCGCATGGCTTGCCGGGCAGGCTTAATGCGATGAAAACAATCAAGAATTCCGAGCGTCTGTTCAAACGTGCCCGGCGCTATCTGCCGGGAGGCGTGGACAGCCCGGTCAGGGCCTTCGGGGCTGTGGGGGACGTCCCGCGCTTTATCGTGAAAGGTAAGGGCTCTCGGATTTTTGATGCAGACGGCAACAGCTATATCGACTATGTCTGTTCATGGGGTCCGCTGATACTGGGGCACGCAGACCGGCGCATTGTCGAAGCGTTGAAACACGCAGCGGGCAAGGGTACGAGCTTCGGAGCTGTCACGGAACTGGAGACGCGGCTGGCTGCGATGATATGCAATGCCTTGCCCTCAATGGAGATGGTGCGTTTCGTCAGCTCGGGTACCGAAGCGGCCATGAGCGCCATCCGCCTGGCCCGCGCTTTCACCGGCAGGGACAGGATCATCAAGTTCGCCGGATGCTATCATGGGCACTGCGACAGCCTGCTGGTCAGCGGCGGCTCGGGCATGGCCACGCTCGGCATACCGGATTCCCCCGGCGTGACAGCGTCCACAGCCCGGGATACGCTGGTGGCCGGCTACAACGATCTGGACTCGGTGCGCAGGCTGTTGGCCAGGTATCCTGACAGCGTCGCCGCCGTTATCGTTGAGCCCATAGCCGCCAATATGGGCCTGGTACATCCGGCCAGGAGCTTCCTCAGCGGCCTGCAGCGTCTGGCCAGAAGGTGCGGCGCGCTGCTCATCTTCGACGAGGTCATCACCGGATTCAGGGTGGCCTACGGCGGTGCACAGCAGCTTTATCAGATAAGGCCTGACCTCACCTGCCTGGGGAAAATAATCGGCGGCGGCCTGCCGGTGGGCGCCTACGGTGGACGGCGTGACATCATGCAGATGGTTGCGCCGTCGGGAAAGGTTTACCAGGCAGGCACACTCTCCGGCAATCCGTTGGCCATGACCGCCGGTATAACGACGCTCGAGATTCTGGGTGATCCGTCAGTTTATAGCCAGCTCGAGGAGAAAGGAGAGCTCCTGCAGGAAGGCCTGGCTGCCGCAGCCTGCGATGGCTGCATGCCGCTGTCAGTAGCGCGCCAAGGGTCCCTGCTCACAGCGTTTTTCAGTGAGCAGGTCATTTCCGATTATGCCTCCGCCCGTAGCTGCGACACGGCCGTCTTCGCCCGCTTCTTCAGAGGTATGATGGAGCAGGGCATCTACTGGCCACCCTCTCAATTCGAAGCCGCCTTCCTCTCGCTGGCGCACAGCCGGCGGGACATCTATGCCACGGTTAAGGCAGCGAAAAGGGTCTTCCGACAGATACAGGACCAGGCTATTTGATAGCGATAGCCTCTACCTTGAGCTGAAAATTGCCGGGCACTTCTTTGACGGCCACGCAGGTCCGCGCCGGCGGCTGCTCGGGAAAGTACCTGGCATAGACCTCATTCAATTTGGCGAAATCGCCCATATCGCGCATAAAAACGGTCACTTTCACAACCTTCGCCAGGCTGCTTCCTACCGATTCCAGAGACCGTTTCATGTTCTCCAGGACGATTTCGGTGGCCTTGCCAATATCATCTGTGATGATCAGGCCCTTTTCCAGGTCCATGGGATCGATGCCCGTCAGGAAAAGGAAGCCGCCCGCTTCAACTATATGCGAGTAGGGGCCCGCTTTAAGCAGGAAATCGTTATCTATACACGTCTTTTTCAAAGCCGTCACCTCCTGATAAATCAGTAGTCAAATGTTACAGGGTATGTTAATATCATATCATGTCTGAGTACAACCAGACCGAGGAGAAGATCGTCGACGCCGCCCTGTACGTTCTCCTTGCTCACGGTATAAAAAAAACTACTATCGAGGATGTTGCAGCGCGCTGCGGACTGACACGGGCCACCGTGTACCGCTACTTTAAAGATAAGAGGCAACTGATAAGGGCCAGCATTCTGCACATGGTGAATGTGCTTAACGAGGCGCTGGCCAGCATGGATAAACACAGGTACTACGATACCGAGAAATCCGCCACGCTGATCAAGGAGGCGGTGTCTTTAATGCCCAAAGGGGACATCTCCACACGCATTATCGAGCTCAAACAGCTTTATCCGGAGATATTCGCAGAGTACCAGATCGCTCGTCTGGCCTCGATCCGTGGGATATACAGGCGTGTTTTTAACGCGGCCAAGCGGGATGGGCTGATCACTCCTTCTGAGACAGACTGGAACCTGGTGCAGACGATACTTTCAGAGGCGACGCTCTACGTTGCCGAGAGCCCGCTGGTGCTATCGTACGGCACGTCGGTGGGACACATATACTCGGCCGTGCTGGATATCATGCTCTACGGCATCATGGGCAGGCGCAAGAAACGTTAACCGTTTAACGCCTGCGTGCGCCCGCGGCCCGCTGCGGTTGCGTCCTGTGCCCTCCGAAACCGGGGCGGCGCTGACTTCCTTCCTCGGACACCGCGGGAGCCGGGGCATCGTAATCGAACCCCTGTAGCTTACGCCTTTCCAGCGGTGTTTTGAGCACCTTCTCAATATCTTTGACCAGAGCGGCGTCAGCGGCCGTTACAAATGTCAGGGCATCGCCCTTCTGATCGATACGGCCGGTGCGGCCAATGCGGTGTGTGTACGCATCCACGCTCTCCGGCATGTCTACATTGATAACATGCGAGATGCTCAGGACGTCTATGCCCCGGGCCGCGATATCCGTGGCTACCAGTATCTTAACCGAGCCGTCGCGGAAATCGTCCAGAGCCGCCTGACGTCTGTTCTGAGCCAGGTCACCGTGCAGGGCTGTGGCCCTGAAGCCCGACCTTTTCAATTGCAGGGCAACGCGGTCGGCTCGGTGCTTGGTGCGGGTAAAGACCAGCACCGAGTCTGTCTCGAAGCTGCGCAGCACCGCCGTAAGCAGCTTTATCTTCAGGTGTTGTTTCACCGGATAGATACTATGGGATACGGTATCAGCCGGCGCCGCATGCCCGATCTGTACAGTGACAGGAATGCGCAGAGCCTCCTGCACCAGCCTGCGAATATCGGGCGGCATGGTGGCGGAGAAAAGCATGGTCTGCCGAGGCCTGATAAGGCACCTTAGTATGCTCCTGATATCGGGCAGAAAGCCCATATCGAACATGCGATCGGCCTCGTCGATGACCAGCATCTCGACAAAGGACAGGTCTATCGTGCTCTTCCAGATGTGGTCGAGCAGGCGGCCGGGGCAGGCCACGATGATATCGACGCCGCTGCGCAGCCTGCGGATTTGCTGGTCCATGCCTACACCGCCGTAAACAGAAATGCTCTTTAAACCGGTGTACTGTCCCAGCGCATCTATGGCCTCGCAAGTTTGTTCGGCCAGCTCACGGGTGGGCGAAATGACCGCGGCGCCGATGCGCCCGCGCGGCAGTTTCAGCAGGCGGTCCATCACCGGCAACAGGAAGGCTGCCGTTTTACCCGTGCCTGTCTGCGCCAGGCCTATGATATCACGCCCCTGCATAATGGGGGGTATGGCCTGCAACTGAATGGGTGTGGGCTCGGTGTAACCCTGTGCCCGTACACCATCCATGATGCTTGGATGAAGATTGAAATTCTCGAAACTCAATGAATGACCTCTTTAGTATATTTAGCGGGGTTCGGGCCATCCGAGGCTTGTGATAATTCTGGAAGGATTATAATAAGCTTGTGATAACCTAAACTTGAACTATTGATCTATTATACAATAAACATTGACAAACAACCTAATAAATACTAAATTGAAATTGCAGACCGCCCTGAGGGAACATATCCGCTATATATCGTAACTGATCAACTTTTAAGCATATACGGAGGTATCTATGCCGGAAGAAGAGGCCAAAACCAAGAAGCAGCTCGTCGCTGAACTGGAGAAGTTGCGTAAGCAGGTCAAACAGCTTAAATCTCTGGAAAGCGAATTTAAAGTTGTTGAGCGGGAGTTGAGGAACTCCGAGCATCAATATCGACAGCTCTTTGAGGGTGCACAGCATGGAATCGTGATACTCGATGCGGATACGGGCAACATCAAGCGCGCCAATCCCCATCTGTTGAAAATGCTGGGATACACTCATGATGATCTGCTGGGGAAAAACCTGTGGGATATGGAGGCATTCATAGATACCGAAAAAAGCAGGGCCGCGGCGCATCATCTCAAACAACAGGACCATCTGCGCTATGAAGATTTCCCTTTAGAGACGAGAAACGGCCGCCGGCTGGATGTGGAGATCGAATCCACCGTATGCCAGATCAACGACAACCGCGTCGTCCACTGCAATATCCGTGATACGACAGAGCGAAAGCGGCTGGAGCGCGAATTACGGCTGGTGGCCACGCACGATACCATGACGGGACTCCCCAACAGGACTCTCTTCCGCGACCGCGCTCAAATAGCCCTATTACATGCCCAGCGCAGCAAAAAGAAGGTGGCCGTATTGTCTCTCGATCTCGACAAGTTCAATACCGTGAATGAGACTATGGGCAACGCGGTGGGAGACAATCTGTTAAAGGCAGCAGCCGAACGAATGACCGGGCTGCTGCGCAAGAGCGATACTGTGGCGCGCGTAGGCGGAGACGAGTTCGCCATTGTGGTACCCGAGATAGAGGATATCCGCAGCGTGGACAAGGTCAATCACAAGATTGTGGACGCCTTCAGGCATCATTTCCTGGTCAACGGCCATAAAATACTGGTCACCGTCAGCGTCGGCACATCCGTGTTTCCCGATGATGGAAGGGACATCGATACTCTGATAAATTGCGCCGATAAATGCATGTACTACGTGCGCTCAAACGGCTGCAATAATTACAAGATATCCCCCGGCCAGAAGTGACATGGAACAACGCGGGTCCCGTCAGCCTTCCGGATTGATATCCCTGATATCTCCGAAACAGGTCCCCACGGACCTGGCCGAGACAATTAAATCGTTGCCGACGGGCACACGCCTCTGTCCGCGCGCGACTTCCTCCAGAGGCACCTCCACCAGATCGTTTCCTTTAACCCCCACCATATGACCGTAGAGGCGGTCCATCAGCATGTCCACAGCCCTGGTGCCCAGCCTTGTGGCAAGCACTCTGTCGAAGGGAGTGGGCACGCCGCCCCGCTGCAGGTGGCCCAGGACAACCGTACGCGTCTCAATCCCCGTTTTAGCTTCAATTTGAGATCCCAGCACAAAGCCTACGCCGCCAAGGCGGACCGGGTCAGTGCTTTCCTTGACGATCCTCTGAACCACCTTGTCCCCACCCTTCGGCCTGGCGCCCTCCGATATCACGGTAATGGTAAACCTCTTACCCCTGCAGTTTCTGTCATCAACTTTATCGGTGATGATATCGAGGTCGTAGGGGATCTCCGGGATAAGTATCACATCCGCCCCGCTGGCGATACCGGCATGCAGGGCGATCCAGCCGGCGTTGCGCCCCATTACCTCCACGATCATCACCCGGTGATGCGACTGGGCGGTGGTGCGCACGCGGTCCATCCCCTCCGTGGCGACGTACACCGCTGAATCAAATCCGAAAGTGATATCCGTCCCCCTGATATCATTATCGATGGTCTTGGGGATGCCGATCACAGGCAGGCCGTCTTTATACAACCTGTTTGCTATGTTTAGCGTGCCATCGCCGCCGATACACACCAGACATTCAGCCTCCAGCCGGGCGAAATTATCGATAACAGCCTTTGATAAATCCTTGAATTCCAGGGAGCCTTCTTTTTTAACGGGGCACCTGTAGGGATTGGCTTTATTAGATGTGCCCAGTATGGTGCCGCCCAGGTTGATAATGCCGGATACGTCGTCGTAATGGAGTATTCGATGCCGGTTGTGCAGCAGCCCCTCATAACCATCTGATATCCCCACCACTTCCATCTCCAGTTCGAGCATGGCCTTCTTGGCCACCGCCCGGATCACGGCGTTTATTCCAGGGCAATCGCCACCACCCGTCAGGATGGCTATCCTACCTTTTCTTACCACGTCTATTCGCTTGTATCCGTCTTACTTACAGCAGGTCTTGCTGCCGAAAGCAGTGAGCAGTATACCAAGCCCCAGCAACGTCAGAGTCACCGGGCATGGCAGCGGCCAGCCTAATAAGGGATTGGGAACTCCGAGAACCATCATGACAGCATCCACAATGAGCAGGAAACCGGCGATGATAAGCAGGATTTTACCAGCTTTGAACATGCAGCACCCCCACGGTTAATTTATCTTATCATTAGAGTATCACGTTGGAAATTCACAGTCCATATCAAAGGTTGTACAATCTAACTACGGGACTGGAAAATATGGCAGCTTCAGCAGTTTCGCCAGCCCTTGAAGAAAAGGAGGTGCGCCATGTCAGGTAAATTTGCGCTTTCCCTCGGTGGATGGGTCCTCGGTCTGATCATCGCAGCCATAGTCATCATCTTGGCCGCTGCATTGCTCGGCGGGTACCTGTGGGGCAACAACAGCGGATACCAGGCAGGCTACGATAGGGGGAAGGTGGACGGCGACAAGGCCGGCTTCACCCGGGGCTACGAGAACGGCGAAAAAATCGGCTACGACCTCGGATTCCAGGCCGGTGATAAAGCGGGATATGACAAGGGTAACAAGGCCGGGTATGATGAAGGATATGCCAAGGGCAAGAACCAGGGCTATCAGGAAGGAGAAACAGCAGGGTACAATAAAGGGCTGCGGGAAGGATACAACTCCTATATAACGCCCTATTATTACTATCCCTGGTATTTCAGAGGCGGCCCCTTTTATTAATGTTGACTAAAGGATTTTGATATTCGGAAACGTGACGGGGTGTTGTCCAACAGGCTGCTGCTGGTCTGTATCATCGTCGCCCTGATCCTGCTGGCAGCAATCGTCGTGGCTACTGTTTTTTTTAAAGATACGGCCGCCTGGCAGTGGGCGTTCAGGGCGACGGATATCGTTCTTCACATCGACATCTACCTTGGCGACCTCATTCAGCAGTATGGTATCTTTGTCTACGGAATACTGTTTGTTATCATATTCTGCGAAACCGGCCTGGTTGTGACTCCCTTTTTACCCGGGGACTCATTGCTTTTCGCTGTGGGCGGATTTGCGGCGCTGGGCACGCTGAATGTATGGGTATTGATCCTGTTGATGTGGCTGGCCGCCGCGCTGGGTGACAGCTTCAATTACTACATCGGCAACCGAATCGGGGAACAGGTCTACATCAGAGATTACAAATATGTCAGGAGGGAATATATCGACCGCACCCACGCTTTTTTCGAAAAGTACGGCGGCGCGGCCATCGTGCTGGCCAGGTTTGCGCCGATCCTCAGAACCTTTACCCCTTTCGTGGCGGGCGTCGGCAATATGAACTACCCCAGGTTCCTTTTCTACAACGTAGCGGGCGGCCTGCTATGGGTGACGATTTTTATATTGTGCGGATATTTCTTCGGCAACCTGCCTTTCGTTAGAGAGAACTTCTCGATCTTTATACTGGCCATAATCATTGTTTCGCTGATGCCGGCGGCAATTGAATTTCTCAAACACTGGAGGGCCAACCGCTGAAGCCGCTCAAGTGGTACAAAGAGCTTTCCGCCCATAAAGGCCGGCTGGCAACAGGCGCCTTTCTGCTGGAAGGTCCGCGCGCCATCGACCAGGTGGTCGAGAGCAGTCCCGGCAGTATACTGGAGATATTGTATACGGGTGACCCGCCCTCCGGCTATGCCCGCTACGCACTGCGATGCCTGACAC
Organism: Dehalococcoidia bacterium; assembly: GCA_041653995.1. Lineage (NCBI taxonomy): Bacteria > Bacillati > Chloroflexota > Dehalococcoidia > Dehalococcoidia bacterium. The sequence goes on from JBAZEK010000003.1 coordinate 245,001, forward strand.
CCGCCCAGATGAAATCCATCAGTTCCACAGTCGTATCCCAGGGAATCGCAGCGGTGGTGCAGCTGCCGGCCGACACATATACTGATAAGCCGCCTGCAGATGCCGGGTCCAGGATCCTGCTGCTGGAAGATATACAGGATCCCGGCAACGTGGGTACGCTTATCCGCACTGCAGCCGCTTTCAATTACTCAGGGATTATACTGACCGAGAAATGCGCCGATCCCTTCTCCCCCAAATGCATACAATCTACGGCGGGCACCGCCCTGTCTCTCTGGATCAGAAGAACGGTCGCCTATCTCGACCTCGTAGGCGATCTGAAGAAGATGGGCTATATCCTGGCGGCGGCCGATCTGAGGGGAACGCAGGTACCTTCGTTACTGCAAGAGCCTGCCAGGCTGGTGCTTGCGCTGGGCAACGAGGCGGCTGGGCTGTCAGAATCACTGCTCAAGAAGGCCGATTATAGAGTGAGAATACCCATAGCCGGTACGAAGGCGGAGTCCCTGAATGTCGCCGCCTGCGGCGCCATCTGCATGTATTTGAGCAGCCTTAAATGACCGCCTCCTAGAAGATTGAGATAACTTTTAACGACTTCTTTAACAGATCGGCTATGATCATACGGCGATGAACTTCTCTGCCATCCTCTGTATCTGTTTGTTCGATATATTCAGCCTCCCCCTCAGGGTGTTTTTTGATGAAGGACTACGTAGAAAGGCGTTTTCTTCTGTTTCCAGTACTGCGCCGTGGAATCGAAGATCCGCTCTGCCATATGCGCATCCGGCGGATTTTTTACGGCGAAAATTTGGTGGTTCTTGAATAGCACTACGTATCCGGCGGCCGGCCTCCATGACAGGTCCGTCAGACAATCGCTGAACGCGTCCCAGTTCATACCGAAATATGAGGGAAAGCCCAGCCCGGACGCCGCTTTCTTCAGAAATCCCTTTTTATCTTTCACACCTTTTAAATCGACCTCCATAAACTCCAGCTCTCTGCACAGCGCGGCATCGCGGATAGCGGCGTCGGCAGCCGGCGCCGCCAGGTAAACTCCCGAGTTCAAATATGTGTTGAATATACCTGCCCAGTCTTCCATACCTCACTCCTGTATCAACTTGAATGACCTGTAGTGATCGCCCGTATAGTAATATTCCCCGCTGCTGCCTGCAACTATGCGTCGTGCGCCCCGGTCGTGCGAGCCCGGCGTGATAACCGTGTACTCGTGGTAATATCCGCCCGATTTGGACGGCAACAGCCCTTCGTAGTTGCTGAATACCGTGCCGTCCTTGGAATAGGGGAAGGGTCCCCCACTCTTGATCAGCGCCAGCGTAGTCCTGCCTTCGGGAGGCAGGTCAGCGACGGCAATTACTTCTGTACCGGAGGGTATATCCACCTGGCTTTCCGTTGCAGCAGGGGTTGCCTGCTCAAGGGGAGATGCGGGCTGCGTGCAATTGAAAAGGGTGTTGTTGCCGCTTAATAAATTAAAGAGCAAGTAAGCCGCGGCAAGGACGGCCAGGTAAAGTATGACCTGTTTCCAGGTGGTTGGTTTGATGCCCACATGGAAAGTATATTACAGATATAATTAATTCTGAAAGCACTGCCTGATTTTACGGTGAACCTGCCGCAAAACAGCAAGTACTACCAAGCGGATTTAACCGAATCTAAATAAGCATTGATATCAGCGCGATACTGCTTGGCCTTGTCCCATAAACTGTCGCGGAATTGTGAAAGTTCGCTCAGTAACTTCTGATTTCGATTCAGGCAGCCCTCGATATCCTCGCTGAGCCTCCACATGGTAAATATAATTGCAGGAATTACGAGAACTATCCCAATGAAGTGAAGAAGGAACTTATCATTGGCCACACAGTCATAAATAAACAGCGCAAGCAGTACAAGCAATCCCAACGCCAGATAAATATTGCCCAATAATTTGAGAAACTTCATGCCGTCCTCCTCAGGATAGGGTGCTCGAATACCAACCCGGCAGCACTTCCAACAAATTCAGTATACTCCACTGTTTTTTTCTTTCCAAATCAAATATAAAATGGTCTCGCGGATGCTCGTCGGACCCGTGGTGGTCGACCATGTCTGTTACGGCAATCCTCCATATAAAATGATATATTATTGTGATCATGGGTGAAAAGATAGCGAGGACTTCGGACAGATATCCGGGTGTGGAATGGATCGGGGATACGGGCGCCTTTATCAAGATCGATAAAAAGAGATGTACTGGATGTGGAAATTGTATAAAGGTTTGCCTGGGCCGCTGTTTCGAGATGGAAAAGAAGCTGGCCAGGATCAAAAGCCTGGCTGAATGCATGGAATGCGCTTCTTGCTGGTATGTCTGTGGGGAAGATGCAATAGTCTTCCGCTGGCCGTCGGGCGGCACCGGATACAGGAGCGACTGGGGTTAGGATGAAGCACCGGGAATACGATGTTATTGTGATCGGGGCGGGATTTGGTGGACCCGTCGCGGCTAAAAAGTGCGCCGATGCCGGCCTGAGAACACTCATGCTGGAAAGGTCGGAGAATCCCGGGGAAAAGGTTATCTCCGGCCTCACCATTCCCATCTACGGCTTTTTATTCGGACCCGCTTTCATACGGGACGGCAATCCGCCTATCGAGAGGCCGGTGGACGGTATAAGGAACTACGTTATTTATGACGTGAAAAGCGGGGATATCGAGGTTGTCGAACTGAGAATACCCCGGCCTCTTTCTCCCATCATCGCCTTCGGCTACAATGCGTACTGCAAGCCATTCTGCGCCTGGGAGGCGGAACAGGCCGTCAAAGCCGGAACTGAACTGCTGACCAGCATTACTGCGGTGGACGTTATTAAAAACAACGGGCATATCGAAGGTATTGTAACTGAAAGAGGTAAGGAGATAAGGTCGAGGATTGTGATCAACTGCGAGGGATCGCAGGGTATATTGGCGATCAAGGCCGGTGTAAGAGATAAATATCCGCCCCGGACTATCTCACTGGCCGATACATATGATTACGAGTGTCCAAAAGAGATCATTGATAGGGTTTTCGGACACAGCCTGCGGTTCTGCTGGGGATTCGATGAGCAAAAGATAGCTCCACCCCTGGGCCACGGCAACGGGCTGATGGCCTGGCCATATAAAAACAGCATACACTGGATGCAGGACCAGTGCCTGGCGCTGGATGACGGCCAGGTGCCTAACCTGAGGCGCTTATTCGATGAGTACCACGAGAATATCACCACGCAGCTTCCCTGGTGGAGAGACGAGATAGCGCCCGGTGTCAGGTTGCGGGCCAGGATGTGGGAGGGATTCGGAATATATGTCGGCCTGGACGATAAGCTGCGGAACATGCCCAACTATACCGATGGCATGATACTCGCCGGGGATGTGGCCGGGCTGGAGAGCACAGGGCTGTGCGACGGGGTGCCGACCGCCTGGTTCTCGGCGGATATTGCCGCGGATACAGCCGTTGAGGCCATCAAGGCCAACGACACGTCAGCCGCCTTTCTGGAGAGATACAACCGCAGGATTCGAGCGCACGGCATTATTCAATGGGCGATCACCTGTAACGGCAGGTGGAATCTGCGTAGAGCACAGGAAAGCCATGACCGCAAAGACTTGAAGCGAAGGATCAATTACCAGTTCGGCCCGGGAATTCTGACACATGTCGGCACTCCCCTCGTCAATAGCATTTTGAATGCGATCAGGATGGATCCCCTTGTATTAAAGAAATGGGCGAGGATGTTTCTGAGGTACTACTACAACTGGGAAAATGATTGTGCAAGTCCGACTGGGCTGGCTGAAGATCATAAAAAGAAGACAAACCTGAATCTGGATCTGATAATTCTGGACGCTCTGGTGATATTGTTCAGTCCGGTCAACTGGATACTGGCCTGGCTGCTGGGGCCACTATCCGGTGCGGTAAATCCCTTGATTAAATTCTTCCTCCCGGTGATCGAGATCGCGTTACGTGCAGGCATCAAAATGGAGCCGCTGTTTAAACCTCTATCCCGGTGGACGATCGATTACGTTAAGCAGGTGGACCCTGCGGCGCTGATCAGCGGCTCTTCTGAATAGTCTCGAGAACAACCTCAAATATTTCGAGCTTTTCCTTCTTCAGCAGGTCTTCGATCTTCTTTTTGATAGCCAGCGCCTTCTCCATGGACTTGCTCTGTTCCTCGTCCGGAAAAGTCGCCTGTACTTTGAGATAAGCGGTATTTAACCGTGCGTGTGGCATTTAAACTTTCCTCCTTTTGATCAGCCCCGACTGAACATCTTTCAATGTACTTCAAAGAAACTGAGTTTGTCCAGTCGATCGAAGTTGTGCTGGGCGTCGATCCAGCGCACCGTGCCGGAGCGGCAGCGCATCGCTATGGACTGCGTCTGCGCCCCTCCGCTGAAATAGCGCACCCCTTTGAGCAGTTCACCGCTGCTGATGCCGGTGGCGGCGAAAAAGACATCATCGCTGTCTATCAGGTCCTGCGTCTTATAGACCCTGTCGAAATCTACCCCGGCAGCCAGGGCCGCCTCTCTCTCACCACTGTCGCGCATCCAGGCCTTGCATTGAATGGCGCCCCCGATGCAGTGAATGGCAGCGGCTGAGAGAACCCCTTCAGGTGTGCCGCCGATACCCATCAGCACATCGACCTCCCTCTCCGGCAGGGCCGCGTCTATGCTGGCTGCGATATCGCCGTCTGTGATCAGTTTCACCCTGGCGCCCGCGTTTCTGATGTCTGCTATCAGCCGCTCATGGCGCGGCCTGTCCAGTACTACAACGGTCAGCTCGGATATCTTCCTTCTCTTGGCGACGGCTATTTTCTTCAGGTTTTCCGATACCGTCGCGTTGATATCAATGCAATCCTTTGCCTCGGGGCCGGTGACGATTTTATCCATATAGACAAACTGCCTGGGCCAGTGTATGGTTCCCCTGGCGGAAAGCGCCACGACGGCGATGGCGCCGGGCAGGCCCCTGGCAACCAGATTGGTACCGTCAACAGGGTCCACGGCGATATCCACCTTCAGTCCTGAGCCGCCGCCGATATGCTCGCCTATGTACAGCATAGGGGCGTGGTCCTTCTCCCCCTCCCCTATGATTACGATGCCGTCCATGTGCACATAGCCCAGCACATAACGCATGGCATTTACCGCGGCTGCATCCACTAACGTTTTGTCGCCCCTGCCCAGGTAGCGCGCCGAAGCCAGGGCGGCGGCTTCCGTCACGCGCACCAGCTCCATGGCGATGTTACGTTCGATCGGTATATCTGAATGGCTGGATTTCATACTGCACAACCTCCCCTTCCAATAAGACTATTACATTGTCCATGAGTTCGTCAATGCAATTCGTGGTCCGGCGCCGGTGAGAGGCAAACGATACCGTGTTAAATTTGAAATTTTATGTTAAGTATCGTATAATTTAATTACGGCTACAAGTTCAGAAAAGCTCTGCTTGCAAATATCGTCCGCATTAGGGAAGGAGTAACTCCATGGCATCCAATCAATTTGCAGATATCAGCAAGGACCTGTTCAATCAGATCAAATTCATTGAAAGCAGGGTGAAGGACGATTCATTCAAAGATGCGGTCAAGCTGCTGGCCACGGCGGAAAAAACTTGTGAACAGCTCGAGTCCCTGATGACACCGGACAACCAGTTACAAACACACATAATCAGTAACCGCCGGCTTGAGATAGGCTGGCTCCATGACAACATTCAGCAGGGCATGCAGAAGAAGAAAAAGCCGGCAAAGAAGCGCGCTTCCAAATAGAAAGCGGTACTTTTCAAAAACTTCAGTTAACCAAAAGAGCACACACGGTCCCGGAATTCGGCCCTGCGTGTGCTCTTTTATTGCCCTCCCGACATGCATTACCCAAGCACACCCCCGTATATCGCTTGACAGAATATATCATGCTATATTACGATATATCGTAATATATTGATCAAGGAGGATTGATATGTTTGGCAGAAGGTATTTTGAACGCGGGCATCATTCCAGGTTTTTCGAAAAGGGGGACCTCAAGTACGTGATTCTCGACCTGTTGAAGGATAAGCCTGCTCATGGCTACGAGATAATCCGCGCCCTGGAGAACCGCTTCTACGGCTTCTACTCTCCCAGCGCGGGCAGCGTGTATCCCACATTGCAATTGTTGGAGGATATGGGATACGTGAAGTCGTCCGAGCAGGACGGGAAAAAGGTTTACACGATCACGGATTCCGGCAAAGAATTCCTTAAAGAGAGGGGTGAGACCATGGATAAGATCAAAGCTCATATGCACGACTGGTGCAGGGGCGGCAGCCATGAGGAGATGCGCGATGTTATGCGTGATATGGGTCATCTCGGCAGGAGCATTATGAGGAAAGCCCGGCACATGGATGCGGAGAAGCTGTCGCGCATCAGGGAGATCATCAACCGCGCCGAGCGTGAAATCGAGGCTATTGCCTGATTGCTCAGCCTTGGAAATCCAAGAATCCGATTCATCCCGCTTTTTCCCTGAATCCGTTACAATAGTAAAAAATTGTATGGATAGAGGAGAGGTGCTATATGGAAAAGAAAGTACACAACGTTGAGGGGCAGGCGAAAGCCGGCCCGTATTCCCACGCGGTTGAGGCCGGCGGGTTCATCTTCGTATCCGGCACGGGCCCGGTCGACCTCGAACGGAACCTTTTCGAGCTTGAAGACGTCAAGAAAGCCACCGGGATTACACTCGACAATATACGCAGAATCCTCAAAACCGCCGGCAGCGACCTGGACAGGGTGGTCAAGGCCAACGTATATCTGCGGGACATGGCCGATTTCAACTTGATGAACGAAGTCTATGGAACCTATTTCCCCGATAAACAGCCGGCCAGAACCTGCATCGCGGCCAAACAACTGCCCGCCAACATACCGGTCGAAATCGAGGTTATCGCCGTTAAATAACCATCATTCTAAAAAGCTAGGCTGGATAGGCAAACGCTCAACCGTGTAGGTTAATCATCCTTTAGACCGAACAGGCGCATCCCGAGTTCCTCGTCCAATCTATCGGGGTGCCCCTGGGGATGAGGAGGATGCACGAACGCATCTTTGTAGGTGTTCCTTGCCAGCGCTTTCCCCGTGGCGTCCTCCATCTGCAATATCACGTTATAATGCGTCTTAGCTTCCAGCTTAAAGAAAAAATCGCAAACTCTGATTGCGCTGTCGCTGCCGACATCGATAGTCTTCGATCCCTCCGTCACTTTGTTATCGTTTTCATCACAGACTGTCCATTTCAAAACACATTTGGGGAAAGCCTGGAGCAGGTCGTTCACCACCCAGATGGCCACCGGCTCGTTCTTATATTCCATAAACACTCCAAGCGGTTGACTGCTTTCCTCGAATGCTTTGAGACCCTCCTTGGGCAGACCCCACCAGTCATATACACCGAAAAAGCTTTGAGGAAGCATGTCGATAAACAAGAATTGGAAATACCCGCCGCAGGGATTATATTTTTGTATACGATAGTGTTCGATGAAATACTTGATCAGCCTGTATTGATAATATTGAAGCTCTTTTATATACTCCCGGGGATTTTCCAGCTTGATGAATTTTGCGAACGGTTTAGGCATTTTATAAAGGTTGTCGATACATGCCGGCGCATCGAACCCGAACTCCGTATTAAGTTTCTCGCTGGTGCCGAAAATATCGGTATAATGCGTTTCGGCGCCGTCCATTGAGCCATAATAGTTATGGCTGTCGCCGCTTTCGGGATCATCGTCATACCATGAACCTTTTATATACGGCCTGGTTGGATCGAGTTTCCTTATCGCCTCCACAAGCTGCGGCCCGGGGATTACATCCATCAGCGAAACAGGTCTCTCAAGGTTAGTGAACATGCCCTTTCGGACCCCGATCATCCACACGTTCGGTTCATTTATCACACCCCAGCATATAACGGACGCATGGTTACGCAGATTTACGATCATATCACCGACAACTTTGACGGCCCTATCCTTGAATTCCTCGGTTGTGGGTATAGCCCATCTGAGGTCTGAATCCTGCATTATCGCTATACCCAGTTCATCGCAAAGCTCATAAAGCTCGGGCCTGGCGACATGGATGTGTATCCTGATCGCGTTACAGCCCGCATTTCGTATGGCCTTCAGATCCCGCAGGTAACGGTCCCTGTTCATCCTCGAAATATACACATCGGGGTAATATGTCGTTCCCCTAATATATATTTTGTTTCCGTTTAAGATGAAGGCAATCTCTTTGTCCGTTCTTTTGATATCGATATCCCTGATCCCGAATCTATATCTCCTGCTTTCGAGGCATGCCTTACCGGACCATATCTCGATTACAGTGCAGTAAAGATCGGGATTGCCCCTGTCCCAGGTGTTCCAGAGCTTCGGGTTTTTCATGCGAACGCTGAGGCTGTGCTCCGATATGCCGGCAGGCGGGGAAATCGTTTTCTCCACAGACTCTACCTGTAATCCCGTTGCTTCATCGATGATCCTGCAACGTAATACCGCGGAACTATCCTTTTCCTGTGCTGAAACAGGGATTTGCAGATCGATATCGGCCCGGGCATTTTTATCTCTTAACGCGGGCCTTATCAGAGGCTTGCCGCACAAGCGTATCCCGTCGTAAGAAGTAAGCGTTACTTCTCTCCAGATACCAACAGGATTGATATCCCTCTGGATACATGCCAGGGTATGTTCATAAGTGCCCTTGATCATATTTCTGATAACCGTAAGCCCGTTGAAGTAAATCCCTAAATCCATTCCGCTGTCGCGGACAACGAGAGTTTCCGTATCCCAGGGCGACCATACCCTGACCACCAGCACATTATTGCCGTCGCGATTCAAGTAGTCCCCGACTTCGAATTCAAAAGGAGATGAATATCCCTCATGCTCACCCAACAAACGGCCGTTCAGCCAGACCCTGCAGTAGTAGTCGACCCCGGTAAAACGAAGCACGACATGCTTGCCCTTCATATCTTCCGGCAGCAGGAATTCCCTCTTATACCACCATGGAGCATTATTGAATTGCCTCAATTCCCTGCCGTAATTGGGATTGTTGGCCAAAAGCAATTGGAGGTGCTCGAGGCGGTCTATCGGCTCCCAGGCTGAAAAGCCCTGTGTTACTCCTGAAACCGGATCCCAGTTCACCTGATGGGCGCCCAGTTTTTCGCCCATATCAAGAACATCCTGTAGCACATACCATCCCCTGGTAAAGTTCAACTCTTTCACAACAGAAACCCCCTTTAGTATTTCAACCTGCCGAGTTACTTGAACTATAGATGCAGACATATTATGGTTTTATATCCATCTACGTCAAAACCTGTTTAGACTTGGAATTTTTATAAGCATTAATACTGATTATTGGTCATTATTTAAAGCAGCGTCATGAGTATCAAACGACCTGCCGGACTATTGTTACCTTTACACTTATATAGCTTATGCTTTAGATTAGGAGCTAGATATATTTAGGAGGCGGTAATGTCGAAGGAAGAAGCGAGGTTGCGGGTTGGAGAAAGTTCGATAGGCATAGAGACGGGTCCCTCGACAAATGGCATGGGCGGGCTTGGGGAGATAAGCATCGCAATCCGTTCTGCCAGAAAAGATATCGCTCTGTTTTGGAAAGAGCCTGTAAGCCGTCCTGACGGCGGCAGCGAATGGACAGCACAATCCGACGGATTGACGATAACAACCGTTCTATCGCTACTCGATCATATAATAAAGTTTGAAGTATCCATTAAATCCGAAGGCTCGAAATCGATCAATTCTTGCATGTTAAATTTCGATTTCATGCCCGGCCATACTGCTAATAACAACGCTATTGATCTGGATGAAATTTACGCCCCGCATCTCCTTCCCGAAAAGGATATGATCATCGCCGACCAGGTATTTCGATCTCCGGCGATCGTGGTACGACATAAAACCACGGCAATAGCGCTGATACCGGACCTGGACGCGATACCGGAGTTGAGAGCGGCGACCTGGGCAATGAATTTCGACCGTAGAGGAATTAAAGGTGTTCCAAGGCTATCGCTTGGCTTAATGAAGTATCGACCCCAGGGACATGTTTTTTTCAAAGCCCTGAAAAACGAAACAATAGACATTCCAAATGAAGGGCTGTCCTTCTCCGGGTTCATTCTTTTTTCTAGGGACGCCGGAGAAAACTATTCAAGGGACGTTTTACGCTTCCTGTGGGATTCCTACGGAGTTAAGAATTACCGTTCGATGAGCCCTCAAGTCTTATCGCTTGGCGAACTTGCCGGGGCGGCTCTGCACCGCATTTTTAAACGGGACGACCTTTACCGTGAGTTCGACTATCAGGGAGTTAAATGCGGTGGAGTTGTCACGTTCAGCGCGACGCGGGAAAAACCGCTCAATCCGATCAAAGCGTCACGGACCCGATCGATATCTTCATTCAACGGTATTACAACCCATCTTACACTGACGTATTTTGCTTTATTCGGTACGCCGTACGAAACAGGCGAATCACTCCAACGGTTGGTGCATAAGCAAGGTGTGCCCTTCATTCAACAAACGTGGTTCCAGTCATGGTTTAACGCGATGCGCACTGCTTACGGCGCCCGCGTTATGGCGGATAGATGGAAGGATGAGCATTTAGCGGAACAGGCGACCCGGATCAAGGACTTAGCACTGCACGCGCCGGACGAAGACGGTATGTTCTCGGCCATCTGTTTTTTTCCGGAGGACAGGGTTTGGTGGAAACGCGGCAGTTTAACGTTTATGGCCGTCGAAGATTACCATACGCCCGATCAGGCTACCACAGGCTATTTCATGTTGCGATGGTATAAAGACATCGAACCGGATCCGGCTCTGCTTGAAAAGGCCAGGGGACTCGGCCGGTTTTTCATCAAGCACCAACTTGCCGGAGGCGCGGTCCCGACCTGGATCAAAGGCCGTACGCATCGCCACTCGAGGATCCTCTTGAAATCGGCATCCACCGCCGGGCCTATGATGTTTATGGCCCTCCTGGCGGCGGTGGACAAGGACGAGGCGGTTTTAGAGTCGGCCAAGAAAATGGCGGGGTTCATCGAGGAATACGTCCTTCCGAAACATCTCTGGTACGATTACGAGACGGTTTTCTCGTGTTCACGCCACCCACAGCGGTTTATGGACAAACGGACCGGAATCCCCCCTCAAAACGGAATGAGCATGCTCTGGGCGGCCGAAGGCGCCCGGCTGTTGTTCGAATTAACCGGCGAGCCGCGATATCTTGAAATGATGAAAAAATGTTTGGACGATTTGCTGTGGCTCCAACAAATTTGGAACGCCAGCGTCGTCTCGATTAATCCTTTCGGAGGCTTCGGATCGATGAACACAGATGCCGAATGGAACGACGCACGGCAGGGGATAATAGCCCCGGTGCTTCTGGACGCCTATCGCGCCACGGGGGACCCGCATTATTTTCAAAGAGGCGTCGCGGCGGTCCGGTCGTGCTATATTACGATGTTGCATCCCGCGATGAAGGAGGTTGCTCCGGGCAATATGGTTTTCTACCGGGATTCAGACTACGGATCAATATATGAAAACTACGCCCACAACGGCTTCGACCGCGTTATCTGGGGATATCTTGAACCTGATTGGGGAGCTGGAACAGCCGTTTACGCATCCGCTCACGCATTGAAATTTTACGGAGATCTATTTGTGGACTTAAAACGGGATTACGCCTTCGGAATAAACGGATGCAATGTGAAAAAGCTACAGCGTGAAGGCTCTCGAATCAAATTGGACGTTGAATTCATTGCGAAGATAAAAGATGACCCTCAGGTAGTCGTTGAAGGAGCCGCGCCTGAAACAATAATTGAGATCAACGGGAAGGTAACGTCTTTTAATAATTTCAACCAATAACCAAGAGATTCCACACTAACTCGGATGGAGGAGGTAAATTTTGAGTTATAAAATACTTGATGACAAAACTGTGGTCAACTACGTATTACAGCTTCCGTCACTGAGTAACTTTTTCAAAGGCGCCGATTCTTTAACCGCCCGCGAAGTTGGAGATGGCAATCTTAATCTGGTATTTATCCTGGATGACAGTAAAAAAGGCGTGGTTGTCAAGCAGGCAGTTCCCTACCTGAGGATAGCCGGCGACTCCTGGCCCCTGACCAGGGACAGAATGCGCCTGGAGAGCCAGGCACTGGCACTGCATAACAGCCTGGTCCCCGGCCTTGTTCCCTACCTTCACCATACGGACCTGGATATGTCCCTGGTGGTTATGGAATATTTAGGCCATCACGTTATCCTGCGGAAAGAACTGGTCAAGAGGAAACGCTTCCCTCTATTTGCTGATCACATCTCAACGTTCCTGGCGGAGACATTATTCAAAACATCGGACCTTTTCCTGAACGGAGGCGAGAAAAAGAAGCTGCAGGCAGAGTTCATCAATCCGGAATTGTGCAAAATCACAGAGGACTTCGTATTTACCAACCCCTACAAGGAATCCCATGAGAATAAATGGAATCCCGTCATTGATACTGAGATAAAAGCGCTCCGCAGTAATTCTAATTTGAAGGTAGCCATCGCAGAAATGAAAGAAGGATTTATGACCCATGGACAGGCCATCATCCACGGTGATTTGCATACCGGCAGCATAATGATTAATGAAAGCCAGACCGAGGTCATCGATCCCGAATTCGCCTTTTATGGACCAATGGGCTTTGATATCGGCGCAATACTGGGGAACCTGGTGCTCAACTATTGTGCTCATTTCATCCACACACCGGAACCTGTTGAACGAGCCGATTATCAGTTATACCTTCTGAATCTGGTTAAAGAAATCTGGAACAATTTCGCTCTTAAGTTTGATGATTTATGGCGAGAAAACAATAGAGGAGACCTCTGTCCACCAAGCTACTGGGACTACCCGGGCGGAGAAAGGGCTTTTGCGGATTATCGCCAGTGGTACATCAGACAATTGCTACGTGATACTGCAGGCTATGGTGGCTGCAAGATGATGCGGCGCATTACTGGAATTGCGCACGTTGAAGATATTGAAAGCATTAAGAATCCTGAAGATCGTGCAGTCGCTGAACGCCTGGCGCTGAAGATCGGGGCTCGATGGGTGATGGAACGGGCGAGCACTAATCGTATCGAAGACCTCATCGGCGTTGTCCAAGAAGTAATTGCAGGGGGTGACAGGAAAAAATGAAGGTGAACGGCAAGCATTACCGCACTATATGGATGGAAGGCCGGGTAGTAAGGACAATCGAACAGAGACTTCTGCCTCACAAATTCGAGATTGTGGATTTATCCGACCACCGAGCAACAGCGGTGGCAATTAAAACAATGGTGATCAGAGGTGCAGGGGCAATCGGTGCCGCAGCCGCCTATGGAATGGCGCAAATAGCATTAGAGGCACCTGCCATTGATTTCTGGAACTATGTCAATCAGGGAGCGGAAACCATAAAGCGTACTCGACCTACCGCGCAGAACCTTTTCTATGCAGTTGATAGAGTCTTCAATGCAATGCGAACGGCATCTGGTACGCAGGAGGCGCGCGATATTGCTCAGGAAATGGCACAGGAGATAGCCGACGATGATGCTGCCGCATGCCAGTCAATCGGGAACAACGGGGCAGAGTTGATCAAGGATGGCGCACGTATACTGACGCATTGCAATGCAGGATGGCTGGCTTTTGTAGACTGGGGCAGTGCCCTTTCGCCGATCTATGTAGCAGCCAGACAAGGCAAAAAAGTATTGGTCTATGTGGATGAGACCCGGCCTCTGTGCCAAGGCGCCCGCCTGACTGCATGGGAGCTGCAAGGTGAAGGTATTGAACATGTCATAATTGCTGATAACGCTGCCGGACACTTTATGCGCCACGGTGACATAGACCTTGTGATCACCGGCTCGGACCGTATTGCCGCAAATGGAGACGTGGCTAACAAAATCGGCACATACGAAAAGGCGGTGCTTGCGCACGAGAATGGAATACCTTTCTATGTCGCTGCACCTTCGTCAACCATTGACTTAAATTGTTCCAGTGGAGACGCTATTCCCATTGAAGAGCGCTCAGAGGAAGAAGTGCTCACTGCTTATGGATTGACAAAGAATGGAGTTTCCGCCAGTGTCCTTATACCGTACGTAGGGGCTCATGCCCGTAATCCGGCTTTCGATGTAACTCCGGCCAATTACGTAACAAGGATTATCACAGAAGCGGGTATTCAAATGCCGCACAGCATAAACACAGCAAAGACGGCATGATAAAGACGTATGCGAGAGCATAGGCGGCAAAATCCACTTTTCAAGCCCGGGCTGTTGCCGGTTTGTGTAGTGAATTCCTTATGCTTCTAGCTTTTTCTATATTCTTCGCGGAATTCGAGTACCATGCCACCGGGAGTTGTATCGAAGTAACACCAGCGCTCACCTTTGTAGCTGGCCTCAATCAGCATCTTATGTCCCTGTTTCTTAAGTTTTGATACTACTTCATCGTAATTGGATATGCCCCACGCTATATGGTGTATCCCCTCTCCCTTGGACGCAATGAAATCGGAATATATCGAACCAGGGCTTGTCGGCTGGAGCAGTTCAACCATTAAGGTCCCGAACTTAATAAAAGCGACCTTCATGGTAAACAGCTTTCCTACATACGGTTTTCCTCCCACAGGCTCATTCAAAGGTGAATACTGGATAATCTCCGGAGTTCCAATATCCCATATGGATGAAATGAACTCAACGGTTTTATCCGCGTCCTTAACTACTACACCTAAATGCGCCAGGTTTGTTAGAGGTACAATGCCATTTCCCAGTTTCATCATAGTGCCCTCCATACTTCATCTCTCTCATTTAGTTTCACGTACGTCAGTGCGTGATGACATCCATTCATCGTGAGTTCTCCCATCAACTATTATATGCTAACATGCGACTATATCAGACATTAATATAATTTTACAATACAAATGGTTAGCCCGTTTCTCTAGGATTTCCAGAGCCTGATAGCTGTGACCTGCCCTTCCGCGACACATCCGTTGTCAAGCAATTCACAGACAGTCCCCATATTATTAAGAACGTGCAATAAACATTAATGCTGATTCTCGGTCATTAATTCCAGTGAATTCACCAGTATCAAACAACCTGCCGGACTATTATCATCTTTACACTGAAGCAGCTAATGTTTTAGATTAGAGGCTACGTATAAAAGAAGATGTGAGGTATGTAATGGAAGATAAAAAATTGTCCGTAGGGGTGAAGATGGGTTACGGTGTGGCCGATTTCGGCGGTTGCCTGTTTTTCGCGGCCACTGCCTTTGTACTGCTGAATTATCTTACGGACACAGTGGGCTTGTCTGCAGCGCTGGCAGGCATCGCCCTCATGATAGGACGTCTCTGGGACGCCTTCTATGACCCCATCATCGGATATATCTCGGACAGGACCAAGACCAAAATGGGCAGGCGCAGGCCGTTCATGCTAGGCGGCGCCATACCCCTGTTCATAACTATGATAATCATGTTTACCAATCCCGCACTGATTATAGGCTCCGGCATCAGCCAGGCGGTGCTCTTCGTCTATACAATGGTCGTCTACATCATCCTCTGTACCGCATGGTCTACAGTCAACATCCCATACTCATCGCTGGGGCCCGAGCTCACAACCGACTACAATGAAAGGACTTCGCTAAACGGTTACCGCTTCGGCTTTGCCGCCGTCGGCACGCTGCTCGGCGCGGGCCTGGCATTACCCATAGTTGCAATAGCGGCGGATAAAAATATGGGCTTTGTGCTTATGGGCACCATATTCGGTGTAGCATTGCTTGTTTCAACCCTGGTCACGGTCTTTTCAGTCAGGGAATCCGCCGCAGTCAAGCCGGCCACATCCATGGGCTTCGTAAAAACATACAGTGAGGTATTTAAGAACAAGCCCTACGACTTCATTCTCATAGTCTATATACTCCATATAATAGGCATCACCATCGCCAGCGGTATAGTGATCTATTATTTCAAATATGTGCTGGGCGCCGAAGATATGACCACGTATGCCATGCTGATATTTATCGGTGTCGCAATGCTCTTCATCCCGGTCAGCGTTATCATGAGCAAGCGGACAGGCAAGAAAATGGTCTACGGCACAGGCTTTGTAATCATGGCAGTGGGGCTGATGGTGCTGTTTTTCCTGGGGCATACCCAGGGAATTGCTTTCAACCTGATCATGATGGCTTTCCTGGGAATCGGAATGGGCCTGCTTTATGCCATGCCTTATGCAATCGTGGCCGACTCGATAGAATATGATTATCTGAGGACGGGCGAGCGCAGGGAAGGCGCTTTTTTCGGCATCTTTACCTGGGGACTCAAAATGGGTCAAGCGGCGGCAAGTCTTTTGATGGGCATTACGCTGGAGGCAATGGGCTATGTGGCAAACGCCATACCGCAGGCAGCCAGCGCGCAGCTTGGTATCCGGCTCTTCCTGGGGCCTATCCCGGCCGCCGTTTTCCTCCTGGCGGCCGTGGTCATCTATTTCTACCCCATTACCGAGAAGCGCTATAAAGAGATACTTGCGGAGATCGCGGTCATGGAGGCTAAAACCAACCGCTAAAACAACGTCCGGGAGGCAGCCTTTGAAAGAGAAACTTGAGTTAAAAGACTTCAAGAACATCTTTATTGCCATCAGTAAAACACTGACAGCCAAACGGAATTATCTATGCGAGCTTGATTCGGTAATCGGCGACGGCGATCACGGTATAACTATTTCATCCGGATTCGAAAAGATCGTTAATACAATTGAAGACAGGGATTTCGCCGACTGCGCCGATCTGCTTAAGGCCGCCGGGTCCAGTTTTATGGCAACAGTAGGCGGAACCACGGGTCCGATCTTTGGCTATCTTTTTATCGAAATGGGCAACAAACTCAAAGAGATCTCAAAAGGAGAAAATATCCCTGTAGGGACCGATGAGTTTTCTATCATTTTTAAAGCAGCAATGGAGAAAATAATGAAGCTCGGCGGGGCCAAACAGGGGGATAAGACAATGATCGATGCGCTATATCCTGCCATAAATTCGCTTCATCAATCCACAAAAGAGAAGCTAACGCTGGCCGAAGCTTTCAGCTTAACGGCGGCAGCCGCCTTTTCGGGGGCGCAGTCTACTAAAGAACTAATAGCCGCAAAGGGCAGGGCCAGGTATGCGGGCGAGCGAGCAAAAGGTTATCAGGATGCCGGCGCCACATCTTTATACCTCATCTTAAACGAGTTTAACATCTATATAAACGGCCAATAAACATATTAATGGAGGAAGGCAATGGTTAAAAAACTTATCAACAATCCTGATGACATAGTCAATGAGCTGATAGAAGGTTTTGTACTTATCAATGCCTCCAAAGTTAAACGGATAGGCAACTCAAACGCTGTTGCGAGAATCGATGCGCCGGTAAAAGGCAAGGTCGGAATAGTCATCGGTGGAGGGGCCGGCCATGAACCTTTGTTTCTCGAATATGTAGGAGAAGGAATGGCCGACGCGGAGGCACACGGGCAGATATTCGCAGCTCCAGCTCCCGATATCGTAATGGATGCTGTGAGAGCTGCCGATGGAGGCCGGGGCGTCATCCTGCTTTACAACAATTATGCGGGAGACGTACTGAACTTCGGCATTGCCCAGGATATGGCCAGGGAAGAAGGCATCGAAATTGAAACCGTCCTAATAAACGACGAGATCTCATCCGCACCGCTCGACAGGATGGAAGACAGGAGAGGAACAACCTCTGATCACCTGATTATCAAAATCGCAGGCGCAGCCTCGGCTGCGGGGCTGGATATGAATAGCCTGGTCAAACTTCTAAGGAAAGCGATTTTTAATTCACGCTCACTGGGCGTTTCATTATCCGCATGCTCGCTACCCCAGACAGGACTGGCAACTTTCACACTGGAAGAGGGGAAAATGGAGTTCGGCATGGGCCTTCATGGAGAGGCAGGCGTGAAAAAAGTCGATGTAATGAACGCTGACGAAACCACAAAAACTATACTGGACTATTTGATTGCCGATCTTCCCTACAAAGCGGGCGACGGGGTCATAGTCGTGGTGAACGGGTATGGCTCCACCACCAGGATGGAGATGTTCATAGTTGCCAGAAAGATCTATTCGTATCTGGCAGAGAAGAAAATAAATATATACTCATTGGAAATGGGGGAGTTTTGCACTTCTCAGGAGATGGCCGGCATCTCAATTACCCTTATCAAGATCGACGCTGAGATCAAGAAATATTACGATGCAAAAGCCGTAAGCCCCTTTTACAAAAAATTGTAGATACTTTTGCACTGTTCTGAAACTGCACGGCAGCTTCCTCGGCAGGCCTACTCTGCAGGCCCTTCTTTCAGGGCAGCCAGATTGGCGACCTTGCCCGTTGTAACCTGCAGGGCCACGTGGGTCTGGCTCTTGCGAACACCCGCGATCTTGGGCAAGTAGTCCTTGAGGAATTTGGCCATGCTGGCGGAGGAGATGAACCAGGCGCCGAAGAGGATATCGAAGGGACCGGTGCAGAGCGCAACGAAGTCCACGTTGCTGCAGCTGGCCAGCGACTGCGTGATGTCGTCCACATGGGGCGCCTCCACCTCAAGCAGTATAAATGCCCTCACGGTGTAACCCAGCTTGGCCGGATCAGGTATCACCGACCAACTGATCACGCCCTGTTCTACCAGCCGGTTTATTCTCCGTCTGACGGTCTTCTCGCTCACACCCAGCTTGCGGGACAGATCTATATTGCTGCGCCGGGCATCCACCGCCAGCTCCGTTATCAACCTGTTATCCAATATATCCATGCTTCACATTATAACATGCCCGATTCCGGCGGCAACACATCTCCCAACGCCCTTTATGGACATCGCTAAAGCGGCGTAAAAATTTTTCCCGAGGTGGCCATTTTGCTTTTTTCGGAACCGTTTTTCAAAAGCATGCCCGGGGCAATCCCCGGCATGGCGCCTTGTGACCATATTTCGGCTTATTATTAATTATATTGTACGTTTTAAGGCATGATTATCCCTTGACAGTGTCGTTTTATGTGCATAATCTATAAGCAATTTCGACCGTTTCGTTAAGAGTTAGAGATGGATTTCGGCCTGGGACAAAGAGAGGAAGCGCTGAGGCTTGAGGTACGCGAGTTTGCCCGGCGGGAGATACCTGATACTTTCATAGCCAATTTTCTGGATGAGGAAAGCCGCGACGAGGACTGGGCCTTCAGCCTGTCCATCTCCAAAAAGCTGGCTGACCGGGGATGGCTGGCCATGGGCTGGCCGCAGCAGTACGGAGGACGCGACGCCTCCCACCTTGAACAGATGGTTTTCAACATGGAAGCCGCTTACCGCGGTGTCCCCGGACTCTCCATGGGGGTGAGCGGTACGGGATGGGTGGGTCCCTCCCTGATGCTGTACGGCAACGAGGAGCAGCGACGCAAATACCTTCCCCAGATATCCTCCGGCAGCCCGGACGGCGTCTGGTGCACGGGCTACAGCGAGCCCAATTCAGGATCGGATTTCGCCAGCATTCGCACATCGGCCGTGCGGCAGGGCGACGAGTATATTGTGAACGGCCAGAAGGTCTGGACCAGCTGCGCCCACCGCGCCAGGTGGTGCTGGCTGGCGGTTAAAACGGGCTTGAACGGGGGAAAGCCGCAGGACGGCATCAGCCTTCTGATCGTGGATATGAAAAGCCGTGGCATCAGCGTCAATCCGCTGCTGAACTACAGCGGCGAGCATATCTTCAACGAGGTCTTCTTCGACAACGTGCACGTGCCGGCCGTGAACCTGGTGGGCGAGGAGAACCGCGGCTGGTACCAGCTGATGAAGTCGCTGGCCTACGAGCGGCACAGCTTCTGCGGCCAGTCCTACGGCGCCGCCAGACGTATACTGGACGGACTGGCCGGATTCGCCACGCAGACCAGACGCAACGGCAGGCCCATAGCCGCAGATACGGCGGTCAGGCACAGGCTGGCCAATCTCGCCGTCGAACTGGAAACCCTCAAAATGTTCGCCTATGAGATAGCCTGCAAGCTAGGCGAGGGCGCGCTCCCGACATACGAGGCCTCCCGCAACAAATCGGTGGCCGACCACCTGCTGGAGGAGCTGGCGCTGGCGGGCAGCGACATACTGGGCGCCTGCTCTCAGGTGGAACGGCATTCCAAACTGGCCCGGCTGAACGGGCTGATACAGCGGCAATACCTGATGTCACCCGGCACGGCCATCGCAGCCGGCACGGATGAGATCGAGAAGAACATCATCGGCAAATTTAAGCTGGGCCTGCCCAGATCGTATTAAGGCGAGGGATATCTGAGTTGAACTTCAAGTACACAGAACAGCAGGATATGCTGAGGACCATGGCCAGAGAATTTCTGGCAACGGAGTGTCCCAAATCGAGGACACGCGAGCTGGAGAAAGACTTACGCGGCTATGACCCGGGCACCTGGAAACGCATGGCGGAGCTGGGCTGGCAGGGACTGCTGCTGCCCGCCGAATATGATGGCAGCGGCGCCGACTTCATGGACCTGGCGATCCTGATGGAGGAGATGGGCCGCAATATACTGCCCGGGCCGTTCTACTCCACCGTGGCACTGGCCGCGCTGCCCATCATGGACTATGGCGGCAAAGACCAGCAGGCCAGGTATCTGCCGGGGATTGCCCGAGGAGAAACGGTCTGGACGCTGGCCCTGGACGAGGACCCGTCGGACAGCGATTACGCGCGAATCAGTACATCGGCACGGGTGGAGGACGAATCTCACCTGCTCAATGGCGAAAAAACGCTGGTGCCATGCGCCGGCGCTGCCGACTATATGCTGGTCGCTGCGCGCATCAGGCGTGGCAGGCTGGCGGATAAAGGGCTGACGCTGTTCATCGCGGATATGAAGAAGCCCGGCATCGAGGTTGAGGCCATCCCCACCATCACGGGCGAGACGTTGTATCAGGTCAGATTCAAGGACGTAAAGCTGGACGGCGGTGACGTGCTGGGAGCGGCGGGCGCGGGGGAAGATATCCTGGAACGACTACTGGATAAGGCCGCCCTGTTGAAATGTGCGGAAGTCTGCGGCGCCTGCCAGGCGCTGCTCGAGATGAGCGTCGCCTATGCCGGAGAGAGGAAGCAGTTCGGCAAGCCCATTGGCACCTTCCAGGTAATACAGCACAGGCTGGTGGACATGCTGATACAGGTGGAAGGGCTGCAACACCTGGTGTACCAGGCCGCCTGGATGATGAGCGCCGGGGTGGACTGCTCCGAGCAAATCGCCATGGCCAAAGTCAAAGCCAACGAAGTTTATCAGCACGCGGCACTGGACGGCATCAGGGTGCACGGCGCGATTGGATTTTCGCTCGATCACGATGCGGGCCTTTACTACAGGCGTGTGCTCGCGTCCAAGTTTTTCCCCCGCGATGCCGGACACTACCTGGAAAAAGTGGCCGCGGGCATCGGTCTGTAAGCGGCGTCCCGCCCTCAATTACGATCACTTCTTCTCTGCTTTTCCCCTGTTTGCATTTTGATTATATTTGAATTACGTTGCTATAATGGATACGTAATGAAGGTGAACAGGAACAATCTGAACGCCTGCTACAACTGCGGCACATTGAATGTCACAGGGGTCAAGTCATGCTGCAATTGCTATGCGGTGCAATATTACAATTGCCCGTATTGCCAGGCATGGGTGGACAACTCGTTCGCCAATTGCCCATGCTGCGGGAAAAAGCTCAACTGGCCCAGGGAATCTTACGGCCCCGAGTACGCGTTCAGCCAGAATAAGTCCACATCATCCGCCGTGGTCTTCCTGCTGCTGTGCGTCGCCGTGCTCTCTATAGTCGCCTTCAACCTGATTACAAACCATACGAACACGGACGTGATTATGAATACGCCCGGCGTTGCCGTATCGAGCGACCTGCCGGCTGAAGAGATGAAAGTGGCGGCACAGCCCGCCGTCCAGGATCCTGCCGCGGAGCCGCCTGCAACGGCTCAACCAGACCCCGCCCTATCAGGGGACGACGTGGATATCGTCGTGGATAACGCCGGGACATCAGGCGCATACCTGGTGCCCGATACCCCTCAATATACCCCGGTCAATGCGGCTTCCACGGGGACCTATACGCCCAGGACCAGTTCCTACTTGAAAACAGTGTATCCCAACTGGGGACACTGCAGCGGCGGCAGCTGCAGCGGCTACTATCAATACGGTCAGTAGCCCGCTACGACTTAAGCGCCGAGATCTCGAAGGGGCAGAAAATGGCGTTGGAGAGGCAGACCGCCTCGCAGATGGCGCACCAATCGCATTCACCCACCGGCTCCAGGGCGATGCGTCCGTTGCTCAGATACAGCGAGCCGCTGCCGCAGACATCGACGCAGAGTCCGCATCCATCGCAGTTTTCAGGGAACAGTACAGGATATTCTCCACGCTCATTGCCGCGCACCAGTTTACCGGCTATAGCGGCATGAACGGTTGCGTCTACGTCTGCCGCATCGGCACCCAGCGACTTTAACGTCTGCCAGCGGCCGTTGTTCTTTCCTATGGCCATCTGGTGACAGCCGATCACATCGATCATCTGTGAGGCGCTTATTTTGAGCAATGGATAGCTGCAGAGCACAGAAATGCTGTGACCGACTATTGCCCCGTTGATGTCGGACTCGTAACCCATCAACGTTTTCCAATCGGTAGCATCCATCCAGCCCACATCGCCGCTGACCCTGAGGCCGCTGTAACCGCCGTCGGAGGCCTGTTTAACCTTCTCTATCCATCTCTCCAGTACCTGGCGAGGATTAAACGTGCCCCCGCGCAGATACCAGTCGTAACAGCTGATAAACTCAATCTGCGATTGCGCCTGCCCTGCACCCGGGCCCTGCAGCTTTTTACCCAAGGCTTTGCGCGCCTCTTTTTCCACGCTTCCGTCAGCGGTGACCCAGATACAGGTTTGACCTTTGTTAATACCGGAAATGAAATAATCCGCCGCAAGATCAACGAGGTCGTTCTGAGACTGATAAAAGAGACAGTCATGAGAGCCCCTGCGGGCTTCCGTGACCAATTCCACAGCGTTTGTCCTGTCCATCGAGATACGCCTGTTAGGATTTTAGCACAAAATGCGGGCGGAGTATCAATTATCAGTGCTACAATATCCCGTGACAGCGGCCTGACGCTGTACACCGTATATGTAGGAACACAATATCCGGCAATAAATACACTTTAATTACGGGAGGTAGCTGATGAAAACATTAGACGGTGCAAAAAAGGTCCTCAATTCAAGCATGTTAACGGACTTCAAGGCATTCATCATGAGGGGCAACGTGGTCGACATGGCGGTCGGCATCGTGATCGGCGCCGCCTTCGGCGCCATCGTAAGCTCGGTCGTTAAAGACGTAATGATGCCCCCAATCGGACTGCTTCTGGGCAACATCGACTTCTCGAACCTGTCTATCGTCATAAAAGAAGGCACGATGCCGGGCCCCTACAGCTCTCTGGCAGCCGCCCAGGCCGCAGGCGCGGTTACCATTAACTACGGCTTGTTCATCAACACCCTCATCAACTTTCTTATCATAGCCGCCGTGGTGTTCTTCTTTATAGTACGCCCGTTAGCCAGGCTGCAGCCGAAAAAAGAAGGTGCACCGGCAACCAAGGATTGTCCTTACTGCGCGACGTCGATCTCCGTTAAGGCCATTAAATGTCCCAACTGCACCTCGGAACTGAGTTCCTGAAATCCGCGAAGAGCCTGTCCAGCACGAGATGAGGAGCAGCGTGATATACCCTGTCTGGCGCTCAGGTTAGCCTGATGTTTTTCATCAATTTCGACCCCGCCTTATGAAACCTGGGCTGGTAGAAGAGGTATGGCTGGATCGGGTATTTGCTGCCCTTTTCATCGGTCTCCTTCAGCCCGATCAGCAGGTCCTGCAGTTTCGCCGCCGGCAACGCAAAAACCATCTCGTCATCGCCAGCCAGCCCCAGCTGCCTCTCCCCACGTCCGGGGACGATATACATAGCCCGTTTGGATATGGACGGTATAATTATTTCATTCACACATGACAGGCCGAAATGCGCTTGCGACTCGATCATCCTGCCTTCTATATACACCATCGATTGGATCAACCTGGTGATCTGCGCGGGATTACCGTATATCAGGATGACGTCGGGATCTTCGATCAGCCCGGCGGCCGCCGTCGTTACCAGGATTCCCCGGGCTGTGAATTTGCTTTCGCCACTGAGAAAAGGCTGTGTCTTTATGAGGTCCCGTGCTTTCTGGCTGTCGGCTACATAGCCGCCGGAGACCATTAAATCGACCAACTCTTCCTCACGGTTAAGGTCGCCCAGATCGCCCCATCCAAATGCCAGCAGCGCCGCGGCGCAGTTGACATCCTCCGGCCTCACAGCCATGCTGAAGCCCCATTTTCTAACGATCGTATTAATCTGACAGAAAGGCGACTTGATGCCCATATCGCCCGGCCTCATAAAACCCTGCGGTATCTCCTGGCCTGCCTGTAAATATTTGATTGCCAGCGGATGCGACTGTACCTTGAGATACTGCAATAATGCATCCGACGCTTCTTTCAGGTTAATCACAGCGGTAACCTCCCTCTTAATCGTTATACGCAGCCCGTCGGTTTGGGCAGTCCGGCCACCTTGCAGGCGCCTTTGGCGGGACCACTGGGGAAAAGCTTGTTGATGGTTTTCAGGTCGTATCCGGTTCGCCTGATGACCATCTTGATGGGCGGGGCGATGCCGAGTTGTGCATAACACTCGCGGATATAGTCGACCACCTTCCAGTGGTCTTCGGTCATGGGATATGCGCTCTCGGTCCTGGCGATATCCTCGGCCACAGCCCTGTCCCATTTCTCCGGCTCCTGTATGAAGCCGTCCCGGTCAACCCTGATCTCGCGTCCACCCAGGGTGACAATGAACGTATCAACCTTAACACCGGTTGTTTGAGATCCTGTGAGGGAAGCGACGATCTCGGCAGCATCCCTGACAACTTTGGGGCAGACCACCTGCGGCGACTGCGGGCCGCCTTTTTTCAGGGCTGCATGAAACGCCTCGCGGTCATCTATGTCGAAGCCCAGCAGTTCGCGGCATTTGATCGTCCCGTTGCGTGCCTTGAACTCAGCCGCGAGCTCCAGAACTTTATCATAGGCCTTTCTATTGGACTGTGAGCCGTCGTTCACGGTCATACCATAATGCAGCCCAATCACGAGCACCGCTCCAGTCACCGCGCCGCAGGTCTCCCCCAGGTGTCCAATGCCACCCCCGAAGGCGGCGCCCACCCGGTAGGCCATCACTGTATCGAGCCCGTAGTCCGCACTGAAGGCGGACAGAACAGCCTGTGAACAGTTGAAGCCGCTGATAAAAGTATTTACTGCTTCGTCAACCTTGCTCATCTCAACTCCTCCCACGCACGTAATAGCCCGCTATTGAGTGGTGATACGTCCCTCAACTGCCGGATTGACCGGTGAATTGCGCTCGATATATTCCCTGACCACATCGTAGTCCACGAAGCCAGGGTACTCGACATTCGTCCCTTTCTGGAAAACGGTGTAGCCGTCGCCGCCCTCCTGCATATACCTGCTGGTCGCGATGCGGTAGAAGGTGGACCTGTCCAGCGGCTGATAGCCCTCGTCTGTTTTCACTTCCACACTGCGGACGCGCGTGCCCGGCTCATTACCGATGACCCAGGTGAACCTCATGCCGGCCACCTGGGGGAACCTGCCCTCGACATCTTCGACCTTGCTGACCCCGTTTTCCAGCGCAGCCACCAGGTCTTCCCCGCTAAGGTCGAAGACCACCATATCGTTGTTGAAGGGTATGGCCGTCTGAAGCTGCCCCATGCTGATATCCCCCGCAGGTATGGTGATGCGGATGGCGCCTCCGTTGACTATGGCTATGTTTGCCTTCACCGGCGCAGCCTTGGCCAGCATGGCGTCGGCCACAAGGTTGCCGAAATTGGTCTCCTCAGTCCTGACATGGGTGCGCTCCGCATCCAGGTCCACCAGCGTCTTACCCATTATGGTCTTCTGCAACTGGTCGATGGGGGCATTATATTTCGCCAGCATGGCGGCGTACTCCGGCTCTTCGGCTGCTTCTTTGACGGTATACAGCGAGCCGGACTGCTTGACTATCACACCGTTTTTATCGAAGGTTATGTCCAGCCGGCCCAGGTACTTACCATATGCCTCGGCCTGTACCACCAGGGTCGGCTCTTTATCTCCCACCACCGTGGGATAGACATCGGGCAGGGTATGGCTGTGCCCGCCCAGTATAAGGTCGATGCCGCTGACCTGCATGGCCAGCTCCGTATCATAGTCCCAGCCGATGTGCGTGAGGGCGATGATCTTGTTTATGCCCTTGCTCTGCAGCAGGGACACGCTCCGGCGGGCCGCGGCGACATGGAGGGCGATGGGAATGTTTTTGCCGGGGTCGGATATCTCCGAAGTGTCCTCAGTCAGCAGGCCGAAAACGCCGAATTTCTGCCCGTTCTTCTCCACAATCAAATACGGGCCAATTTTCCCGCTCAGCTCCGGTACTCCCGAAAAATCAAAGTTGCTGCAGACGATGGGGAAGCCTGCCTTCGCCACGAAGTCATTTAGATACTGCGGCGTTTTCTCATAGTTATCGAACTCATGGTTGCCCAGCGTCATGGCGTCGTAGCCCAGCGAGTTCATGAACTCCAGGTCGGCCTGGCCCTTCATCAGGCTGAAATAAGGCGTGCCCATAAATACATCGCCGCTATCAAACATCAGTACCCTGTCAGATCCTACTTCGTCGCGCACCTTTTTAACCAGCGTGGCGCGGCGCGCGACGTCCTCAAGGTGCGCATGTGTATCGTTGATGTGCAGTATGGTTATCTCAACCGGCGCGGACGGCGCCGCCGGAGCGGGCGGGATAGCCGCGCCCGCACAGGAAACGAAAGCGACAGCGATAATTGTGATGATCGCACAGACAATAACCTGTTTTTTCAGCATCATAAACATAGTAATTCAGTATAACACAGGAACAACAGGTGCAGAGCTGTTAAATCTGATATGATAGGGTACCGACACAACGACACGAGGAGGCTGGGAAATGTGCGAGTTCTGCCACAAGCACGGAGAAGGGAAAATCTGGTACAAACAGGCTTCCAACTACTCCGAGGACCTGCTGTCCGATATACGCCGCCGCGAATTCGTGAAGGAGTTCTTCCTGCACCCTGAGAAAATACTGGAAGATGAGAAAATGGTGCTGCAGCTCAACCGCCTCCCGTCTTTTATCAGGGCCATAGTAATGCCCTTCGCCATCGGCCGTCAGAAGAGGACGCACTACGGGCAGGTGGTGCCCATCGAGGACATCGACCATGTGCTGGGCTTTGTCAACTCCGTCACCCGGCTGCCCTGTATCTGCCGTCAGGTCACCGTAGGCAGTGAGCAGCGCTACTGCTACGGATTCAGCATGGTGCCTCACGCTGAATCACAGATGGGACAGATGATACGCTCACTGGGCGCGGAGTACCTGACAGGGCCATCCACCTCCGGCCTTGAGGAGCTGTCCAGAGAGGAGGCCGCTAAAAGTATCCGCGACCTGGAGAAGAAAGGCTGCTGCCATACTGTCTGGACCTTCATGACGCCCTTTATCGGCGGCTTCTGCAACTGCGACCGCGCCGACTGCATGGCGATGAAGGCCACCGTAACACTGAACTTCCCCGTGATATTCCGCGCGGAATATGTCGCCCTGGTGGAACCGGACCTGTGCAACGGCTGCCGGCAGTGCATGCGCGCCTGCCAGTTCGGGGCCATGGGCTACAGCATCGCGCACAACAAGGTCACCATCGACGCGAGCAGGTGCTACGGCTGCGGTATCTGCCGTTCCAGCTGCACTAAAGAAGCCATAAAGCTGAGCGACCGCTCCAGAGTGGCTCTGGCGGCCGGCTTGTGGTAGCGGGACATACTGCCGCGGCCGGTTCATCTACACGCTTGCTTAAAAGGGAGGTTTAATGCAGAAAATCGATTCGTCCGTATCCCCATACCGCTGGGTGGTGCTGGGAGTTTTCATGCTCAACATCGCCATGTCCCAGATCATGTGGATGACATTCGCTCCCATCGCCAGGGATGCGGCCGCCGTCTACAGCGGCGGAAATATCGACCTGATAGATCTGCTGGCCATACTGGCCATGCTCTCCTGGATCCCCTTCTGCCTGCCCGCCGCCTGGTGCATCGATAACCTCGGACTGAAGAAGGGGGTGGGGATCGGCGTCGTCCTGGTAGGGGTGTGCGGATTCATGCGAATTTTCGCGCCGGATTACGGCTGGATGCTGGCCTGCATGATCGGATGTGCCATCGCTCAACCGTTCTTGCTCAACGCCATTACCAAGGTGGCATCAAACTGGTTCCCCCAGAATGAAGAGGCGCTGGCGTCGGGACTTTTAACCATGTCCATGTTCATCGGATTTGCCGTCGTCATGTTCGCCACCGATTTCATCCTGGCGCATTATCGCAGCATCGGCGCGGTCAAGCAGGGCATCGATGTCATCCTCTGGGTCTACGGCATCCCTTCCCTGGCCGGCATGGTCCTGCATCTCCTATTGGTGAAAGATAAACCCTTGGTGCCGCCCAATCCCATCGCGGCCGAGAAAAAGGTCACCATGACCGTCGGGTTGAAAGCACTGTTTAAGAACCGCGACTTCCTCTTCCTGCTGGCGATCTTTTTGATAGGCGTGGGCGCGTTCAACGCCATCATGACCAAGATAGACTGGATCTTCAAGGAAAGGCCGCTGGACATCGACACGGCGCTGGCCACGGGTATCGTAGGGGGCATGATGGTGATCGGCGGCATGTGCGGGGCGGTGATACTGTCCGCACTGTCCGATAAGTTTCACAAAAGGAAGATATTTTTGATCCTGGCGGCCGGCATGGCTGTGCCGCTTTCCCTTTGCCTGCAGTATTTCACATCGATCTGGCTTTTAGGCGCCTGCGGCTTCGTATTCGGCTTCTTCCTCATCTCGGCCATGCCCATCGGACTAACTTACGCAGTGGAAAAGACCCATCCCGTGCCTGAGGCCACTTCCAACGGCATCCTTATGCTGGGTGGACAGATAAGCGGCCTTCCTATCGTGTTCCTCTTCAATATGACGGCCATCACCATACTCTTCGGGATTGCCTTTATACTGGCGCTGCTGCTTCACGATATAAAATCTCCCGCTGCAAATTCCTGATAGCTCAAGTTCTGCGCTACTTACCCCGGCTGAAGAGCGACGGCGCGATCAGTTTGCGCAGCTCTTCCACAACCAGCAATGCCAGCGCTATCAGGACGATGAATCCCCAGTCGGCGAGGCCCAGCGGCACCGTGTAGAAAACGTCCTGCAGCGGCGGCAGGTAGATCACCATTATCTGCAGCAGCACGGCCAGGGCAATGCCGCCTATCAGAGGAGGGTTGCTGAAGAATCCCAGCCTGAAGATAGACTGACGGTCGGAGCGGGCGTTCAGCGCATTGAACCACTGGAAAGCAACCAGCAGGGTAAAGGCGATAGTGCGCGCCTTTTCCAGCCCGGCGCCGGCCAGGGACCAGCCGAAAACCGAGAAGGTGATTATCGACATGACCAGGGCCATGAAGACGATTCTCCACAGCATGCCGTTATAGAGGATGCCCGATTTCGCCCTGCGCGGCGGCTCCGCCAGCACGTTGCTGTGTTTGGGCTCCATGCCCAGGGGAATGGTGCAGACGCCGTCGGTAACCAGGTTGACCCAGAGTATCTGAACCGCAACCAGGGGCAGCGGAAGACCTGCAATGATGGCAGCCATATAGGTGAACAACTCGCCGATGCTGGTGCTCAGCAGGTAGAAAACGGAGCGCCGGATATTGCTGAATATGACCCTGCCTTCCTCCACGGCAGCCACGATGGAGGCGAAATTATCGTCGGTCAGTACCATGTCGGCGGCCTCGCGCGCGACGTCGGTGCCCTTGATGCCCATGGCGATGCCGATATCGGCGGACCTCAGCGCCGGACCGTCATTGACGCCGTCCCCGGTCATGGCCACCGTGTACCCTTTCGACTTCAGCGTATCGACTATCCTGAGCTTGTGCATCGGCTCCACCCGGCCGAAGACGCTGATACGCTCGATGCGTTCCCGCAGCTCATCGTCGTTCAGCGCATCCAGCTCGAGGCCGGACAAAGCCTCACCCCCAGGCAGGCCGAGCTCCGAGGCGATCGCCACGGCTGTCGCCTTCTGGTCGCCGGTGATCATCACGACCTTGATGCCGGCCGCCCTGCAATCGGCCACGGCCTTCTTCGCCTCCGCCCTGGGAGGGTCGATCATACCGACCAGTGCAACCAGTACGAGAGCTCCGTCGAGAAATTCGTGTGACATCTTCTCCGGTGCGGGAGAGCAGTCGGCGTAGGCCAGGGCCAGCACCCTCAGCGCCCTGGAGGCCATTTCAAGATTTGCACGTTCGATCTCAGTTCGCCTCTCCTGCGTTAGATCGACCACCTCGCCGTTGACAAGCATGCGCCGGCTGAGCGCCAGTATCCTGTCCTCGGCCCCTTTCACGAACGTTATGGCCTTGCCGTCCACGCATGGATGCAGAGTGGCCATATAGCGTTTTTCGCTGGAGAAAGGAAGCTCGGCCAGCCGCGGCTGCTCCTTCTGCAGCGCATCCTGGCTCAATCCGCTTTTAAGGGCGGCCACCAGCAGAGCGCCCTCTGTTGGGTCGCCCATCAGTAAATATTTACCATCGTCGTGTTTAAGCGTGGAATCATTGCACAGGGCGCTGATCCTCAGCGCCAGCAGCAGGTCATCGTCCTTCCCGGGTCCCAGCTTGCGGCCGTTCTCGATGAACTCGCCCTCGGGACGATAGCCCGCGCCGGTGACCTGGATGGAGCGTCCCGCAAGATATATGCTGCGCACGGTCATCTCGCTCTCGGTCAGGGTACCGGTCTTGTCGGAGCAGATAACGTTGACCGCGCCCATGGTCTCAACGGCGGGCAGTTTCCTGATCAGTGCGTTCCTCTGAACCATGCGCCGGATGCCCAGCGCCAGCACCACCGTGACCATTACAGGCAGGCCTTCGGGGATGGCCGAGACCGCGGCGGCCACCGCCAGGGCGAACAGCTCGTCGAATGTATATCCTTTGGATACGCCGATAATGATCAGGGCTGTTATGATGGTGAGCACAAGAACGCCGATATAGCGGCCCAGCCGTGAAACATTGCGCTGCAGCGGAGTGGGCGGCGGTTTGACGTCCTGTATGCGGGCGGTGATCCTGCCTATCTCGGTGTTCATGCCGGTGGCGGTCACCACGGCGTAGCCGCGCCCGTTGACCACGGCGCAACCCATGTGAACCATGTTGCCCATATCGGCCACAGCGGCTTCACCCTCGATGGCAGCAGTGAATTTCTCCACCGGCACCGATTCACCTGTCAGGATGGATTCATCGATAGAAAGACTGGCTGATTCAATCAGCCTGGCATCGGACGGCACCTTATCACCCGCCTCAAGCAGTATCATATCGCCCGGGACCAGATGGACGGCGGCGGTATCCGTGATAGAACCGGAGCGCAGCACCTTTGCATGGGGTACGGCAAGTTTCTTGAGGGCTTCCATGGCGCGCTCGGCGCGCATCTCTTGAATGAACCCTATGACCGCGTTGACTGTCAGCACCACCAGTATCACGGCGGCGTCGGTGGGCTTTTGCATGACCACCAGCTCCACCAATGCGGCGATCAGCAATATATAGATGAGGGGGCTGGCGAACTGCCGCAGGAAGACTATGGCGGCCGGGATCCTGCCCTTCTCCTTGAGCTCGTTGGGGCCGTACTGGCTGAGCCGTACTGCCGCCTGCTCCTGGGAAAGACCCTGGCGGGTTGATTCGAGCCTGCTCAAAACCTCTTCGATTGAAAGATTATGCCATCTCATATTTGATCTCCACGGTATTACATGCCCGGTGAGCGCCGGTCGGCGAAAACAGATCGTAACCAGTATAGCAGACCTTGCTGCTGCAGTAACAAAAAGCCTTCTATATCACCATCGGCCAAGGTTGACTACGAGTTCGGATACGTTTGTTTTTCGCTTGACACCGGTCAACAGGCAGGATACAATCCCGCAGTGCTGGCCGGCAATTGTATTTCGCGCAATCGGTCCGGAATCCATATTTCAGGAGGTATTACAATGAAGAAGCTGATTTTCGTTGCGGTCGCACTGGTTATGCTGACCTCTTTAGTACCCTGGAGCAGTGTCAGTGCGGACGATCCTATACCGCCTCAACCGGTCTACGACATTGCCGTCAACAACGGCTGGGTGATCGACCCCATCAGCGGATTTCAGGGCATTGCAAACGTAGGCATTAAGGACGGAGCGATCGCCGCCATCACAGCGCCCGACCGCAAACTGGCGGGCGCCAGGGTTATCGACGCCACCGGCCTGATCGTGTCTCCCGGCTTCATCAATATACACGGCCACGGCACTGGCAACGGGGTCGCGGCCGAGCTTTATCTGCGGGACGGCATCACCACGGAGATCTCGGGCAACTGCGGCATAACGACACTGGGAAAATCCACCAAAAACCCGGTGCCTTTCTCCGAGGAGACCAAGAATGCCAGTACTTTTTCCGAGATAACACAGGTATGGGAAGACCATGGGTTGCTCAACAACGTCGCCTCCTATACCGGTCATAACACCTATAGGTCGCTGGTGGGCGTGCCCAACCGCAGGACACCGGCCACGCCCGAGCAACTGGAGAAGATGAAGGAGATGCTGCGCAAGGATATGCAGGACGGCGCACTGGGCGTAACCTTCGGACCGTACTATGGCCCGGGCGCAACCTACGCGGAGATGCTGGCGCTGGCCAAAGTGGCGGCTGAGTATGGCGGAGGTTCCGCGGCACACCTGAAGGAAGGATTCACCGCCAAAGGCGCGGTGGACTCGGTCAACCAGGGTATCAGCATCTCCAGGGACGCCGGTATACCCTTTATCCTCTCTCACGTTAGCCAGTGCCCCGCATTCGTCCCCAGGAGCTCGGGGCCGATCCTGGATGCCTTCTATGCGGCGCGCGCCGAGGGGCTGAAAATAGGCATGGACGCCTATCCCTTCGACACAACGGCAGTCATCACCACCTCGCCGCTGTTCGAATATCCCATCGAATTGCTGCTGGGTGTGGTAGAGTCGCCCATGACGGATTTCGCCGTGGCCTATCCCGTGGTGATAGACGGCAAAACATACATGGAATCCGAGCAGAAGTACGAGAGCATCGACCAGTTTAAATACGTACTCAAGAAGGCCCAGAAGGGGGAGATCATCGATCCCAAGGTAATGGTGCCGTTTTACAATCCCCCGGGTAAATTCGAGATCTGGATGAACAACCGCTATTTAATGATAGAGAACGACGGCTACGGCTGGTACAACGAGGAAACCAAAGAATTTGTGGGCGATCCCATCAACGTCGGTTCCTTCGCCAAGTTCCTGGGACAGCGCGTGCGTGACGAGGGCGCCTGCGACTGGCGCACCGCGATAGCCAGGGTATCCAGCGACGCCGCCTGTTTCCTGGGCCTGGATAAGAAGGGCAGGGTGCAGGTAGGCTGCGACGCGGACCTGACCCTGTTTGATCCCAACAAGATCAAGGACAATTCCACCTACAAGGATATCGGCCAGCCCTCCACCGGCGTACCCTATGTGATCGTCAACGGCGTGCTGGCAGTCGATAACAACGAGGTAACGGGCGCGACTGCGGGCAAGATCATCAAGCGCACCTGGAAGGTGCCCGGCGACTATGCCCACCTGGGCGCGCCGCCCACCAGCGATGTAAGCGTGCTCAACCCGCAGGCGCCATAGCGCGCAACCGCACCGGATATTAAGGAGAGATGGTATGAAAAAGACGTGGAAACCTGTAGCTGCAGGTATACTGGAGATAATCGCCGGAGGCCTGTCCGTGATAACAGGCTGCGGCCTCTACATGAGCGCGATAGTGGCCAATTTCCTGACCACGGTGCCGCCGCTGGTCTATGCCGTATTGACCTATCCCGTGCTCCCGCTGATCCTGCTGGGCCTGCTGGCCATCGCGGGAGGGGTCTGCGCACTGCTGCGCAAAGCATGGGGCCTGGCCCTGGCGGGAGCCATCGGGGGATTCTTCGTGGCTCCCCTGCTGTGCCTTTTCGCTATAATATTCACGGCAATCTCCAAAAAAGAATTTGCGTAGAGCCGCAGCTATAAAAATAGTCTGCAACAGGAGGTGTGATGTCTGAGCTCGCCAACGCCATAGCGGACCTCAAGGAAGACGAGGTCAAGCAGATCGTGCAGGACAGGCTGGCCTCGGGGGCGGATCCGATGTCGATCGTGGACGAGTGCCGCCGGGGCATGGAGATTATCGGCCAGCGCTACAAGGACAAAGAGTATTTCCTGGGCGAGCTGATCATGTCCGGGGAGATATTTAAGGAGGCCATGGCGGCCATCGAACCGAAGTTGAAGGCCGGCCAGGCAGGGAAAACGGTGGCCAGGATGGTGCTGGGCACCGCCAAAGGCGACATTCACAACATCGGCAAGGACATCGCGGCCACGCTGCTCAAGGCGGCCGGGTTCGAGATCTACGATCTGGGCACGGACGTGGCCCCCGAGGCCTTTATAAACAAGCTGAAGGAGACGGAGGCTCCCATACTGGGCATCTCCGGCATGCTCACGCCCTCCTTCGAGTCTATGAAGCAGACCGTCCAGGCGCTGGAGGCGGCCGGGCTTCGCAATAAGGTAAAGGTCATCATCGGCGGCGGCATCGTCACCGAGATGGTGCGCAAATACGTGGGCGCGGACGCCTTCACGGATGACGCGCCCGAAGGGGTCGAGCTCTGCAGGAAGCTGGCCGGGGCGGTGAAGTAGATGATTATAGAGACGATGACCCCCACCGAGCGCACATGGGCGGCCATCAAGCTCGAGCCGTGCGACCGCATACCGGTGGCGCCGCTGATGGACGTCATGTTCCCATCGCGCCACAAGGGCATGACGGTGGCCGAGGGCATCGCGCATCCGCGCAGGGGCTTCCAGGCCATCGTCGACACATTCGACGACGTGGGCGGATGGGACGCCATGATAATCCCGGGATACAGCCTGCCTGTACCCGACAGCATCGCAGCCGTAATGCAGGTGGTGATCGGCGACACCAGGTACCCCGGCAAAGAGCCGGGCTTTGCCGATAACTCCTCGCCCCAGTTCATAGAGAAGGAACTGCTGACCATCGAAGACTATGACCAGATGATAAAGTTGGGCTGGACGGGCTTCGCCGAAAAGAACCTCAGCCGCTTTTTCCCGCTGGACCCCGAGCTGCTGCTGGCCTGGACCAAAAGGCAGATGGAGCGCTATAAATCCGAGGGGGAGTTATGGAAGGCGCACAACATACCCTCGCTCTGCGGCGGAATGGTCATGTCGCCGCTGATGTTCCTCTCCACCAGGAGGTCGCTGGTCTCCTTTACGCAGGACCTCTACCGCATGCCCGATAAGGTGCAGGCCGTCATGGACGCCATGGTGGACGACCTGATCAAGTTTGCCATCGAGGCGGCGCATGCCACCGGCATACCGGGCGTGGAGCTGATACTGGAGCGGGGCGGATGTTTCTATTACCCGCTCAAGATGTTCGAGCGCTTCGAGTTCCGCTACATCAAGAAGATGGTGGACGCCTTCGCCGCCGAAGGGTTTATCACGGTCATGCATTTAGACCAGGACTGGACTCTCAACCTCCCTTACTTTCTGGACCTGCCCAGGAAGATGTGCGTCTGCGAGCTGGACAGCACCACGGACATCTTCAAGGCCAAGGAGATACTCAAGGACCACATGTGCATCATGGGTGACGTCCCCGCCTCTCTCAGCAGCATCGGCACGCCGGCGGAGATGACGGCCTACTGCGAGAAGCTGATCGACCAGATCGGAAAAGGCAGGACGGGATTCATTCTGAGCACGGGATGCACCATCCCCTTCGACACCAAGTTCGAGAACTTCCAGGCCATGGTCGATTCGGTCAAGAACCACCTGCCGCAGTAGCTGCCCACACCAATATTGTAGCTAAAAACCGCAACCCTGTTGCCGCCATGCATACGGGATCAGCCCGATTTCATCATCTGCAAAACACTGGAGGCGGCCTTCAGCATCTTATCGATATCTTGCTCTGTATGAGCGAGGGTGATGGAGGGAGCGCCGGTCGGGCTCATGAAGATGCCGTGTGCTATCATGCCGATGCAGAAGTTCAGCAGCTTGAGCAGGTCCTCGCTGTAGAAGTCACGCGAGTTGCGCGGCGCCTTATCGCTGAAATGAGGCCAGAAGCCGCGGCAGATGCCCATGAACTCACCGGTCACAGTGCATGAGATCCCTGCCTCGTCGAAGGCCTTCTGCAGACGGACGGACGCCAGCGATGCCAGCTCCTGTACATGACGGTAGTACTCGCCCTTCTCCAGCTCCGTCAGCAGTGCCAGCCCGGCGGCGACGCTCACCGGATGGCCCGAGGTCGAGCCGGCCACGCACACCTTATCGTGCATCCGTTCCATGCAGATGCAGCTCATTACATCCTTCCTGCCGCCCAGGACGCCCATGGGGAATCCACCGCCCACCGGCTTGGCCAGAACTGTCATGTCCGCGGTGATGCCGTATATCTCCTGCGCCCCACCCGGCACCAGGCGCAGGGCTGTGACGACCTCATCAAAAATCAAAAGAATGCCGTGCTTCGTGGCGGTATCTTTGACGGCCTGCATGTAGCTTTTATCGGCCGGTATCATGCCGCCGTGCACCAGCACCGGCTCGACCATGACGGCAGCCAGTTCGCCGGCGTGCTTTGCGATAATCCTGATCGTGTCCTCAATATTGTTGAAGGGAAGGATCACGATCTGCTCAAGCATATGGGCGGGCAGGTCCGTATGCCAGGGAGTGCATCTGGGCTCCTCAGCCGGTCCGCAGGCGGGGCCTGCCGGCTCGATGGAAACCAGCATCTCCTGCGCCTGTCCGTGGTAGCCACCCTCGAACTTGGCTATTTTGCAGCGTCCGGTGAATTTACGCGCCAGGCGGATGGCTGCCTGGTTGGCCTCGGAGCCGCTGGGCAGGAAGCGTATCAACTCCATGCCGGGCATGAATTTGCGCAGCAATAAGGCCAGTTTTATCTCGTTCTCGCAGGCTACCGAGGCGGGCAACCCCTCTTTCAGTGCCGATTCGACCGCCTGCAGGATAACCGGTGAGCGGTGGCCCAGCAGCACGGTGCCCGCACCGCAGAAGAAGTCGACGTATTCATGGCCGTCCACGTCGTAGAGCTTCGAGCCCTGCGCCCGCTGCATGTAAACCGGATAAGGCCAGTAGCATTGCATATCCCCGCCGCCGCCGTCTGGCAGCACCTGCCGGCCGGATTCCCACAGCGCTCGCGATTTCGCCGTTCTCGATAGGAAAAGCTCCAGTATCTGCTTGTTAAAAATATCCATTTGGCCTACCTCCGAATCAGATTTTAGGATTACCTATTGCATCAGGTTTAATCGTCGGCGCGCTACCTCCGCCTCATTCATAATCCTATCGATGAGTTCCTTTACTGTGGGGATATCGTGAATAAGGCCAACGCATTGACCTACGGAGATAGGTCCTTTTGTAAGATCTCCCTGCTCCACGGCC
Organism: Dehalococcoidia bacterium; assembly: GCA_041653995.1. Classification (NCBI taxonomy): domain Bacteria; kingdom Bacillati; phylum Chloroflexota; class Dehalococcoidia; species Dehalococcoidia bacterium. The sequence goes on from JBAZEK010000003.1 coordinate 282,476, forward strand.
TGACGCATGTTTTCACCACTAATCACCGTCAGCAGTTGTTTTAGATCCGCTCCCGACGCCTCCATCTCCAATATCTTATCCGCAACTTCGGTATGCAGGTATCTGACCGGGTCGCGCAGCGAACGCAGGCACACTGTGGTGTCAGTTTCCCGGGCTTTAACGCAAACCTCTTTAATGTTGGGATGTATGGGGCATTCCCCAGTCACGAAAAAACGTGTGCCCATGAGAACAGCTTCAGCGCCCAGAACAAGTGCTGCCACCAGGCCTTTGCCGTCAACGAACCCGCCGGCAGCAACGACCGGTATCTTGACCTCCTGGATGGTCCGCTGAATTAGTATGAGAGAAGTTACATCGCCCATGCCTGCATGTCCGGCGCATTCCATTCCTTCAACAGCTACAGCATCGGCGCCAGCCCGCTCAGCAGCAAGCGCATGCCTGACAGTGGTGGCCTTATGCAGGCAGGTTATACCGGCTTGATGGAGCCGGCCGATGACCTCCGGTTGAACGGGGCCGACAGTCTCGATAATCTTAACCCGTTCTTCAATTATAGCTTCTATAAACTGGTCATTGGGTATCTCCCTCGATGCCGGAAGATAGACCAGTTGCACGGCAAATGGATTATCCGTCATTCTTCTTGTCTTCCTGATCTCATCCCTGAGCTCTTCTTTGGAATTCAAACATACAGAGTTTAACATCCCCAGTGCCCCGGCATTGCTGACCTCGGACACGAATTCAGCCAAACTCAAATAGAGCATGGAGCCCTGGATGATCGGGTAGCGGATGCCTAATATTTGGGTGATCCTGGTTTTAAACACGTAACCCCACGGGGCAATTCATTTTCTGTCGCCTCCCTTCCCTGCTGGGCGAGCCTTTGCTGCCCTGGCAGAGTAAGGGCATACGAACGCTTCCTGCTTTTTATCTAATGACTTGATCGCTCCGTAGATCATCTCCGTCAAATCCTCGGCCATGTTGGACATATGCGTGGCTGTTCCTGAGTTGGTTCCCACCAGTGAAAATATGCATATATGCCTCAACGCACCGAAATACATCATTTCAAGGACCCGTATATTCAGGTCGCGGCTTATCTCGCCCGATCTCTGCCCCTCCTTGATTATGTCCTTGAATAACCTGCCGGTGAGCACAGCGGTCTCCCATGCCCTGCGCGATTTTTTCCACATTGTTGGAGAAGTAGTGATATAAAGTGTCCAAGCAATGGAATTGTCACGATCATACAGATCAAGATAAAACCAGGTCATCTTCCTCAATTTGTTGAGCACACCCTTAATGCCGACCAGATGATTGCGCAAATCGAGATCCATCTGCCTGATCTTCTCAACGGTAATGGCGTCCAGCATATCCTCCTTGCTTTTGAAATGCTTGTAGATGCTGGCCGGAGAGATGCCGGAGGCCCTGGCGATATCGCGGATGGTGGCCGTGGTGAAATCAACGTTATTGAAAACGGAAAAGGCAGCTTCGATGATCCTTTCCCTGGTAATTCCCTGTGCACGCTTGCTCTTTGTCCGATTCATCACATATCCCAGATACGAAAGATAATTTTCCGTACATGTTTGTTTTTAGCCGTTAAGTTTATTCTTATTTAAAAAATCCTGTCAAATCAACGCGCTATCACCCGGCTATTGACAAGCATATAAACTGTGTGTTAATCTACCTTTCAGTAAACAATGTTTACTCAGGGCATGTAGAGGCAGAATAAGGCTGAGTCATTTACTAAATTACGTTTTATTCTCATTTTAGTAAACATTGTATATATTTGCAACCGGGCTGCAGTGCCAGCGGGCGATAGTACATCCTGATCTCGCGCGACAGAAGGGTTGGTAAGATGAGTATCTTCGGGGAAAAACACGATATCTTCAGGAAGAACGTACAGCGTTTTGTGGCTTCTGAGATCAATCCGCACATGAGCAGGTGGGAAAAGGACGAGTATTTCCCGGTGGAGCTGATGCCGAAACTCGGTGGTATGGGCTGTCTGGGCATCACCTTTCCCGAGGCATACGGCGGCGGGTGCGAGGATTGGACCATGTCACTGGTATTCCACGAGGAGCTGGCCCGGTCCACCGGCATGGGCATCCCCATAAGCATTACGGCGCATACGGACATGTCTTTGCCACATATTGCGCGGCTAGGGACAGCTGAACAAAAAAAGAAATACCTGGCCCCAGCCATCAAGGGAGAAAAGCTGGCAGGAGTTTGGGTTACAGAGCCATATTGCGGCTCCGATGTTGCAGCCATCAAGACCACTGCTCAAAGGTCCGGCGATCACTATATAGTGAATGGCAGCAAGCAGTTCTCAACTAACGCACTTAAAGGCGATTTCGGAATAATGCTGGTCAGAACGGGAGAGGCTGATTCGGGACACCGGGGGCTCACCATGCTAATCGTTGAGACATCGACACCGGGATTCAAGGCGGCGCCCATCAGTAAGATGGCTTTGAGAAGCGGGGATACGGGGACGATATATCTGGATAACGTCCGCGTGCCTGTAGAGAACCGCCTGGATGAAGAAAATAGGGGTTTTTATAACCAGATGATAGGCTTCGAAAGGGAGAGACTGTCGCTTGCCGCTACTGCGGTGGGCTCCGTCCAGGTCGCTCTGGATGAGGCGGTGAGCTACGCCAGGGAGAGAAAGGCTTTCGGGCGACCGATAGGCAAGTTTCAGGTTATAACTCATCGGCTGGTCGATATCGCGGTTAAATTGGAGGCCGCCAGGCAGCTCATGTACAGGGCGGTCGAGATGTTCTGCGGTGGCGTGGAGGGCAAGCAGGATACCGCTACGAAAAAGATGTGCTATATGGCAAAACTGTTTGCCACCGACGTAGCTCAAGAACTCGTTAGCAGCGCTGCCCAGGTTTTCGGAGGTTCTGTGGTGGACAACGACCTTATCGTTTCAAGGTTATATAGAGATATCAGGATAGGCACCCTGGGGGGAGGCACGTCCGAAATTATGAAAAATATTATAGGAGGTCTTATGGGGCTTTAATTCAAATATCGCTCTGACCATTGTTTGAATCATTGAAAATATTTACAGGAGGTAATTTATGAGCAGTGCAGAAACGGGACCCCTGCCATCCAATAAATTAAAAACGAGCATAACCAACCTACTCCCGGGAAAGATACTGGTGCGGGGTTACCCATTGCAGGAGCTGATAGGAAACATCAACTACGGGGAAGTGCTATACCTTTGCCTCAAGGGTGAATTGCCCGATAAAAATACAGCCATGATGCTGAATGCCCTGCTCTTAGGCATAACGGATCACGGCCTGGTGAGTGCTGCAAGCCCGCCGGCCAGGATCGTATGCGCAGGCAACCCCGATCCGATCAAGGGGCTCTGTGCCGGCATACTGAGTATAGGCGTCGTCACAGGATCACCCAAGGAGTCAGCGCGCTTCATCAACGGCGCCTACAGCATGATGAAGGAGCAAAACCTCACACCGGAACAGGCGGCCGACAAGATCGTTGACGATTATACCGCCAACAGAAAAAGGCTGCTGGGTGTGGGGCATCCGCTTTTCAAGGACGCCGATATCAGGGCGGCGCGGTTGAGGGAGATAGCAGCTCAGACCGGGTTCATCGGGGATAAGCTTAAGCTGTTCGAGCTGATACACCAAAAATATCTGCAGAAGCTGGGTAAGAAAAACCTGGTGATAAATGTCGACGGCATGATGGCCGCCATCATGTGCGAGATGGGTTTCGATGAGGACATGATCGACATCATCGCGGTGCTGTCATACCTGCCCGGAATATGCGCGCATACTTATGAGGAACTGAAGGAGAAGACCGGCATGGGACTGGTCTTTCAGCTGGCAATGGCCTTCGAATATGCCGGGCCTGAGGAGCGGCACCTGCCCAAAGACAGGCAAAGCTGAGAAATAGCTGGAAGTATCTGAACAGATTAATTCGTTAAGGAGAAAGTATCACATGGGTAAATATTTTGAGGATATAAATGTCGGGGATAAATGGACGACTCCGGCAAGGACAGTAGAGGCAGCCGACATCATCAATTTCGCAGGCATCTCTTCGGATTGGAATCCGCTGCATACTGATGAGGAATACGCCAAGAAGATATTCGGTGGCCGCATAGCGCACGGTCTGCTGGTACTAGCCATCGCATCCGGTCTCACGGCCAGAGGCGGCAGCCTGCGGGATATCGAGGATACCATTATTGCCTTCCTGGGTATTTCCAGCCTGAAGTTCATGAATCCCACCAGGATCGGGGACACCATACACCTCGAAGAGGAGATAACAAATAAGCGTGAGACCAAGAGCCCTGAGCGAGGCGTGATCACCGTTAAATGGACCATTAAAAACCAGAAGGGTGAGCCGGCCATGGAGGCCGAAGCAAGTTCGCTGGTAAGGAGGAGGCAGTAAATCGATAAAATAAACGGTTAAAGTAAGAACATGGCTAAACCCTTATTAAGAACAAAACTTTGCGATTTATTCGATATCGAGTATCCCATCGTACTAGCCGGGATGGGTGACGTTATCAGGGATTACACGGTATCCACCGGAAAACTGTGCGCTGCTGTTTCCAACGCTGGAGGTCTGGGTATGATCGGCGGCGGAACCATGAGCGCAGCCCAGCTACGGCACGAGATCAGAGACGCTAAAAGCCAGACTAGGAAACCATTCGGGGTCGACCTGATATTCCCGGCCGGACCGCCTGTCGAAGGCACGGTATCCGAGATTCAGGCGAAGCTGCCTGCCGATCTGACCAGCTTTATCGACGTGTGGTATGAACAGTACCAGGTACCCCACGAGAAAGGCCCCGAGGTCAAGATTTTCGATGAAGATCTGGCCATGCAGCAGTGGAAGGTCGTTGTCGACGAAGGCATAAAGACCATCGCTCTCGGTCTGGGTACGCCCGACTGGATCATTCCAGAGGCTCACGGCAGGGGTATGAAGGTGATGTGCCTGGTGGGTAACGTCAGGCAGGCCTCCAGGCTGGCCGCCATGGGCGCGGACCTGGTAATAGCGCAGGGACATGAGGCCGGCGGGCACACCGGCAGGATCGGCCTGATGTCATTGCTGCCGGCGATCATTGCAGCCGTCAGTCCGGTTCCTGTACTTGCTGCGGGAGGCATCGTGATCGGCAGCCAGCTCGCCGCCGCACTGGCCATGGGAGCTGTGGGCGTATGGGTGGGCACAGCCTTTGAGGCCACCTCTGAGTCTCCCATCACCGACCTGGGCAAACAGAAGCTTGTGGAAGCGGACGAAGAAAGCGCACGAATCTCAAAAATTTACACTGGCAAAACAGCCCGCACGCTGCGCAATCCCTTCACGGATAGCTGGGACAAGGCGGGAATACGTACGTTGCCTATGCCCTATCAGAATTATCTGGTAAGGGATTTCTTTTACTCGCTTGAGAGGAACAGGCCTGAACTGATCTTTGTGGGCTCGGGGCAGGGCGTGGGCCTGATAAAAAAGATCAGGAGTGCACAAGAAGTTGTTGATGACTTCGTGCAGGACGCAATCGATATCCTTAAAAAAAGGTTGCCGGCCGAAGTAACTATATAAAATTAAGAAGGAGGTGAGAGGTCATGGCGAAAAAAATGGTATTTCAGGGATCATCCATGGAGTGGCAGCTCAATCTTTACAAGATCATAGAACGCGGTGTCCGTTATTTCCCCAAACAGGAGATAGTCTTCCAAACTTACGATAAGGGCGTGCAAAGGTATACCTATGCAGACCTGTACAAGCGGGCCTGCAGTATGGCCAACGCGTTAAAGAACCTGGGGCTGAAGCCGGGAGGTCGGGTTACCGTATGCGGGACCAATATAGTTGAGGTATTCGAGAGCCATATGGCCATCCTGCTGGCGGGTGGCGTCGTAAACAGCACCAATCCGCGGTTTTCAGTCGATTACATCATGAAAGGCATCAACCGTATGGAGGATAGCATTGCGATCGTCGACCGTTTACTGGTGCCTCTCTTCGAGAAGATGGCGCCGCAATTGAAGACGATCAAGCATTATATCATAATCCCCGATAAGGTCGAGACTACACTGAAACCTGCCTACTCCTTTGCCGAACTTTGTGAATCCACATCAACAACACTGGACCTGGATGCGCTGTTCGACACCAATGAATACGAAGCAGCTTTTCATCAATGCACCACCGGGACCACGGGAACCCCTAAAGCCTGTGTTTTCTCCCACCGTGGATGCTATCTCCAAATTCTTGGGCAATGCATGACAGATGCGCATGGCTTTACACAAAATGACACAATCTTGCATGTAATTCCCTCGTATCACGGTTTCTGGTTTTACCACTTCACAGGGTGGCTGCTGGGAATGAAGCAGGTCTTTATCGGCCCAATGTTCGACCCCAACCTGGTAATGAAATTGATTCAAGATGAGAAGGTGACCTGTACAGGCGGGACTCCTGAGGTGTGGACAATGGCGCTGAACTTCATGAAAATGCAGAAAGCCAAGGGTGTTACATATGACCTGAGCAGCCTGAACCGCATATTTTTGGCAGGCACTGCGCCGCCGGTTTCGCTGCAGAAGGATTTTGAGGCGATGGGCATCAAACCACTGCACGTGTTCGGCATGACGGAAATGAACGGCCCGCATGGAACATCCAGCAAGCCCAAGCCGTATTTCAAACTCTCCCAGGACGAGCGTTATGAGCTGATGAAAAAGCAGGGGCTGCCACTGCCGCTGGTACAGGTCAAAGGTCTGGATGACAAGGACAAGGAGATTCCATGGAATGGTACAACTATCGGCGAGTTGTGTCTTAAGGGAGGCTCAGTATTACGTAACCACTATGCCATGGAGGAGGAATCCAAAGCTCTGTGGACCAAAGACGGCTGGTTCCGCAGCGGGGACTTAATAACCATTGATCCCGAAGGGTACATGACCATCATGGACCGTAAAAAGGACCTGATCAAGACGGGAGGCGAATTCATCTCCACCATCGAGCTCGGCGCCAATATATTCGCACATCCCAAGGTAGCTGAGGCGGCAGTGGTCGGCGTGTCTCATCCCAAGTGGGGTGAACGCCCGCTGGCTCTGGTCGTACCTCAGGCAGCCAACAAGGGGGATATCACTGAAGAGGAGATATTGAAATTCATTCAACCCAACGTACCCGGCTGGTGGTTGCCCGACGAAATCCTTTTCGTGGATGAGATACCCAAAACCAGCGTAGGCAAGATCGACAAATCCGCGATAAAGGTAAAGTATAAGGACCATAAGCTGCCCGAAGTACCCCTATACAAGACTCTATTCGGCAAATAAGTTATAGCACTGAGGACAAACCTTCCATAACTGCAACCTCATCCGGCCCCGCAGTTGACCGCCTGCGGGGCCGGCAAAAAATGACGTATAAATCAGGCACAGGCCTAAGGCGCGGCGCTCCAGTCGTAGACTATGCCGTTGGCTATGGTGAACGCCACTTTCCGCATAGCTTCTAGGTCCCTGAGCAGGTTCCCGTCCACGATATTGAATACGTTCCTGATGGGAGCATCGCCCATCAGCAGAATCACTTTATTTGCCTTAAGATGATATCTGAATATACTCGCATTCATCAACAATCTCTTTATTTGCACGCAACCTGCCGTATTACCAAGGTACCATCGACATTTAAACCCCGGGCTGATATGCTGCAACGTACATCGAGAGAAGAGGAGAAGTGGAATGAAGTCATGCTTTTCAGCCGCGTTGCTCGTGCTGGTTACGCTGGCCGTCAGCGCCGGATGCATAGTGCCCGTCGATCAGACTCAGCGGCCCGAGGAGCCGGCGGCGGTGATACCGCAGGCGGACATCAATATCACCATCGGACCTACTACGGGCGCTGTGATACGTCCCCTGCTGGGCGTCAACATCGGCCCCATACCGGCGGGTAACGACCCGGCCAACGCCGATCTGACCGCCGCCTACCAGGGTATCGGCGTAAACCTGATACGCACCCATGACTATTACAATGCTCTGGACATGTCCGTGATGTATCCGGATATGACGGCCGACCCGGCCCTGGTTCAATCCTACGATTTCAGCCGCAGCGACCAGGTCTGGAGGTCCATCACCTCCGGCGGGTTCGAGCCCTATCTGCGCCTGGGCGACTCGTACAACAACTCCAGGCCGCCCGCCAACGCGACCGAACGGTCCAACTGGGTTAAAGCATCGCTGGAGGTGCTGCGACACTACCGGACGGGCAGGTGGAACGGCTTCAATACGCCCTTTCGCTACGTTGAGATCTGGAACGAGCCTGACAACGCGCAGTTCTGGCCCAGGCCGCATACACCAATCGAGTATTTCCAGCTCTACTGCGACACGGCGCGTGCGATCAAGAGCGAGTTCCCCGACCTGAAGGTGGGAGGTCCGGGCGTGACGCCGGCCGGCGCGCTGACGCCGCAGGGGAGAAAATGGACGCAGGACTTCCTGGCTTTCGTCCGTCAGAGCAACGCGCCGCTGGACTTCTTCTCCTGGCACATGTATTCCAACAGCCCTCAGCAGTACGCCGAGGCCGCCGCGTTCTACCGCTCCTCGCTGGATGCCAGGGGATTCGCGCAGACGACCAAACATATCACGGAATGGAACACCGAGATAAAGCGCAGCCAGGACAGCAGCGCCGATTCAGTCGCGCTGCGCACCGGCGCCAGGGGCGCCGCCATCCTGACCGCCTGCTGGATCGAGCTGCAGAACCAGAGCGATATGGATGTGTCCACCTTCTACCGCGGCCCGGATCCGGATATCAAAGCGCCTACCTTCTACGGCCTGTTCTACGCCGACGGCAGGCCGAAGTCCATCGCTTCGGCCTTCTCGCTCTGGTACAAAATGTCCGGTTATTCAACGCGGCTGGATACCGAGATGCCTCAGAGCAGTCCGTTGTACGTGCTGGCCGGGCGCAACGGCGCGGGACAGGCGGCCCTGCTCATAGCAAATCCGGGCAGCGAGCCGATCACTCCGCTTATCGGCTTCTCCGACGGGCGGCAGATCGGGCAGATCTACCTGGATACGGTCAGCGGCTCCAACCAGCAGGTGCAGACCAGCACGCTGAGCAGCCCGGCGCTCGAAATCGGCGCCGAGAGCGTGCAGCTTCTCATATTCGATTAGCAGGCTGCGGGTTCGGAGGGCGCTTGCAGAAGGCCGGCCTTCAGCCGTCTTCCCGCAGCAGTATCGCAGCAAGCTCTTCAGGATGAGATACCATGCATAAGTGATCCGATTTCAACTCGAAGTAATCCCAGTTATCCTGTTTGGCATGTTCGGCCACATAACTGACAAACGGCAGGCATACAGTCAGGAATTCGCTCAGAGTGCAATGTACATATATCTTGGGTATCTTTTTTATTTTTGCAGCGTCAAAAAATAGCGGCCCGATGAAGGGCCTGTCGGGCGTCAGGCCGGCATAGCTTTTATAACTGACACCGCTCAGTTCGAACATGTCAAACAGCGACTTCCCGTTTTCAGGTATTGACGAATCAACGTACACCAGGTGTTTGATTACTCCCGGCAGTTTATCTGCAACTCCGGTGATGATAAAAGAAGCGTAGCTGTGCCCGACCAGTATTACATCACCCAGTTGCCCGTTATCCATCAGAGAGCACACTTCCGAGATATGATCCTCCAGACTGCAGGTATCCGAAGCTGATAAAGTCGGGGCAAAGGCTTTATGTCCTCTGTTTTGTAGCAAAGCAACTACTTTATCCCATACCGAACCACTGTTACCCCCACCATGTCCGCCGTGTACCAATACGTAATTCGCCAAACTCTACTCTCCTTGCTGCTTTTCCCAGTCTCATGATATCATGCTCATCTACCTCATAAGTAAAGCTCAATCGCTATACTAAAACCGTAGCCACAATACTCTGCCAATTGGTACAGCAAGGAATTATTTAAATCCGTCACAACGGGTAGTTTAGGTTGGGCGCAGAGTTTCAAGTTCAAGGGCATAAAAAATAACCAGCCCTGCTACGTCGTTTTGGTATAAGGCCAGATTTCACGGCTGAAAAAGGCCAGTGAAAGGCTATTGACTTCGCCTTGTTATCGCCATATACTTACGCTTTATTCTTTGGGAAGTTTAAAGCGGCTGGGGGGAAGTATGAATGAATCAGATCTGCTCAAGGTGGCCGACCTGAATCTCATCGAGTTCTGGCGGGAGAGTTCGAGATGGATTCCTAATACAGAGATCGTCGAGAAACACGGAACCGTATTCATAGATTGCGGCATCGATTTCCCCGGATGCAGCCTTGTGTTCAACCTGTCGGAGGATCCGGAACAACCCGCGGAATTTATTGCCCGCGCCAAAGCCTTTTTCTCCGGCAGAAAGCGCGGCTTCTCAGTCATACTGCGGGGCCATCGTGACCGGGACATTATTCAATACTGCAAAGAACAGAAAATATTCCTGGTCGGCGATCCGCTCGGCATGGTTCTGGAAAGAAAAGCGAAAGGCGGAGAAAAGCCCCCAGGAGCGGAACTGCGCTGGGTCAGCAGCGGCGGTGGACTACAGGACTTCAGGTCGGTTGCGGCGGAATCATTTTTAGACCTGTTATTTCCACGGGAGGTAAGCGAGGCTTATTTCACGCATGTTGAGCGCGTGCTGAGCCCGTTTTCAATACTGGCAACGGTCTATTACGAAGACGAGCCCGCATGTTGCGCCATGACCATGCTCAGCCACGGCATCGGCGGGATCTACTGGGTGGGCACGACCAGGAAAGCGCGCGGCAAAGGCCTGGCCAAATACTGCGTGCAGGAAGTTAGCAACGCCGCGATCGACATGGGCGCAAGGGTGGTTGTACTGCAGGCAAGCCATTTCGGAAGCCCTGTATATCCCAAGATCGGCTATCGCGAGTTCAGCACATATCCTCACTTTATATGCTCGAGCAGATGAGCATAGGCGCCGGGAGTGTGCAGCTTCTCCTCATCGATTAACCGGCTGCGGCTGCACGGGTAGTATAATGTGAGTGTCAGATAATCAGCCTGACGGCACAGGAATAGCCAGCATGCGCAGTACCCCTATGAGGCCGGGAAAATTCACCTATTCCCCCCACGCGCCTGTAGAGAGGACCAGAATCACTCTCGGCTTGATCAGGCGTGTTTTCGGCTATGCCCGCCCCTATCTGTGGTTGCTCCTGGGGCTACTGTTCATCACGCTGGCTTCCACCGGCCTGTCTTTGCTGACACCCCTTATCTTGCGCCAGTTGATCGACCAGACTCTCCCGGCACGGGATTTGCAGCAACTTATCTGGCTATCACTGGGCCTGCTGGCAATCCCGCTGTCAAACGGCGGCCTGCACGTATGGCAAAGGCAGGTCAACGCCCGGGTGGGCGAAGGCATAGTATATGACCTGCGGGCTGAGCTGTTCTCGCACCTGCAGCGGATGTCGCTCAGTTTTTTCACGCATACTAAAATCGGCGAGTTGATGAGCCGCCTGAACAATGACGTGGTAGGCGCGCAAAATGCCATCAGCAACACGTTCATCAACTTCATCATCAGCCTGATCCAGGCGACGCTGGTGCTGGCTGTGATGTTTACGCTGGAATGGCGACTGACATTGGTCAGCATTGCCGTATTGCCGCTTTTCCTGATCGCGGCGCGCAACCTGGGGAGCCGCCTGCAGGATATCGCCCGTTTGCAGCTCAATCTCATAGCCAAAATGAACGCGGTGATGAACGAATTGCTTAACATCAGCGGCTCTTTACTGGTTAAGCTTTTTGGGCGTACGGCTGAGGAAGATCAGCGTTTCCGGGAACGCGCGGGGGATGTCCGCAACATCGGTGTGCGCCGCGCGGTAACAGGCACCCTCTTCTTCGTCAGCGTAGGATTACTGAGTTCAGTCGGCGTCGCTCTGGTATACGGCATAGGCGGCTTCCTGGTCATTCAGCAGGAGCTGACCATCGGCACCATCGTAGCCCTTTGTGCGTATTTGAGCAGCCTGTACGGCGCTCTTCAGGGCCTGACCAACGCGCCGGTTGATTTTGCCACCTCTATGGTAAGCTTTGAGCGCGTATTTGAAGTGCTGGACCTGCCTCTGGAGATAAAGGAGAAGCCCGACGCCCATGTTCTAAAGAACACCCGGGGCGTGCTGGAGTTCGACGATGTGAGTTTCCGCTATGCAGTGGACGATAAGGGACTGCTGAAGGATGTGCAGCGCTTCGGGCAGATCCAGGATGTCCGCGCCGTGCTGTCGGGCGATGCTTCCGTAAAAGGCGGGAGCGATGAAAACGGCAACGGGGACGAGAGTTTATCAGCGCTCTCACAGGCGAGGGAGCAAACGCTGGAGCATATATCATTCAGGGCTGATCCCGGCCATCTGGTGGCGCTGGTCGGGCAGAGCGGGGCGGGAAAAACGACACTGACTTATCTCATCCCCCGTCTGTACGACCCGAATCAGGGGCGAATATTGATTGACGATTATGATTTGAGAGACGTGACACTTGCATCACTGGCGGGGCAAATCGGCATGGTTACCCAGGAAACCTACCTATTCCACGATACCGTCCGTGTTAACCTGCTTTATGCCAGGTCGGATGCCACACAGCAGGAGGTCGAAGCGGCGGCACGGGCGGCCAACATCCACGATTTTATTATGGAGCTGCCGGACCGCTATGAGACGATCGTCGGCGAGCGCGGTTACCGCTTCAGCGGTGGTGAGAAACAGAGGCTGGCGCTGGCACGTGTGATTTTGAAGGATCCACGTATTTTAGTACTTGACGAAGCGACCAGCTCGCTCGACAGCGAGTCGGAAGCGCTGATACAGGACGCGCTCAAGCACGTCATGACCGACAGGACAAGCATTGTTATTGCCCACCGTCTGAGCACTATACTGTCGGCCGATTTGATACTGGTAATGGACCGCGGCCGGATTGTTGAGCGCGGCACGCACGTAGAGCTGCTGGCGAAAGAGGGATTATATGCCCGGCTGTATCAAACCCAGTTTCGTACCAAGCAGGGTAAAAAAGCGGAATAATACCCGGCACGGCCCGGTATACCCGGAAAACACAACGCGGCTGGTGTGAAGTATGGCTGGATTATCAAAACCCATAACCAGTATCACCGGAAGGGCGTAATGAAGTACGTCGAAAAAGGTTCATTCGGATGGGATGCTGAAGAGGCGCGCGGCGCTGTGCCGCGGTTGATGTAGTTGCCCCCATCACCCGGCTTTATTCCAGCCACTCGTAGGTAAAAATGAATTTATAAAGGCCCACCGAAGCGACAAGTTGCCGGGTAGCGCCCTTCGTTCCCTTGGCAACCGCTGTCGGCAGCGTCACTGTCCCATTGAAATTTTTCTGGGCAGTAAGCATATAGGTTCCGTCGGGCGCCTGGAAATGAGTACTGTCCAGAGAAACGACCAGGTTGGGCGCCCCCCAACTACTGGTGGTGAGCAACTTGTGAGAAACGGACATGGACGGTTTATCACCGGGCTTGATATATTCGGGAGGGTCGCCGATAACAGACTGGGTGGTGGAAGAACATTCAGTGGCGGTTCCCGCGCCGATTATGTTGCCGTTCGCGTCGGTTCGCCAGGTCTTGACTTTAAAGCCGGTCAATCTGCCGCCGCTTGCCTGGGCATAGTCGATCAGAACACTGGTAGTGCCCGCCAGGTAACTGGATCGTGGCTGACCGTCCTGTGCATAAGGCACGTATACGTAGCTTTTGCGGTGCCAGACGCCCTGGCTGGTGGAAGATGAGGTTGAAGTTGCTGTAGATGATGATGTGGTTGCCGTCGACGAAGATGATGTCTGTCCGGTGGTGGTGAAGCTGCTCAGTTTGGCCACCCACTTATATACGGTTCCTCCCGGACTGGAGAACGTGCCGGCCATGTCCCTGTCTTTGATAGTGCCGGTATATGTCTGGTTACCTGCGTCACGGTAGAAAGTTACAGCTCCGGTTTGAGAGTTGCAGCTTATATTTTTGAGCGTCTCCCATCTGCCGTGGGCATCGAGGTAGAGCCTGCCGACCATTTTCCCGTTTTCCACCCAGAATTCCATTTTGCCGGTATAGTTGTTGAAATTGACCGCCCAGGTTCCACCCAGGCTGCCGGCCCAGTAGCTGGCCGAGCCGACGGCCGCAGATGAGCCCGAGGTTGTCGCGCCGCTCTGCCAGCCGGAAGAGGCGGACGCCCCGGAATTGCTGTCAGAAGGCGGAACGTAGGTTGAAGAGGATGCATTCCAGCCTGCGTCAGTCACCGGAGAAGTTGCTGTATCCGGAGAGTAATCAGTATCTGCGACGGCCTCCGGCTGTTGATCGCCCGCCGCGACGTCCGAATATGCGCCTGTAAGGTCCACGCTGCCGTCAGGCAGCAGTATCGCCACTGATTGCGTCGCACCGTCAACGACGCTGAAATCCACCGACTCCGTCACTCCCGCGCCGCTGACCTGGACGCGGTATGAGCCCAGCGGCCAGCCTTCATCCGGCGCCTCGAGTGTAAAAGACCCTCTGCCGAAGTCCTTGCCGGTCTTGGACTGGGAAGTGCCGATGGAGTAGTCGTCGTCCAGATAAATCCATTCGACGCTGATCGTGTTCTCATTGAAGTTATCGTAGATAAACCAGGCGAAGAATTTGTCGGTATCCTTTGAGTACTGCGAAACCCTGTCGGCAGGAATGTAGTTGACCACGTTGGAAGTCAACATCAACTCCAGTATCCTGGGACTGCCGGACTCCCTCAGGTCACCGTACTTGTCCGTGATCGCGTTTATCATTGCCGTCTCTTCGGCGGTATTGCCGAAATTACCGGAAGACGTGGCAACAGGCTGTGTTGCCCTGCTGAACCTGGCCTTGAGCGTTCCCGCAATATCCTTGCAACCGATGCATAAACCGGCCACAAATATGAACGTAACAAGCAAAATCAGTTTTGACTTCAAGGCATTCCTCCCTTAACAAAGTATTGTTATTTGTGAGGCGATCGTTGCATACGATATAAGAACAACTGATAGTAAACAATTACTCAGTTTTTGTCAAGACCCCCCACCCGGGGTGACAAGAGTTTTAATGAAAAGGGATGGGACAGACAGGCACATTAATAGCCCTTACTCATTCCATTCCTTGGTTACCGTAGCCAGGTTCTGATTGGCGATTTGCACGATGGCAGGTATCTGCGAAACAAGCATTATCAGGACCGCCATGGCTGCAGCAACGACATAGGAACGCGGCAGTATCTCCAATGTAAAGCTGATAATGTCCTCAGCGCTGGTAGACATGGCGTCAAAAAACAGGTGGCTGATATAGTTGCCAAGGGGTATGCCCATTGCTACGCCGATTGTGGCTATCAGTATATTTTCAAGTGAAATCATGAATGACAGCATCCTGTTTCCCAGCCCGACGGCCCGCATGGTGGCCATCTCCCTGGTACGCTGAGTCACGTTGACCATCACCCCGTTGAAGATGATTGCGCCTCCCAGGGCGATGCCCATCATCAGCATAATGCCTATCATAACCCAGAAAAAGCCCATCTGTTCATCCAGCATTTTTCTGGTATCGGTTGTAAGTTCGATCGAGGCGACCTGCGGTATATTGTAAATCCTTTTAATCGTGTACTCACTCGGCTCACCCTGGAATTTGACCATGATCGAGGTGGCGGCGCCGAAGTCCTTCTGCAGCTTCTGGACCTCCCTGAGCGGCATATACGCCCTGCCTCCGATATACGACCAGATATAGCCGGCCAGCCTTTTATCGGTTTCCCCCACCGTGCCCGTAAGCGGCTCTAATCTGATCGTGTCGCCTATCTCAGCGCCCAGCTTGTCTTTGTATGAAGAGGGCAACAGTATCCCATCCGACGTGACATCCACCCGCACCCCATCGGGGGTAATAAGATTTAGCATAACGGAATTTTCTTCTATTCCCTCGATACTGCTGTCGATCTTTACATCCTTGAATCTTATGCGGTAGGGTATATCGAGCACGGCCTCCGCCGCCTGGATTCCCGCCAGGTGGTTGATAAGGCTGACATTGGAAGCAGCGCTTCTGCCCTGCAGATGGATCATGGCGTCATATTGCTGGACAATGCCATACTGGCGTGAGAACATCTGATCAACCGCGTCCACGAATGACATGGCAACCAGCACCAGGACAATTGCGGAGGCGATGCCTGAAGCCATAAACAGGCTGCGCCTGATATTACGGAAAACGTTGCGTACGGGCATCTTGATGAAATAGGGGAACGGCCTCAGTAAAAAAGTCAACAGCTTCATAATATACCTGTTGCCGACGCTCGGCGCCGGGGGACGCATGGCTTCGGCGGGTTGTATACGTATGGTAGACCATGCCGGCAGCAGGCCTGCCAGCAGCGGTATCAGCATTCCCGCAGCCATGCCCCCGCAGATGGCGCCCCAGTGAACTCCGGTTAAAATGATGGGAATATTGAGAGCAGTTACATACATCTCGGTCAGAGCGCCGGCCCACAGATGACCGGCTATGACACCTGTCAGAGACCCGATGAAACCAACCGTGAAGGCAAACCCGAGGTAGTGCACCATTATAGTCCCCTGTGAGTAACCCATAGCGCTCATCAGCCCTATCTGGATGCGCTGCGATTCGATAAGGCGGTTGAGCAATACGTAAATGGTCAGCGAGGCCATGGAGAGAAACAGCAGGGGAAAAAGAAAGGCCAGCATGGCAAACGATTCCATATCCTGCCTGAGCAGCTGAACAACCGGCAGGTTTTTCCTCTCCGTCATATAAGCGGTGCGTATCTCCCGGACGATATCGATACGCCGGTTTTCAAGCACCACCGGATCGTCTTTTGAGGTCATCCGCTTGATATAATTGCGTTCTAATATGGTCCGTACCTGGCTCAATATCCAGTCATTGTCCATATCGGGATCTACGGAAAGGGTTATCTCATTGACCATACCTTCCATATCGAACAGTTTTTCGGCCTCATTCAGCGGCATGAAAACGACACCGAAGGTGCGGGGTGTGACCATGGGTTCCTGGGCGCTTTTGACCACCCAGATATATTCCGGACTCATCACAACACCGCGGATGAGGAAACTCGATTTTACCCCCTCGTTTTTAAGCGTCAACCAGTCGCCCGGCTTCAGGTTATAATAGTCGGCGAAATGCCTCTCCACCAGTATTTCACGGCCGAATGAACGGCTGAAGTAATTGCCGACTTCAATCTCCACCCTGTTTATCACGGGCATTTTGTTCTCGGGCAACGAGATCACCCTGCCGGCTACCTTCTCCCCGCTTTCGCCCCCCATATCGATAAACAGGTCCCTCACTATTCGTCCGTTGGCCTCCACACCCGCTATTTCGTTCATGTCTTTGACCGCGTTGCGCCCTATTCCATCGACCGATATCCAGTAATCAGCCATATTAAGACGGTCATAGAAGGCGTTGTACGACATGTTGAGGTTAAGGTAGGCTTCATAGCAGGTTATGAATACAGAGACGCCGAGGAATATGATAAAGGCCACTGCGCCGTACTGGATTTTACCTTTCCAGATGTCCCTGAATAACTTGAGATGGATGCGGGGGATTTTTACCATTCCAGCATATCCGGATCGAGCGGGTGCTCATTACGTGTAACCTCTACAATGCGGCCGTCGCGCATTCTGATCAACCTGTCGGCAATCGCGCCTACCGGAGCATTATGGGTAACGACAATAATGGTCTTATGGCTGGCCTCATTAAGGGTCCGCAACAGCTTGAAGATGCGCTTCCCCGTCTCGAAATCAAGGCTGCCCGTAGGTTCATCACAGAGTATGACCCGGGGATCGGTCGCCAGCGCGCGCGCGACAGCGACCCGCTGGTTCTCTCCTCCCGACAGTTCGCTGGGGAAATGTTCCGTGCGATGCTCCAATCCAACTTCTTTGAGTAAATCACCGGCCGGCGTGGGATTCTTTGCCAGCTCAGCGGCAAACTCCACGTTTTCCCGTGCATTGAGCGTGGGGATGAGGTTGAAAAACTGAAATATGAATCCGATCTGGTGGCGCCTGTATTCCGTGAGCTGGGCCCGGCTCATTTTCGAGATGTTGATCCCGCTGACTTCCACCGATCCCGAGGTGGGTATATCCAGCCCGCCGATCAAATTGAGCAGCGTGGTCTTACCTGATCCGCTCGGGCCCAGCAGCACAATAAACTCACCCGGAAAGACTTCAAGGGATACTTCATTCAACGCGACCACGTTGGTGCGGCCCATGGCATAAATTTTGGAAACTTTGTCTAACTTTACACTGGGATTCATCTGAACCTGCCATGAATAACTTCGGGTAAATTCGCCGGGCAACCGCAATCGGGTTCAATCCTGCAACGCATATAAACACACGCTTATAAGAATTAGATACTTATGTGTACTTTAGCGCTTGCAATTTAAGGTGTCAATACAATTTTCTATCAGAGTTGCTCCATTTTATCGCATGGTCGATCATTCAGACGGCGCAGGCCGATGCCGGAAACCGGCGCCCTCAGAATACAGCTTCTTCCTACAGATAAGCCGACGCTTCTTCAGGATATTTAACATCCATAGCGCGCGGTGCTAAGATAGTCTTAACGGTGACCTATGAAAAAGAAGACAGTCGCGTTCTGGAATATATACGACGCTGAAACAAAAGCTTTGATACAGAAGGAAAAGGCCATGACGCACGACGCCATGCCTATCGCCGGAGTATTGCTGATCGGCATGCCCGGCAAATACCACGCGATTGTGAGGGATTTCAAGTTCAAGGGCATTAAGGACAAACTGCCCTGCTACGACGTTTACTTATGAAACAGCAAATTGTAATCACGAGTGAAAAAGGCCGCGGCTTAAAGCTGATAAGCTGGATACTGGCTTATGCGGTCTGGATATTTATCTTTCTCATCCCCATCATAGGGATAGTCATAATATTGATATACCTGTCAAAGAACAGGGCGCAGCAGCGCGGCGCGGTCATAACAGACAGGACCCAAGCGCAGTATAAGAAACTCAATTCAGTCCGCTGAGGCGCCTCACTTGTGAGTGCAATCAAGAAACTTATCGTACAGGGACGAGCCGATAAAAGTCTTGTTTCCAATATGTGCGGAAATTGCGCCGGCCCTGCTGTCCATAATAGAATACGGGAAGGGAAGGCCCACGGAATCTACAAAGGAGGCGGAGCGATGGAGACCTATATCATGTTCGTTGGCTTTACGGAGGGGGGCCTGAAGGGGATAAAAAATCTTCCGGCAAAGATAAAAGCAGCCTCGACCATACTTAAAACGGCAGGGGTAAAGACGCAGGGTTTCTACGCTGTAATGGGACTGGACCGCTTTGACGGCTTCTACATTGTCCAGGCCAGCGATGGCGAGAAAGCTGCGGCCGGAGCTTTAGCCCTGGCATCGCACGGTTTCATGCATACTAATACACTGCGCGCTTTTACCGAAACAGAATTCAGCCGGTTTGCCGCGTTATAATCCTGAACCCGCGTTATTGCCATGATAGCGGATTTTCTATCCGGTAAAACCGTGTCATCGCGATTGATGCTGGCCCTGGGCGCCTGCATTCTTTTCGGCGTATTAAACTGGTCGTGCAGCGGTCTGCATCTCCCCGGAGCGCCATTGGTCAGCCTGCGGCCGCAGATTGCAATCCCGATAACCATGGGATTGGCTTTCGGCCCGGTTACTGGATTTGTAGTCGGGTTTGCGGGCAATGTATTAGGAGATTCTTTATCGGGCTTCGGGCTGCAGTACTGGGATTGGTGCATAGCCAACGGATTGATCGGCGCCATACCCGGCATCCTCTTTTTGGTCGGAATCAGGGAAATAAGGACTGTCGGGCAGTTCGGTCTGGTCCTGTTGTTAATCCTTGCGGCGAACATAGTCGGACTGGCCACGGGCAGCGCGATCAGCAGCCTGCTGCTTCACCGCATGGATATTAATGAGGCAGTTTTAGGCTGGCTGCTGCCGTCGTTATTGACCAACGTGCTGCTCTCTTTCGCCATCGTTCCCCTGTTATTGCTGGCCATGAGACGTCTGGTGATGACGCTGGAGACCCGGGTCATCATAATAGTGACCTTCCTGCTGGCAGCCTGCATACTGGGAACGACGGCGGTGCTTGTCTTGAGGACCAGCGATATATTCGTCAGCGTTTCAGGCGGGAGGGCAACCGACCAGGTGGTGTACGAGGCCACGCTGGACCTTTTGCGCTGGGCCGGTATAGCTGCCGTGGTTATCCTGCTATCCGGTACCATCATCTCTGTCTTTGCGGTGAAGCGGCTAACATCTCCCATCTCGCGCCTGTGCGGCGTGTCCAGGACCATCGGATCCGGCGATTTTGAAACCGGTGAGATTTATCCTGTCGCCCAACGGCATGACGAACTGGGAGAGCTGGCCAGGACCATGCAACATATGGCTGAAAGCCTGAAACTGTATATTCATGAGCTTCAAACCACCACCGCTGCCAGGGAGCGCATTGAAAGCGAACTCAGGGTGGCGGCCGAGATACAAATGAGCATGTTGCCCCGCGATTTCCCTCCTTTCCCCGACAGGCAGGAATTCGATATTTATGCAAGAATCAAACCGGCCAGGGAAGTGGGCGGGGACCTGTATGACTTTTTTTTTGTCCAGCCTGATAAGCTGTGTTTCATCATAGGCGACGTATGCGGGAAGGGCATTCCGGCAGCCCTTTTCATGGCTATTTCCAAAGCCCTGCTCAAGACGTCGGGGATGGCGGGCTCACCGCCGGATCAAATGCTGGCGCAGACGAACAATATCCTCAACCAGGGAAACGATACCAGCATGTTCGTCACCGTATTCTGTGCCGTTCTCGATACGCGAACAGGGGAACTGGTATTTTCCAACGGCGGCCATCCACCGCCCCTGCTGGGAAATAATCAGGACGGCTTCCGGTACCTCGGCATACCCCGAGGATTTGTCGTCGGCCCGCTTCCGGATATAGCCTTTACCTGCCAGCAGGTGGTCCTCAATCCGGGAGATACGATTTTCCTGTATACGGATGGTGTAACGGAAGCCACCGATATAAATAATCAGCTATACTCAGAAGAAAGGCTCCGTCAGGCGCTGTCAGAGGCCGGAGCTGCCGATACCACGGCCCTGGTCAGGGCCGTGCATGAAGATGTCGAGGCTTTTGTGCGCGATGCCCCGCAGGCTGATGATATAACAATGCTCGCTCTCAGGTTTCTGGGAAAGCGGAACGGCTGAAGATCACTTGAACTGTTATATATCCGCCGTTACGATGTTTAGTTGTGAGACGCATCACTTGTGAGTGCAATCGAGGAATTTATCGTCCCAGGCCGACCCGATAAAAAGCCTGCCCTTATAGCCGGCTGCGCAGGTGGACCCGTACATATCCTTTCCTTCACTGAGAAACGCTTCCTTTACCTCGAACATGTCGTTGCCCAGGTGCCTGATCATCAGTACCTGCGAGGGGGAGAATTTATCGGGATTTCGATATCCTCATAACATTAACATTTATAATGTCAATGGAGGCCGGCTATTTCCTGCGCGCCTTAACTTCCGGTTTGCGTGGCTGGATGCCGTCCAGTATGAAATCGCAGATCTTATCTGCGATCCGGCGCGGGGATAATTTTCCATCGGGAGAATACCAGAATACGGTGCGCATGATCAGGCTGGCGATCATCAGAACGACGAATCGGGAGTCGATGTCGGAGGCAAAATCGCCGGTCTTTTTCCCGTCCTCGATGACGGTAAACAGTATTTCACTGTAATAATCACGCAGGCCGACGATCCTTTTTCTGTGCACGGGAGACAGGTGCCTTATCTCCGAATCGTACATCATCTTGTAGCGCCTGCCTACGACCAGCATACGCTCCACGTGTATTCCAACGATTTTCCTTAAACGCTCCACGGGATCACCCCGGCTGTCGGCCAGCACAGGCTCCAGCAATTCCAGAAAACTCTCCAGCTCTTCCTGCATCGCCTCGTAAAGCAGCTGCTCCTTGCTCCGGAAGTAGTTGTAAAGGTTGGCGGCTTCAAATCCGCAGGCCTCGGCGATATCCCTCAGGCTGGTCCCCATAAAGCCGTTCTCCCAGAACAGATCGATGGCGACCGAGATGATGACCGCCTTGCTGGCCGCCTTGTTGGCGGACCTGCTGCCCGTTTTGTGGCCGGACCCCGCACGTTTGATCATAATAAGTTAATGTACATTAACTGATTATTGTTGTCAATTGTTGCTTGACAACTATGATATAATCGTACTATTGAATTAACAACTGTTAATTGAACTAATCGAATTTGGATAAAATCATATTGGGAGGTAGCACGATGGCAGACAACTACGATCAAAAGCCCTGGCTCAAGTCCTATGACAAGCATGTTCCGTCTAATCTTACATATCCCGAGAAGACCTACTGGGAGCTGGCCGGAGAGGCGTTCCTTAAATTCCCCGACCGCGCGGCTCTGCACTATATGGGCCACACATTTACTTTCAAGCAGATGGATGAGCTGTCCAACCGCTTCGCCAATTACCTGGTCAGAAACGGCGTAAAGAAAGGCGATGTCGTGGGCATCAATCTGCCCAACCTGCCCGCATACTACATTTCAATGCTTGGCGTTCAAAAGGCCGGCTGCGTGCTGAGCGGTGTGAGCCCTCTGCTTACCACCGACGAGCTGAAAAATCAGTTGAAGGACTCGGGTACAAAAGTGCTGGTGGCGCTGGACGCCCTGATCCCGCGCTGGAAGGCGGCGGTCCCCGGCACCGGTGTAAAGCATGTGATCGCCACCAGCATAGGCGACTACCTGCCCCCGCTGAAAGCGAAACTGGGCAAGCTGCTCAAGAAATTCCCCACCGCCAAGCTCGAACCGATCGAAGGGGTCACGGTCATACCCTTCATGCAGGTCATGCGTAAAACTCCCGCAGAAAAGATTGAGGTTAAAGTGGGTGTGGACGAAGTATTCGCCATCCAGTATACCGGGGGCACCACGGGCCTGCCCAAGGGGGCGGAGATAACCCATCGTAACTTTGTATCGCAGATAAAACAGTTCACCACCTGGACGGATATGCAGATGGGCGCTGAGGTCGGACAGACGGCCTTCCCCCTTTTTCATATAGCCGGCCTGATGGTGAGCATGTCGCTTTTCGCCAACGCCATACCGCAGATCGCGATCCCCAACCCGCGCGACCAGAAAATGCTCATATCCACGTTCAAGAAATACAAGCCCAATATCATCGGCAACGTGCCGATGGTTTACCTGGAGCTAATGAAGCTGCCCGAGTTCCGGGCGCTCGACTTCTCCAAGCTGAAGTACTTCGCCAGCGCCGCGGCGCCTTTCCCGCCCGAGTATATCAAGGAGTTCGAGCAGATCGTGGGAGGCGCCCAGCTGATCGAGGTCTACGGCCTGACTGAGACCATGATCATAACTGCTCTTCCACGAAATGGACAGAAGAAGCCGGGCTCGGCCGGCGTGCCTTTCCCGGATACCGTGATCAAGATAGTCGACCCGGCCACAGGCGCGGTGATGCCCTTCGATGAGCCGGGCGAACTGATAGTCAAAGGTCCCCAGGTGTTCTCCAGAGGCTATTTAAAAAAGCCGGAGGAGACCGCCAATGCGGTGCGCGACGGGTGGTTCCATACCGGCGATATAGCGCGCATGGATAAGGAGGGCTACGTCTTCATCGTCGACAGGCTGAAGGACATGGTCAATGTATCCGGCTACAAGGTGTTTACACGCGAGCTGGACGACGTGATCATGGAACATCCGGACGTCTTCATGGGCGCCACCGTGGGAGTCCCCGATCCCGACAGGCCCGGGAATGAGATGGTCGCCACGGCCATAGTCCTGAAACCCGGCATCGAGAAGTCCGACGAGGAAAGGAAACGTATAGTCGAGTACCTGCGGGGCAAGGTGGCGCCGTACAAGGTGCCGAAGAAGCTGGAGTTTATGGACCAGCTTCCGACCAGCGCCGTAGGCAAGGTGCTGAAACGCGAGCTGCGTACCATACTGAATCCCAAAGCGAAGTAAGTATCCCGGCCGCCCGTATAAATACTTATAACTCAATTGGAGGAACGAATTGAAGGACTTTGAAGTCATCATCATCGGTGCGGGACTGGGCGGCATCTCCGCCGCGGCATCACTGGCCAAGGCTGGTAAAAAGGTATTGCTGCTGGAGAGGCATAATGTGCCGGGAGGCTACGCCACCTCCTTTGTGCGCGGCCGTTACGAGTTCGAGGTCGCCCTGCACGGGCTCTCAGGATTGGGGGACCGCGATAACCAGGGGCCCATCCTGAAGATTCTCAACGCCAGCGGTGTGGCCCCTAAGGTCGAGTTTCTGCGCATCCCCGAGGTGTTTAAGGGCTACTACCCCGACTTCGAGCTGACCCTGCCCGTCGGGCGGGAGAACCACGAGGAAGCGCTGTGCCGGCAGTTTCCCGCAGAGAAAGAGGGAATCAAGAACTTTATAGCCATTGTGTTTGAGTTCGCCGACCAGGCGCTGAAGGCCAACCGCATTGGAATGAAGGCGGTGATGCAGGACCCCGGGCCGTTCTACACACTGATGACATATTACGGCAAGTCCCTGGCCCAGGTGATCGATCCGCTGATCAAGGATGAAAAGCTGAGGGCGGTGCTGGGGCAGACGTGGGGCTATTACGCCCTGCCCCCTTCCCGGCTGTCTTTTCTGGTCTACACGCTCGGAATGGCCTCTTACATCAGGTTCGGCATGGCCCACATCAGAGGCACCTCCCAGGCGCTGTCGCAGGCGTTCATTGACGCGATTGAAGAAAACGGCGGAAAGGTGTGGTTGAACAAAGGCGTCAAACGCATATTAACTTCCCGCGGACGCGTGTGCGGCGTAGTCACCGATGACGGCACGGAGCTGTCGACTAAATACGTGGTCTGCAATGCCAACCCGCTTACGGCGGCGCTGCAGCTGCTGGGGAGGGACAAAGTGCCGGGGTGGTATCTCAACCGCCTGGGCGCATGGTCCGGCGGGGCGTCGACCTTCAATGTTTACCTGGGAGTGGACTGCGATTCCCGCAAGCTGGGGCTGGAGGTGCATGAGAATTTTGTCAATGTATCCTATGACCTGGAAAAGCAGTATGCCTGCATGAAGAGCTCGGTCGATTTCGATCCGGACGGCATAGCTATTACTGCCTACAGCGTCGGCGATAAAACGGTAGCGCCCCCCGGAGCTTCCTCATTGGTAATCACGTCCATCGCCTATGCGGAGCCCTGGATGAAGCTCAAACCGGACGAATACCAGGAAGCCAAGCACAGGCTGGCCGCGAAGATGATCAAGACCGCCGAGAGGGCGGCGCCGGGTTTAAGCCGGCATATCGAGGCCGTCGAGGCGGCCACGCCCCTGACCAACGTACGCTATACCGGAAATCCGGGCGGCAGCATCGTGGGATTCGACGAGAACTACCAGGGCACGGGCAGCGACCACCTGCCGCAGCGCGGCCCGGTGGAAGGGCTGTATTTCGCCGGCGCGTGGGTCAACATCGGAGGCGGATTCGAGCCCTGCATAGCTTCGGGCGCCATAGCCGCGCGCCAGGTCATTAAAGACATGGAGAAAGGAGGATGGGAGGCCGCGGATATCGAAAAAGTCAGGTCGACGGTGGAGAAGCAGACCGCCGGCGCCCAAGGGCTGAAGAATCCGTTGGCGGGACAGGGCAAAATAGTAGGCATGGTCCATCCCGGGCGGCTCTCTTTAAAAGTTCAGGAGATCATCGAGGAGACCGCCAGCGCTGTAACGTTGCGCATGGTCTCCGGCGACGGAAAATTGCCCCTCTTTAAAGCCGGGCAATATATCAATTTATTTGTTAAAGTCGGAAAAGTACTGACGTCCAGGCCTTACAGCATCTCCTCCGCGCCGGGCAAATCACATTTCGACCTCACCGTGCGCAGGGTGGACAAAGGATTCGTCTCGGACTACCTGCTGAAGAAAGTCAGCGTTGGAGATGAGTTCGAGTCCACCGGCCCGGCAGGCAACTTCTATTATGAGCCGCTGATGGACTCCGGCGACCTAATATTTCTGGCGGGCGGCAGCGGCATAACGCCCTTCATGTCGATGATCCGGCATGCCGTGGCTAAAAAACTGCCTTTGAAGATACATCTGCTCTACGGCAGCCGCAAACCGGACGACATCATATTCAAAAAAGAGCTCGACCGCATCGCAGCCCGCAATGCCGATATAAAAGTCGATTACATCATCAGCGAGCCGCCGGCGACATGGAAAGGGGCCAGGGGCTTCCTCGATGCCAAGGCGATAGCCGGGCTGGCCGGCTCACTCACGGATAAGACGTTCTATATCTGCGGTCCCGCGCCCATGTATGCGCTGTGCGAATCTGCTCTGACCGAGCTGGGGGTCCCGCTGCGCCGCATTCACAGGGAAGTCTACGGCCCGCCGGCCTGTGTCGCGGATGAGAAAGGCTGGCCGAAGGGGGCAGACCTGGATGCCGAGTACACGGTTATCGAGGAGGGCACGGGCCGCAAGATCAAGGCCAGGTGCGGTGAGCCGCTGATGACCGCGCTGGAGAGGTCGGGCATCGTAATACCGGCTGTGTGCAGGTCGGGGGAATGCACAGCCTGCCGCACCAGGCTGGTCTCAGGCAGGGTGTTTATGCCGCAGCGCGTGCACCGCAGGCTGAGCGACGTTAAGAGCGGGTATATCCATCCCTGTATGACCTATCCGCTGGACGACCTGCGTATCCGGATCTAAAAAAGATATCTCTGAAACCTGACTCCGGACAACAATGCAGAAGGGGCAGCTTTAAAGCTGCCCCTTCTCCGTTATAATATACCGCGGTTACTTATTTTTTCCCTTTCCGTTGCTGTTGCCTTTACCATTGCCGTTGCCGCTATTATCAGCGCCGGTGGTGGCGCCGTTATCGCTCCCCATGTGGGAATTGGGATTAAACGGTTTCTGCAGGCCGGGGGCATGGTCGATGCCTTTGCCGGGCACTCCACGGTTTCTGAGTATGCCTGCTTTAGTAAGGATGTCCTCAATCCAGGTAGCCAGCGAGACTGAGACGTCTGCGCTTTTTGCCGTCACCGCTGTCCCTGTAGCAGAAGTTGCGGTGGCAGTCGCGTTGCTGGTCAGCGGTCCGGGCTGGTCGGAAGACAGGACGGTGTAAATTTTGGTGGCCGTCAGTGAAGAACCGGAAGCCAGAGTGGTGGCACTGAGCGTAACATCTCCCAACCTGGAGTCGGTCAGGACAAGGCCGTTCAGGGCTGCCTCCCCGTTGTTGGTGATGGTGTAGGTGTAGTTGATATCGTCTCCAACGGAAGCTGAGGATACGCCGGCGGACATGCTGACCTGAATAGAGGATGTCTGGTTCAGAGTCACGGAAGACCCTGCGGTTGCACTGAGGGTTGCATTGTCCACAGATACACCTGTGACCGTGGCGGTGTTGGAGATCGGGCCGGGGAAGTCTCCCGACACTACTGTGTAGGTTACGCTGGCGCTGATGTTGTCCCCGGTAGCGATGCTTGTCGCCGGCAGACTGATGGTACCGAATTTATCATCAGTGAGTACCAGCGAGTCGACGGTGGTGTTGCATGTGCTGGTGATCACGTAGTTATACGAGATATTTTCGCCCAGGGATGCCGTGGTCACGGAAGGAGCCACCGTCAGGGTAAGGCCGTCCGATGAGTCTGCATTGGCTGTCAGCGGCGAAATTAACACAGCCAGGCAGAGGAATAACGCAGCCAGCAGGCTGCCCGGAGATTTATGTTTGATCAAAGTGTTCCTCCTATTCCCTTTATTTGGTCAATGACGTGAATAATAGGAGAAACGATAAAGTCTAAGAAAGGTTTATTCGTTTAAGAACCGGCTGCGGGCTCATAATTTCGCGGTTTTTAAATTGAAAAACCGTGTTGCGCTGCCGCTCAGCAGATCGTCGATCTCCTTCTCCGAGAACGAGAGCCCGTAGGGTGCGGCGTTTACAGCGGCGTCTTTGATCAATTGAGCAAAATCCTTATCCGGGACGATCTGGCTGTACATCGGCCCGTCGGTGGCCCACATCACCCTTTGCGAGGGTATCCTGTCGAGGACGATGCGCAGTATGCTGTAGAACCTCTGCGGGTGTTTGGTCTCGCCCTGCCATCCCGAGATGTCCATGAATACATTGGTATTGACCTCCGCCACGCCCACGGCCTCCGGCCACAGCCTGAATCCCATATGCGCCATGCAGAAATCGACCTGAGGGAAATCCGCCGCGATCTCATCGATCAAGGTGGGCGAGCAGAACTTGCTCTTGAGAGGTGAGGCGATGGCGCCGGTATGTATGACGACGGGAACCTTCAGCTCGGCCGCCTTCTCGTACAGCGGGTAGCAGATCCTGTCATTGGGATAGAAGCCGGAGCCGGGGTGCAGTTTGAGGGCGATTGCCCCGTATTTCCCGACACCCTTCTCCAGCAGCGCGGCGGCGTCCTTGCGGCGGGGATCGGCGCTGACCGAGCAGTAAATACGGCCCTTATAGCGCTGAGCGATCTTCCACATGATCTCGTTCTGGACCTTGTAGGATACGTCCGGCTCGGAGCAGCGGTCGGCCAGGCCGAAGTCGATGGGATGTATGATGCAGACGCCGATGCCATCCCGGTCCATAGCGGCGATGCGCTTGCCACCCTCGCTATCCCAGAAAGTGGTGAAGATGCTGTTGCGGATGGTGTCCTTATCGATGCCGGAGATCTCGGCGCCGATTTTAGCCACGCCCTGCAGGAATTCCTCGGGCCGCCAGCCTTCTTCGAGTATATGGACATGGGAGTCGATAATCATGATACGTCTCCTTGTATATTTTACTCCGCCGGGCGGACCTGCGCCTCGATTGTCTCAACCTTTTTGGCCGCCATGACGTAGAAGAACGAGGTGGAGAAAAACACGGCGGCGGCGATCAGGCTAAAGACGGGCAGGAAGGCCAGGGCAATGCCCAGGTTGAACCTGTCGGAGATGAAGCCCACCACAATGGGGGCCAGCGAGCTGCCCAGCAGGTTCTGGATGACAACATTAAGGCTGAAATAGGTGGCGCGCAGCCCGGGGTGGGAGACGTCCTGGATGATGGCCATGGCGCCCGAAACGAAGGCCACGGCTGTGACTCCCGCGACGATCAGGGTAATATATTGCGCCGTACCCTGCAGGACGGTGAAGGCGATGAACAGGATGGCGGCCGTTAGAATTGAGGTCAGCGCGATGAAGTAGGGGCGTCCCTTCTGCGTCCTCTTCATCCAGAGGTCGGCCAGGAAGCCGCCCAGCGGGGCGCCGATGATGGCCGTAAGCATGACCATGCCGCCCATCAGTCCGGCCTGTCCGGCAGGTATGTTGTAAGTGCGCTGGAAATACGAGGGCAGCCAGGTGCTGAGGGCGGTGGTGACGAATACGCTGCAGGCGAAGCCGAAGTAGATCAGCAGCAGCGTTTTATTGCCCAGTATATCTTTGAGCACCTGTTTGGCACCGACCTTTTGCCCCGCAGTATTTCCCATGGTGCCGTCCAGGGAAACGGTCTTATAGTCCTTGACCCAGAAGAACAGGATGGCGATGAGAAGCCCGGGTATGGCGACGATACCGAAGGCGTGGCGCCAGCCCCAGAGCTCGGCGATCAGTCCTCCCAGCGCGGTGCCGATGGCGATGCCCAGCGGTATGGCGGCGTTCCAGATGCCCAGCGCCAGCGCCCTTCTGGCCTTGGGAAAGGTGGTGGAGATGAGAGTGGCGCCGCCCGGGGCGTAGCCGGCTTCGCCGATGCCGATGGCGGTGCGGGCGGCGAAAAGCTGCGTGAAGTTCCTGGTGAAGGCGCAGGAAATAGAGGCGATACTCCAGAAGATGGCCATGATGGCAATGCTGTTTTTCCTGCTCCAGCGGTCGATCAGGATGGAGATGGGGAAGGTGAAGATGATGATGGACCAGTAGACGGCGGAGACCAGCATGCCGCACTGCATATCGGTAAGCCCCCAGTCGCTTTTGAGGAAGGGGAAGATGGAGACCACGACCTGCCGGTCGATGTAGTCGAACATGTATAGGAGGAACAGCAGTATATAAGCATAGTAAGCGCGCCCCCTGGAGATAATGGGCTTTTTCTCAGGTGATCCCTTTATCATGTTGCCTCCACATTCTTGTTTTCAGCATGTATGGCGGCGGTATCCGGCACAGTATCCGCAGGGCAAAAGTCTAACCAAGCCGGCGGATCATGTCAAAAGTTAACAGTCATCCACTTTTCGACTATGAACAACATGCATGATGGGTAAATCCGTGCGTCGCATAATACGATCATCGCGATCTCACCGCGGCCCATAATAGAATACCGGCGGGAGAAAAGATAAAGTTTAAGCAAGGTTTATTCGTGTGAGAACCGGCCTATCAGAATTTAGTATAAATTACCTCTGAAAAACGCTTTAAATCGAAACAGATTAGTTTTACCTGTTGACATTCCTTGTTGAATCATCTATTGTGAAATTAATAAACTCAAGGAGGTTTATTCAATGATAGGTTATTGCATGAAGTGTCGTAAGAAGAGGGAGATGAGTAACACCAAGGCTGTCAAAATGAAGAATGGCAAACCAGCGACCAAAGGTGTTTGTTCTAAATGCGGGACAAAAATGTACCGCATCGGCAAAAGCTAAAATCTAATAAGCGTCCTGAATAAGACCCTGGATAACCAAATAATCATTGGCTAGCCTGTGTGATAGCTGTTGCCAAAAATCCGCTACCATCGAATTACGGTGAGCATGGGTTAGCCTGTGATTATTCGTGAACCATTCCCTCGGCTGCTTCCTCGCTGCTGAGGGCTATATGAGCTTCGATATTCCTCTCATCCACTGTCCCGGACAGCAATTCCTTGTATAATTCGTGATGACTGATCAGGCTCCGGGCATCGTTCTCTGTTCTGCACTGCACCGACCGGGAGATATATCACGTGGCACATAAGGATTCACCTCCGAATTCCGGGCGATCCTTGAAAAAGAAAGGAACAGTAACGCCTGCGCTGAAATTTGCATGGCGGTATTATCTGCTTGGCTGTGGATTGGTGGCGTTGGCCACCCTTCTGGGTCATTTTACCAGCTGGCTGCTGGCTCCCACCAATATACTGATGATCTACCTGTTGTGCGTCACGGTCTCAGCCATATTCGGCGGTCTGGGCCCTTCCATCCTGGTATCCATTCTGAGCGTTCTGACCTTTGATTTCTTCTTTGTCCCGCCCTATCTCACTTTAGATGTCGAGCACATACAGTATATATTCACACTTATCGTGTTCCTGCTGGTCGGTATCGCGCTCAGCTATTTTACTTCAATGTTGCGCCGTCAAACCGAAACGTCCAAACGGCGCGAGCAGGAGATGGCCGCACTGTATGCCCTGGGACAGGATCTGGCCGTCGCCAGCGACCTGCAATCGTACACAAGTTCCATCATCAAGCGAATTAAAGGGACAATCGGGCAGGACGTGGTAATTTTCCTGCCTGACGCCCGGGATGAAGCGGTCTTACAAGCGTATACCGAAGGCCCGGAGATCAACATCGATGCAAATATCTTTAACACGGCTGCGAGATCTTTCCAACGCAAGGAAATAACGGAATGCAGCTGTGATGCAATAAAGGACTTAAAAGCATTATGCCTGCCTCTTGTTACAACCAGAAGGGCTGTGGGTGTGATAGTCTTGATAAAGTCCGGAGATGCGGTTGACTATTCCGTTGAGCAGGAGCGGCTGCTGTCGGCCTATTCCGATCTTGCCGCCGTGGCAATCGAAAGCATCCAGCTGGCCGACGAATTACACAATGCCGAGATATTGAAGGCTACCGAGAAGCTCCAGACGGCCCTTTTAAATGCGATCTCTCATGACCTGCGCACGCCGCTTGTCTCGATTATCGGTGTATTAAGCAGCCTGCAGGAAGAAGCGATGGACCTGGACGATTCCGATAAGAGAAGCTTGATACAGGTCGCGCGCGAAGAAGCGGACCGCCTGAATCATCTGATAACCAATCTGCTTGACGAGTCCAGACTCGAATCAGGGGCACTGAAGTTGTCCCTGCAACCGGCTGAAGTAAACGACCTGGTTGGCGCAGCGCTGGAACAGCTCGGAAGCCGTGTCAACAATCGCATTGTACATATGGACGTACCGGCGGATCTGCCCTTTATTCAGGTGGATTTCGGACTTTTTGTCCAGGCCCTGGTTAATATAGTGGACAATGCACTGAAATACTCACCGCCCGACTCCCTGATTGAGATTAAAGCCCGATACGTTCATCAGGAAGTGCAGATCGAAATAGTCGACCGGGGTACAGGTATCCCCGAACAGGACCTGCCCCATATTTTCGATAAATTCTATCGCATCAAACGCCCGGATAACGTATCGGGTACCGGGTTGGGGTTATCCATTACCAAAGGGCTGATCGAAGCTCATGGCGGTCGTATTGAAGCAAATAGCCAGGCTGGCCGCGGCACTGTCGTTAGTATTATACTTCCTGTTAGTGCCGGTTCGATGGCTTCAGAAAGATTCAATGAGTAACGTAAAGGTACTGGTAGTCGATGATGAGGATTCCATCAGGCGTTTTTTACGTGTTGCGCTCACATCTCAATCATATACTTTGTTTGAATCAACATCCGGCCGGGAAGCCCTTTCACTTGTCGCGGAACACAAGCCTGACCTGATAATACTTGACCTGGGATTGCCTGATATTGAAGGCGTGGAAGTCACCCGACTGCTCCGTGAATGGACAAAGACTCCAATCATCATACTGTCGGTCCGGGGTTCTGAAAGCGACAAGATCGCGGCGCTCGATGCCGGAGCCGACGACTACCTGACCAAGCCTTTCAGTGCAGGAGAATTACTGGCGCGTATCCGTGCCGCCCTGCGTCGTGCCGCTCAAACGCCCGGTGAGCCGGTTTTCACTATCGGTAGTTTGAAAGTAGATCTTGCACGCAGACTGGTAACCGTAGAAGATAACGAGGTACAGTTAACGCCTAACGAGTATGAATTGTTGAGGCTGTTCGTGATTAACGCAGGAAAGGTGTTGACCCATCGCCACCTGCTGCGCGAAGTATGGGGCGCGGAATACGGGGACGAGTTTCACATGCTGCATGTAAATATCAGTAACCTGCGCCGTAAAATCGAACGCGACTCAAGCCGGCCGCAGTTCATCATAACCGAGCCTGGAGTCGGGTATCGTCTCAGGATAAGCTGAGGCTGATACGAGACTGAAGTTCAGGAAGTGGAGTGACCAGCGCCGCTATCATCCTGCAGGTGTGTGACCGGCAGATGTTTTACACGCCTGTATACCAGGTATATGGCTACGCCGACTACCATCCATATAACACCGGCCCATCGGCCGTAAGGTTGGGTGATCAGCATAACCACCCAGATAACGAAAGTCATGAGAAAACCGAGTATGGCAGTTACCGGCAGTTCACGTCCTTTGATTTTAAAATTAGGCCGTAATTTAAAAGGACGGGGAAGGTCCGGATTTTTCACCCGCAGCCCTATAATTGAGATATGAGCCAGAGCAAAGCAGAGCAGGGATCCAAAGACATACAATGCTCCAAGATCGGAAAAAAAGCTCTCAGAAAAAAAGCCGGGTAGAAGCAGGGCGATAGAAATGAGGCAGAACAGAATAATTGCCACATAGGGCGTCCTGAAACGATGATGGATTCTTTTTAAGATCGATGGCAGCTGGTAATGTGAAGACAAATTGAAGGTTAGCCGGGAAATGCCCAGCAATCCGGCATTTGTCGCAGTCAGTAAGATACTGGCGGCAAGTAGAGCAACCAGGATTGGTAAAAAGCTGCGCAGCCCTTCGAGTATCCAAATGATAATAATCACGGGTTCCTTCGCAGATGCAATCGCCGTCGCGATTTTCTCCGGCGATATGGCCAGGGATATATTATGTGCAATTCCGGCTATGGGATCCCTGGCCCAGCCGTTTTCCGGATCGCCCAGTTCCTGGGGTGTCATTGCTGAAAGGGCAACAATGGATATGCCTGCGAACAGAACAAGGACGGAAACTATCATCAGGATATAGGCCCGGGGTATTCTTTTTGCCGGCTGGCGCGTCTCTTCACCCAGTTGTGAAACAGTTTCAACCCCTGTGAAGCAGAGAGCTGCAACAGCCACACCGAATATCAAATTATTTACCGATGGCCAGTTCCCCTCACCAAACATATGCTGCAGCAGAATGCCGGGATTAGGCGCCAGTATCAGTACAGCGCCAATAGCCACTATGGTAATTTGAGTCAGGATGTCAAGACTGATAAACAGGATGTTTATCCTCGATGACTCTCTTACGCCTAATACGTTCATTATCATCAGGAAAAAAATGATCCCCATGGAAAAAGCCGTACCGTATAGAGGTTGCTTTAATATGGGCCAGAAGTAAGCAAGATATGCAGGGATGGTGTAAGCGGAAATTGCCATGGTCACAATGTAACTCAGCATCAAAGCCCACCCCGCAATAAAACCGATCAGGTCGTTATAACTATGCCGGGCAAAACTGGCTGAACCGCCCGCCTCGGGTATCATAGCGCCGCCCTCTGCATAAGTTAGAGCATTGAAAACATAGATTAATCCGGCTATTCCCAGTACTATCGGAGTAGCGCCTAAGGCCACAATGGCAACAAGACCCAGGCCATAGTAAATGGAGGAACCAACATCTCCGTAGCCGGCGCTGAACAGCCCGGTAACTCCCAGCACACGTCTCAGATGAAACTGCTTATACCTGAGCGGGTGGGCAAACCTATCTCCGGGTTTCAGCTGCCAGCCATTTTCCACATTTTGCTCATAATTAGAGGCAGCCGGTTCTATTTTGGAAGCTTTCACTTAATCAAATGCTCTTTGAAGATGGCCGGTTCACCAGGCTTCAGATGGACTCATCCTCTAAAGAACATTATGATTCAGCCCGGGTCAAAAAGGTGTCAAGAAACCAGTTAAAATAATCAAGAAAGTGTCAAGGTTTGGCGTCCCTTTTGGGTCACACCGCCCGGCCGATGGCCGCTCCATCCCTGATGGCGAACATGATATTGCCCGGGAACCTGGCATCGCCCAGCAGCCAGGCTTTTTTCGGCACTGCGGCGCTGATCTCCCGGTAAAGCCGGTTATCTGAATTGTATCCGACAGCCAGGACGACGGAATCAGCCGGTATGATCTCCTTTTTATCACCGCTAACGACATCGACGCCGTTTTTCGCGATGGCGGCGACCTGTGTCCCGAGCATCACCCTGATGTTCTTGTAGGCCAGCATATCCTCGAGCATCTTTTTATTGGCTATGAAGAGGGCCTCCTTGCCGAGCGTCATCAGGCCGGGCAGCGCTTCGATAAGGGTGACCTCTTTGCCTTTGTCCTCCAGCCACAGGGCCACTTCGCAGCCGACCTGTCCGCCGCCGATCACCGTCACGCGCTTACCCGCTTCCTTTTTACCCAGCAGGAGGTCGGTGGCGCTGCACACGTGCGGCAGGTCAACGCCGGGGATGGGCGGGACCTTGGAGGTTGCGCCGGTAGCCACGACGATCTCATCCGCATC
This sequence comes from Dehalococcoidia bacterium, assembly GCA_041653995.1. Taxonomy (NCBI): domain Bacteria; kingdom Bacillati; phylum Chloroflexota; class Dehalococcoidia; species Dehalococcoidia bacterium. The sequence continues at coordinate 317,807 of JBAZEK010000003.1, forward strand.
CAGTTTCGCGATCCGGTCCAGCGTCATTTCGCTTCCGAGCTTAAGCTTAACGCCGGCGTCCTTGAGCTCTTTTTCGTACCACTTCAGCAGCCGTTTATCGGCATCCTTGGATTGCGGGACGGACCCCGCCACAACGACACCGCCCAGGCTGCTGTTCTTATCATAGATGGTAACGTTATGCCCGCGCAGCGCAGCGATGCGGGCGGCCTCCATGCCTGCCACTCCTGCGCCGATTACGGCTATTTTCTTGGGGATCGCGACCTTCTGCAGCCCCGCGTACTTCTCGTTGAAGAGATCGGGATTGACCGCGCATGTCATGGGCAGACCCGCGAAGTCATGGCCTATGCAGCCGTTGTTGCAGCTGATGCAGGGGCGAATGGCTTCATCCTTCCCCATCCTGGCCTTGCCGGCCCAGTGAGCATCGGCCAGCAGCGCCCGGCCCAGCGCGACGGCATCGACCATTCCATTTTTGATGGCGTCGTTGGCCATTTGAGGCCTGGTTATCTTGCCCGGGCAGATGACGGGGATCTTGAGCTGCGCCTTCACCTTTGCCACGTCTTCCAGCCACAGTCCGTCCTTCTGATACATGGGCGAATAAAGCCAGTAGATTGAGTCGTAGCTGCCGCAGGCCATCAGCAGGGCGTCGAACCCCGCCTTCTCCAGCTCCTTGGCAATAGCGATGCTGTCTTCTATATCGCGGCCGAATTCCTGGAATTTCTCACCCGGGACCGCGCTCTGCTGTATGCCTTTCATATAATGTTTGGCAGCCAGCCGGGCGGTGACGGGGAAATCAGCCCCGCACACAGCCTTGACGCCCTTCACGATATCGGTAAATAGCTTGGCTCTCCCCTCTACCGAGCCTCCGTATTCGTCGGTGCGTCGGTTGAAAGCGGCAGTTCCGAACTGGTCGCCCAGGTAGCCGCCGTAGATTCCCACGAAATCCACGCCGTCGCAGCCGGTCATCATACAGTTGAGAGCAGCCGTGACGGCGCTCTGGACCAAGCGTTCTATCTCTTCTTTGGTCAGCGCCCGGCAGGTAGTGTTCGGATCCCACCAGTTGGGGTTTTCGGACGGGGAGATGGGCGTGCCATTTATCAAAAAGGGCGGCATGAGCCTGCCGTTGCCCACCGTCATCTGGATAAATATTTTTGTATTGTAAAGATGGACCCGGTCAACCACCTTTTTCAACTGGGACATGAAACTTTCGGGTTGATCGAAGGGCGAGACAAAGATCGCATTTGCTTTCTCTATGTTGGCATTAAGCGGGAAAGCGCCGGTATAAATCAGGCCGGTTCCCCCTTTGGCGCGCTCCTCATAGTAATTGATGACCTCATCGGTTATGTTGCCGTTGGCGTCCAGCCATCCGCCGACCATCATCGGACTCATCACAATTCTGTTGATTAATTCGACTTTGCCGATTTTAAAGGGTGTGAATAATTCGGGGTACTTCAACATTTATTTCTCCTCCTGATTACTACAACATCATCGACGGCCGCGCCGAAATAGGGGATATATTTGACCCGCAAAAGCAACCTCCGCTAATACGCGGAGGCATGGTAACACGCAATATCGATTTTGTCAATATCGCTTAAATTATTATGGATTAGTCTAACAATTGACTATTTTCAGATTCAAGGTAGCGCTCAGCGGATAATACAGGTTTTCTATTTAACCGCTTGTACCGCCGGGGATGCCCACTGCCCGTCTACCACGATTTCCTTCGGCCAGTATAGCCTTAATGCCAGCGAGAAGTTTCCAGCGGTTGGCGCCGGCAGCCAGTTGGGTGTGACCGGATCCGGCGCATCGCGCTGAATATAAATATCCAGCGAGCCGTCGGAATTAATAATCAGCGGAGGATTGCTTAACGATCCCAGGCTGTATCTGTTAATGGGATTGTCAGCAAAGGCCATTTTATCGTTATACAGAGTCAGCGACCAGAAGCCGTTTATAGGTGGTATTTGGTCCTTATCGAAATGAAGCACATATTTCTTATCGCTGGAGAATATCTGTCCGTCGCCATCCGTGAACGTCGTCTCGTAGAAAGCATCTGCATTCAGGTTGGCGCCCAGCCCCTGATAATCTACAGACGCCCTGAACATATAGTCCGTGCCGTAGTCGCCGGTGCCGTACACCATTTGCCAGTCGTTCTTCATGTCACCCAGTTTGGCCTGAGACATATCTTTAAGAGCCGCCTGATAGCCGGTCTGGATGGCCGATTTAACATCATCGTCCAGCCCTGCGTAATAAGCCTGGTAATCCGCGCCCGGCTTGATGCCTGCTGCGGCCATTCTGGTCAGGATCGGCGCGTCGGCTTCATAGGGTGGACTTTCCACCATCAGCCGGCAGACATTGTTGAAATAGGCCGAAGCATCCATAGCCAGCAGCCGGTCCAGAGGAGCCACGCTGCGATTGACACTCGGGTCAACAGGGACATCGGCCGGCGGGGTATAATCGGTGCCCCAGGCGGAAAGCGGCGTCAGCTTCAGCTGGTCCTGAATCTTATGGACGTTATCGTAGTCTGCAGAGCCGCTGCAGGCGATGCGTCCGATTATCCAGACCCATCTGCCCGGAGACTTGATCTGTGTGACGCCCTCGGGCAAGTCACCGCTCCAACCGGGACCTGTGATGGCAAAATTGCCTGCGCCGGTGCCTGTAGTGCGAGAGCCAGGCGACTCAAAAACATCCGTCCAGTAATTCATCATGGGCATCATGTAATAGCGGCCCTGCGTGTCCGGCACCGACAGTATAAAAGGCTCGACTGCGGTATCCACCCATGCTGCTGAATAGAGCGTATCCGCGTTAGGCCTGACTACGGTGGTAAATGCGGCATCAGGAAATTCTTTCTTATTGCCGAATTGATTTACCGGCGCCCCGTTCTCCATGGGTCTGGGAACTGCCGTAAAGACCTGCCGTGTCAGATCCATTATGACCAGGGGAAATCCGTATACTGCGGCATCATAGGCCATTTGTTGTGCGTCCTGCGGGCTGACGGTCTGCTGCGCCGGCTGGGTCGATTGGCCGACCAGCTGTATTGCCGGAGGCGCCCAGGATTTATCCACTACCGGTTCCTTCGGCCAGTACAGCCGCAATGTCAATGAAAAATTGCCTTCGGCGGGCGCCGGCAGCCAGTTGGGTGTGACCGGATCCGGCGCATCGCGCTGTATATAAATATCGATCGAGCCATCGGCATTCGTTATCAGCGTCGGGTCGCTCATTGAGCCCAGGTTGTACCTATTGATCGGATTTGCCGCGAACAGTATTTTATCGTTGTACATGGAAAGCGACCAGAAGCCATTTACCGGCGGTATCACGTCCTTATCGAAATGGAGCACATATTTCTTATCGCTGGACAACCATTCCCCGTCGGCGCTTCTATATAACGATGGATAGAAGGCATCGTCATCCAGATTAGCGCCCAGTCCCTGATAATCTATAACCGCCCTGAGCATGTAGTCCGTGCCGTAATCGCCGGCGCCGTACACCATACGCCACCCGTTCTTTTCATCACCCGGACCTATGGTAGGGATTTTGGCCAGGGCCGATTTGTAACCGGCCTGGATTGCCGATTTTACATCATCGTTCAGTCCTGCGTAATAGGCCTGGTAATCCGTGCCCGGCTTGATGCCTATCTTGAGCATATCGGCCAGGATCGGCGCATCGGCTTGATAAGGAGGGTTGTCCACCATCACCCGGCAGAAATAGTCGATATACGTCGGGGCGTCCATCGCCAGCAACCGGTTCAGGGGAGCAACCTTGAGGTTGACGTTGGGGTCAACCGGGACATCGGCCGGCGGCGTATAATCGGCGCCCCAGGCGGAGAGCGGCGTCAGCTTCAGCTGGTCCTGAAGCTTATTGACGTTAGCGTAGTCTGCGGCGCCGGCGCAGGCGAAGCGACCGACTATCCATGCCCATCTGGTGGGGGACTTCATCTCCGTGACGCCCTCGGGCAACTTGCCGCTCCATCCGGGGCCGGTGACGGCGTAATTGCCCGCGCCGGTACCCGTAGTACGAGAGCCCACCGAGGCAAAAACATCGGTCCAGTAATCCTGCAGGGACATCATATAGTAGCGGCCATTTGTATCCGGCACCGACAGGATAACAGGCTCTTTAGCGGTGTCGATCCAGGCCGTTGAATAAAGCGTGTCTGCATTGGGCCTGACCACGGTGGTAAAAGTCGCATCGGGAAATTCTTTCTTACTGCTGAACTGGCCTACCGGCGCGCCGTTCTCCGAGGCTTTGGGCACCGCCGTGTAGGCCTGCCGCGTCAAATCCATTATGACCAGGGGAAATCCGTATATAGTGGCATCAAAGGCTATTTGTTGTGCCTCTTGCGGGTCAATAACCTGCTGCACAGGTTTTGTCTCGGGAGTACATCCCGCAAATACGGTGCTCAACATGGCAAGTACTACGGCGAGAATCAGTAACTTATGCAGATACAATTTATTCATACAACCTTACTCCCTTACCCAACGTATTTCATATTGGATCAAATATCAGCATCACCTCGACTAAACCGAAACGCCATTAAAAGATTATATATGAATAGCTCATCAACGGAAAGGCGATAGATCTGATGAAATTCAACCCGCAACCTGTTGACCGCCGGCCAGCGATGGGAAGCCCGGTCCTTTCTGACACGCTGACGATTGTGGAATATTTCGATATTTTCTGTGACAGCTAAATGGTGCAACATAAAGGGCGGACTATCTTTGTTTGATCCCTCATATTGTAGCTCAGCCTATCACAGCCTACGGTGGGATAGATCTACAATCTGTTATAAACGATCTCTCCGTTCTTCCATACCATTTTTACGTTTTTTAACAGACCGACATCATCCAGCGGATTGCCCTCAACGAGTATAAAATCCGCCAGCTTACCTGTCTCGATAGATCCGAGTTTGCTATCAAGCCCGATAATACGTGCGCTGGTAATGGTCGCAGTTTTGAGCGCCTCGAAATTGGACATGCCTGCCGCCACCAGATGTCCCAGCTCTTTATAGGTCAGCCCGAAAAAGCCGAAATCCGTGCCGCCGATATCCGTTCCCAGTCCTATTACCGCGCCTGCTTTGTGAAGCCTGCGGACATTCTCCAGCGCCACCGGGAATTGCTTCTGGATACACTTATAATCGTAATAGTATTCCTTGCTACAATCTTCCTCGGTAACACCTTGTATGAACTTGTTTACAAGGTCGGAAGTATATTGATAGGGCTCTTTTTCCAGGTAATAATCACCTTTTTTATCCAGCATATGTCTCACATCGTCTAACTGGGAATACTCCGCCAGTGCCATGAGAGTGGGTATAATCGCAACCCCCTGTTCTACGAAGGTGGAGATGTCCTTATCCGAAAGTTCATCCAGAGCGACATGCTCAAGTGTGTCAACCTTAAACTGAAGCGCTTTGCGAAACCCGGTAGCCGATGTGTGATGCATAGCTATTTTTTTTCCTGCTTTGCGGGATTCACCTACAAGCGCCTGATAACATTCATCTGAGAAATATGGGATCTTGTCCCAGCCCATCATGAGGGATTTATCACCGTGAGTCGTTTTGATCCACTCGGCGCCCTGCTTCACCATCAGTTGTACACATCTTCGTACATCTTCCGGCGTTACCGGTCTTTCAGCGAACTGTCCTCCCAGTATGGCCCGTTTAATACCCTTGAAGTATGGCGCAACCTCCGGCACTCCACCGGGACAGACTATAATCGACCCGGCGTAGATAATACGAGGGCCGATTGTTTTTCCCGCATTGATATTTTTCTGATAGCTGCGAACGCTATTCGGAATGGCAGCCAGATCACGAACTGTTGTTACGCCACCTTCCACACAGTTTCTCAGGTTTTTCTGCACCTGCCTTAAAATCGTAGGAAGAATCGATAGCTTGATATCTTTCATAAACGGTATGGTTACATGAGAGTGGAGATCAAAAATACCCGGCAGGAGATAATAACCCTGCATGTCGATAAAATCTCTTCTTGAAGGATCATGCGGCAGACCATCGCCACGGATTTCGGCTATTTTGTTGCCATCCACAATTACGGCCTTCCCGGTCTGGACTCTCTCAGATACCATATCGATTAGCTTCATGTTATGCAGTATCGGCATAGAACTCTCCTTTGCGTCTTATGGATTGGGTACTTCGACCCCGGAGACAATATAGCCACATCATTGAATGGTTTCAGTAAAGCCAATCACGCGACAATGTGACACGTATCACAGAGGAAGGAATATTACGAGTGATAGAAAGAGGGATAATCGGCTACCGGCGCACAGACTTGTCTATTATGTGCTTGTGTTGTGCCAGTGAATGCAGGCCCTGGAGATCGTCGATTATTACGTAACCCCTGCTGGATCTTAAAGTTTTATCCAATTCCAGTTGATGAATCACCCGGGAGACGGTTTCACGTGTCACACCTATTGAATCTGCAACTTCCTGATGTGTGGCCTTTGCCATTGGTATCTGATTATCTGTACTGCGAGCGGCAAGCTCCAGCAGATGCCTGGCTATCCGCTCACTGGCGCTGCCGTAAATATTTCCTGTCAGTTCATCTACTACACGGTTGAACTCCCTGCATACATATTCCACAGTTATCCAGCAAACAGATACCTCCGTTTTAAGCAGTGTCTTAAATGTGGCCGGGTTAAACAATAATAAGGAGCTTTCCACCATGGCATGACCGTTCACCTGTAAAGGCCCCAGTATGGTAAGTGGAATACCGAGCACGTCTCCGGCACGATGATAGCCGAACGTAACGTTCCTTCCATCCGGAAAAACCCTGTATTCACGAATAAGTCCCCCGACAACCAGCCCCATCCTGGATGGATCATATTCGCGATACAGGATACTGCCCGAAGGAACATTGATCAGCAAGGCGTCGCTGAGCATTTTATCGATCGCTGAAGGAGGGAAGGAAGCGATAATGCTCAAATTAAGTGCGTCCTGCACATTTTGACCAAATGCCTTACTCGAATTCGCCGTCACAGCTCGCATCCTCTTCTCGGAAGTATAAAAGGCGTCGACAGTCGATGTCTAATGTTAATCGTCAGCGGGAGGATTGTAAAGGAAATAGATTTGGACTTAGATTATGTGCTGGAACGCTTCAATGCGCGTTTTAATGGGCGCCAGCGCCTTCTTCCGTGCGATTGCGACGCGTGGTGGGTGACAGTTTCGCTTATATCATTTACAAATATCCATTTGCCCTGTAGTCAACACAGCAGTTTCCCTTGTAAGACTTTATTATGCCTGCTTATTACCGATATACTTGCCGTCTTTTTTGAGTTTGGCAATCTCCTCTTTTTCCAGTTCGTTGAAGGCGATCTTCCCGACCCGTGTCAGAGGGAGACTATTTCTGAACTCTATTTCCCGCGGACAGGACCACTTGATCAGACGATCACGGCAAAAATTAATCAGAGCATCGGCCTTTTCCGGACCGGCGGTTTTGGGATCTTTAAGCACGACAAAGGCTTTAACCCGCTCGACCTGCCTCTCATCCGGGACGCCGATAACGCAAGCCGCGGCGACATCCGGATGCTGGTAAAGGATGTCTTCCACCTGAGCCGGGTACACATTCATGCCGGAGGACTTAATCATACGCTTGAGCCGCAGCCTGAAGTAAAAATAGCCGTCCTTATCCATGCTGAAGATATCCCCCGTATGGAGCCAGATTCGCCCGTCAGCGTGCTTTTTGAGCACCTCGGCCGTCTCCCCGGGATTTTCAAGATACCCCTGCATGACAGCGGGACCGCTGACGCACAGCTCGCCTTCCTCGCCGGGAGCCGCCTCTTCCATTGTCCCAATACGCACGACCTTCGCCAGCATGTCCGGCAGAGGCACGCCCACACTTCCTTCACGATAGGCATGGATCGGTGTGACCATAATACCCGTCACCGCCTCCGTTAATCCGTAGCCTTCGATCAAAGTGACATTGCCCCCCTGTTTTCTGACCACATCCTCAAAACGTTCTTTGACAGCCCTGGGCAGGGTATCGGCGCCGCAGGTGGTCGTTTTGAGGCAGCTGAGGTCGGCACCCTGAAAAACGGGATTTGTGCTGAGGGCGTCATACAGAGTCGGCACTCCGGTCAGGAAGCTGGGGCGTTTCTTTACCACCAGGTCGGCCACAATTTCCGGCGTGAACTGGGGAACAAGGATGCACTGACCTCCGCCCATAAACATGGCGTTGCAGCAGATGCCGAGGCCGAACCCATGAAAAATAGGTAGAATGGCCAGTATGACCGGCTGTTCATCGATGCCGCCCACACCTTTGCACCACCATTCATAGACCATCATCCCTTCAGTAATGAAATTGTAGTTGGAAAGCATGATTCCCTTGGGAACACCGGTGGTTCCCCCGCTGTAGAGGATGGCCGCCAGTTCGTCAGTGCCCATTTCGGCCTTTAGTGCCTCCGCATAGTTCGCCGTCATCAGACTATGCCACCAGCGCACCATCGGGTCTGGATGGCGGCCATTGGTCCCGGCTTTCTCCGTGCTAGCCATGCTATCGAAAATCCCTGTAAGGATCAGTGTTTCGAGAGGGGTTGTGTCTTTCACCTCCCGGAATTTATCGTAGAACGTATCGAGGGTCAGGGCGAACCTGCTTTTGCTGATATTCAGATAGTATGCGATCTCCGTCGCCGTGGACAGCGGGTGTATCATGCTGGAAACAGCTCCTAGTTTGTTCGCGGCGTAGAAGCAGATCAGCCCCTGGGGCGAAGTAGGCATGGAGATTGTAATACGATCACCCTTTTTCAGCCCGAGGGCGGCCAGGGCGTTACTGCATGTATCGATATCTTTAGCAAACTGTTCATAAGTGGACGTACAATCCATGAAATCAAAGGCGAGACGCTGCGGGTAGCGGGCCGCCGTCTGCATCAACGCCTCGTACATGGTAACCCGGGGATAGTCCAATGATTGCGGAACGTCTCCGTAGAATTGGAGCCAGGGCTTCTTTTCGTACATAATTATGAGCACCTCACCTGTTTTTCAGATGCAATATAATTGCAGTTGCAGCTAATCTTTTCTTGGGAACAGCCCTATGCGAATACATAGGTCGTACCCACGCTATTCAGCAGGTATTGCTCGGGCATCAGGGAGGCGAATTGTGTGGTAGCTTTAAATCCCGTGCAATGCATCGGCACCACGTAATCAACGCCGATCTCTTTCATTTGTGCAATGGTCGGCCCGATGATTGGTTCGAATATCGGGCCGCTTAAATGAAAACCACCCAGGACGGCGTGGACCTTCTCAATTCCTGAAATTTTCTGCAGATACCTGACGGTGTTTATGATTCCCGCGTGCGCACATCCGCTCAAAATCACCAACCCACGACCTTTTATATTAACCGCGATTCCCTGATCGTCATTAAAGGGATTAACAACCCATTTATCATCGATTTTCGCTTCAGCCCAGGGGAAACCTTTTTCAAAATCGGTAGTGCGCGCGATTTCTCCCGACAACAAAACAAGATCCGAAGCCACTAATGAAGGTTCTTTCCTCTTCTGAAGAACCACATTGTTTTTCTTGATTAATGCCTCTTTCAAAGACGGCAAATCGGCCAGCAAACCAAGGGGCGCTATATTGAGACGGCGTTCGAGAAATGCATCGGGATGAGCGAACACCTGCATTTCTTTTTTTGTCTGTTTTAAGAAGTCCGGCAGGCCGCCGATGTGGTCAAAGTCGCCATGGCTCAGGATGACGGACTCGACCGAGTCAAGTGCGGCGTTCAATACACCTGCGTTATGGAAAAGACAGTGCGATGAAACTCCCGCATCCATCATTACCACGTGTTCCTCTTGTCCGGCGTAAATTTTCAGAAGGCAGGACAATCCATGCTCTGCCAGAGGCACATCGGGGAATCTCATATGTGTGGGGCGTTTAACTACATCCGTGCTCAGCAATAAAAGCAGGTCTGTATAGTTGTCCACCAGCACTGTAATCTCAAGCCTGTCAACTTCTCTTAAACCGGATAGCGGCATGATACGTCCCTCCTGCGTTCCTTTACTACAATTAATCAAGACAAATTGAGCAGTTCTGTTTTTTTACACTGCCCAATCATTCGATGATATGGGCCGAGAAGCAGGTTGTCAGTAAAGCCAGTCACACGGTAATGTGACACGTATCACAGAGTAAGGGACATTATGGATGACAAAAAGGCGGAGAGTCTGAAGTTTATTTATTCGTAGACCTTTTCCTCGGCTGCTTCCTGTAGCCGGAGGGGCGTTGACAACCGGACAGTTAAGGCATAGTATGCTGTCCAATGGCAATAAGAGACGATGTTGCCTGGTGAGAAATCGATAAGGGGAATCAACGATTAAAGAATCAAACTAAAGGAGAGTCTGATGCGCTTAGGTTTTTGCACGATGGGCTACCTCGATTACACAACGCTGGAGGAGGCTGTAAGGAGAATCGGCCGGATGGGATACAAAGTGGTTGACTTCTGGGCCTACAGCCCTCATCTCGGCCCTGATCTGTATGATAAAAAGGCCCGCCAACAGGTAATGAAAGTAGTAAAAGAATCCGGCCTGGAAGCGGTGGCGCTGTCGGTCAACGGAGGCGGACTGGCGCTTCACCTTAACTTCTCTCATTCAGTGGAAGCGATCAGGAAGAAGTCCGTGGAATATTATATCGACTGCGTTGATATGGCGGCCGATATGGGGATCCCCATGGTTAATATGATATCCGGGCACATGATACATGGCACACGGCGGGAACAGGCGTGGGAATGGAATCGTGAATGCATGCGTGAAGTCGTCAAGCGCGCCGAAGAGAAACGCATCATGATGGCAATTCACACGCTCACCTGGTGTGAATCGCGTGTGGTGGTTACGCTGGATGATGCGCTTCAAATGATGAGGGAGATCAATTCGCCCAACTGCAAGGTCATGATCGATACAGCCGATCAGAATATCACCGATCCGAACCTTTCCGATGCCGTCCGCAAGGCCGGAAAGGACCTTGTCTATGTTCACTGCAACGACAACGACGGTGTCGGGCAGGGTGACGTCCATCTTCCGCCGGGGCGCGGCTCGGTTAACTGGAAGGTCTTCTTTTCCGCACTGAAAGAAATAAAGTATTCCGGTGATTTAACGATCCAGGTGCATACGGGACATCCGGTTGATATCGACGCCTGGGCAATGGAGTCAAAAGCCTATCTGGAAAATGTATTGAAGCAGATGTAATCATAAAAAGTATAGTATAAAGCCCGGGGGAAGAGGTATGGAACAAAGCAAAAAGACAAAGATAGGCCTGATCGGTGCGGGAAACATCTGTCGGGTGGGCCATGGCCCGGCCATCACGGCGGACGGGAGGGCCTATGTTGCCGCAATCAGCGATCTCGACCCGTACAACAGAGAGCTCTTCGCAAAAAAGTACAGGGTGCGCGGTGTGTATGAAGACCACCGTGCCATGCTCGAACGCGAAGACCTGGATGCCGTTGTCATATCGTCACCCCCCTGGGTTCACGCGCGTCATGTCGAAGACAGCGCAGCAAAAGGCCTGCCCATCCTGTGTGAAAAACCCATGGCGACGACCCTTGAAGACTGCCGCGCGATAATCGAAGCGGGCAAAAAACATAACGTCTATATCCTGATGGGCCACTGCAAGCGCTTCGAGCCGGGACACCAGAGAATCAGAGAATTGCTGATGGAAAATGTACTGGGAAGGATCTTCCAGGTCAGTATCTTCTGGTACTTTTTCATTCCGAATCTCAGTGAGGGCTGGCTGGGGTCTGTTGCTCAAAAACTAAAGAAACACGGATTCGATGTGGATAGACAGTTTGGTTTCTGGAGGTACAGCGACGTCAGGGCCGGGGGAGGCGATTTTTTCGATCACGCGCCGCACTACATCGACATCATCCGGTTCTATGGAATGGAGATCGAACAGGTCTCATGTGAGACCAAAAGGTGTTATCCGGATATACGCCCTTTTGAGGATATCGCTGTGGCCACTTTCAGGCTCTCTAATGGCGCGGTCTTTCTCTATGACAAGAATATCGTCCGCACGGGATGGCCTTACGGTTTTGAGCGCGGATATATCTACGGGGAGAAGGGAAGGATCGCTTTCAAAGCCGCCCATGCATACCAGAAACGTGGAATGAAAGTCGGGATATACCGTCTTCCCAATATACCCCTTAATCTTTATAATTCCGCCCTGTCGCCTTACGGCAGGAAAAATACAATGTTTTATCGGCAAATGAAATTCTTTATCGACAAAGTACGGAATGAGCATACACTGAAAAACGCTGTCGACGGCGCCTGGGGCGCCACACCGGAGGACTCATACCTCACCATGGCCTGGACCCTTGCATCATACAAGTCCGCCAGGGACGGGATAAAGATCACGCGCGATAACCTGTTCAAAGAGATAGAGACTTTCCAGACCTGCCAGCCTCATGATTGGTAGTCTCCGCTCAGATAATCGCCAGTTGAATTTTAATTGCTTCCTCAACTTTGCGCATATCTGCCGGAGAAAGACCACCCTCAAGGCGAACCAGCCGTTCCTTGCTCACGGTGGCGAGCTGATCTGCCATCGCTTTGCTTTCCCGTCCCGCGACAACGACCTTTGCTTCACTGGCATAAAGCTTATCTGTTTTACTGCTTAAAGGCACAACCTGGACACGGTTCAGGAATTTATTTGAAGAGTCATTGCTGACTATCACAGCAGGCCGTGCTTTTTTTATTTCTCCACCGATGGAAGGATCGAAGTTAATCCACCACACCTCACCCCGTTGCATTATTCATGTCCTTAATAGTGATCTCAGCCCAGTCAACAGCATCAGCCTCCCTGTTTTTATCCCGCGCCATTTTAGCATAGGATGCGTCCAGACTAGGGCGGATAACATGCGGCCTCACCAGGTCCTCAATAAATTTGCTTATTTTCCGTGGCCCTATAACTTTACGCAGCCCTTCATAAACCTCAGCATCAATCGTCAGTGTCAGTTTTTTCTGCATATCACACCCCTTTATACGTGTATTATACGTGTAGCGTTGCAATAAATCAACATTTTCGGCGCCGTTCCTCAAAACAGCGGCTGGGCAGGGCGATAGGCTGTCTTGACGACATTCAAATCCGGCATGAAATACATGAGGCCGTTAAAGAGCATCTGGATATGGACTGAAGGGGACGGTCCCCGAACTTCTGTTTAACGACAATAAGCCTGCTTATTCGTAGACCTTCTCCTCGGCCGCTTCCTCGCTGCTGAGGTGGATGTCCTCCTCGATATTCCTCTCGTCCACGGACTTTGACAGCAGTTCCTTGTAGAACTCGTGCTGAATGATCAGGTTCTGGATATCGTTGGTGCCCGTCCATATCTGCAGCAGCCTGGCCTCCCTCACGGCCCTTTCGATGGGGAAGACCCTGGTATAGCCGATGCCGCCCAGAATCTGCATGGTCTCGTTGGCCACCTCCCACTGAGTCTGGGTTGCGAACCGCTTCAGCTCCGATACCATCCGTCTGCGGTAGCCTGCCGTGCCGACCTGGTCGTCGACGGTGCGCGCTACCACGTAGGCCAGCGCATTGACCGCGTCTATCTTCGTGATGCACTCGGCAATCCTGAAGCTTACAGCCTCGAAATTACGTATGGTCTGTCCGAACGCCTTGCGCTTATTGGCGTAGCGGGCCGCGATCTCCAGCAGGGAGCGCGCGCCGTTGATATAGCCCACCATTCTCTCCGGCACCATCATGTGGTAGAAGACCTCGGAGCCCTTGTTCTCCTTTCCCAGCAGATTCTCCTCGGGGACCTTACCGTCCCTGAAAATGATCCTGGCCGTGCCGGTGCCGCGGCTGCCCATCAGTCCGTACACGTGCTTCACTTCGACACCCATATCCCTCTCAACGATAAAGACGCTCAGCGAGTTATGTCCCCCGCCGGGATTGGTTACGGCGTAGACCAGGAAAAAATCCGCGCCCTCGCCGCCTACCACAAAGCGCTTCTGTCCGTTGAGTATGTAATGCTTCCCTTCTTTGCGCGCCGTGGTGGTCGCGCCGAAGAAGTCCGACCCGCCCCTGGGCTCGGTCAGCGCCTCACCGGCCCAGATCTTGCCTGCCACCAGCGGCTTGAGGTATTTCTGTTTTTGTGCCTCTGTTCCATAGGCATTCAGCGCGTCCGAGATGAGGCCGACGATCCCGAAAACGCAGGCCAGTGGAATTCCCAGTTTGCCCACCTCGCCCAGAACGACGAAATCGTCAACGTATTTAAGCCCCCTTCCTCCGTATTGCTTCGGTGCCCGTATAGCCAGCAGGTTTCTTCTTCCTGCCTCTTCGATAAATTCCTTGGGGAATTTGATCTTCTCGTCATCCATATCGAGGATAAGCTGGCGCGGCACCCATTTAACAAAGTCCTGCACTTCTTTCAGTAGACCCTTCTGCTCCGCAGTTAAAAACACCTCAAACATGATTCCTCCTTCTCAACCTCGTGGCGACGGGACAATTATACAGCAGGGCAGTATAAAATCAACGAATAGGGGGGGGGGGGGGGGGGGAAATAGGCAATACAAAAGAATAGATAATTCAGCTAATGGTGATTATTTACATGCAAGCATACTAATGCTTTTTATATAGACACCGCTGAAGCTCCGATATTTGACACCTCCTTGAATATCCTATACGCTTTTCATCGACAAATCACCAGTCATAACAAGGAGCTACACTAATGAAAACATTTATAGTAACCGTTAGATGCACAAATCCTAAATGTCATTACGAAATTGAAGGAGTTGTCATCTCAGCACCGACAGCGTATCAAGCCAAACAATACTCCATGAAATGCCCCGCCCACGATTTTGACATGGAAGTTATTGGCGACCCCAAAGAGAAGAGAACCTAGCATCCTCGCCACTTCCGATTCATCGATCGCTCAATCGACTTTTCGTCGCATTGACACCGTATGTGATAATAGAAAGTATCCTTTAATCCGCAAATGCCCTATTTGATCTGTGGCAAAAGTATAAAATGAGTTCAGAGACAGCGTCCGTTAGTTGTCATAGACTCCACCCATTCCCTGCACGTATGGCTCCTGAGATTGCCATTAAGGCGGCCAGTTCAGTCCCGATTGGTTCTGTCGTGCTTGATACCATGTGTGGCTCTGGAACGGTCCTCAGAGAATCGGTTAAACAGGGGCACCGCGCTATTGGATTTGACGTGGACCCACTCGCTGTACTCATGTCCAAAGTAGCGACTACATCTCTAGATGTGGATTTATTAATAAAGAAGGCTGATAATATAGCTAATCATGCAATGTTGCTTAATAGTGACGATGTATATTTGCCATGGATAGACAATGACTACGAAACCCAGAAATTCATTGAGTTCTGGTTTGATCATGAGCAACGAAACACTCTTCGGGCACTTTGCTGGCTAATACTTCGTGTTCACGGTCCAATTGGTGATGCTCTCAGGTTAGCCATCAGCAAAATTATTATTACTAAAGAACCACGTGCCTCACTCGCAAGGGACACTTCTCATAGCCGACCACACCGTGTAATTTGCACCAATTCGTACGATGTTATTCAGGGATTTACTAAAGCTATAATAGATATAACTAAGAATCTCAACGAAAAGGAGTTAACCGGCACTGCGGAAATCAAAAGAGCGGATGCACGTCATCTCCCTTCCTGGCTTACTGAGAAAGTACACTTAGTGGTGACATCACCACCATACGGCAATGCCATTGATTATCTACGAGGACACAGACTAGCTCTGGTATGGCTGGGCTACACCATCCCAAAAATCAGGGCGATTAGAGACAATAATATTGGCAGACAAAGTGGCTCGCTAGATAGGAATGGGTGTTCATGTGTGTCTAAACTTATGAAACAGCTAGGTTGCGTTGAAAAATTAGAGCCGAGCACACAACGCAGACTCTCCATATTTGTAAAGGACATGTATTTGGTGTTGCACGAGATTAATCGATCATTGATGGTACGCGGCCACGCTATCCTAGTTGTGGGCAACTCTTTCATAGATGGCCAATTTCTTGATAATGCTAGAATGATTTCTGCTGCAGGCAGGGCCATTGGCTTCAAGGAAATAGCCTGCTACTCTCGTGATATACCAAATGACCACAGGTATCTTCCGCCGCCTACGATTGGAGGTAACTCAGCTCTCGACAATAGGATGAGGCAAGAGGTTGTATTAACCTTTGAAAAAAAGTGATGCCGGGATCAGACCTCAATGAATGGCATGGAACGGGAAAAGTATGCTGACCAACTTCATCAAAGACTTCTTCAGCATGATCCAGTAGCACCTGCGGACTTTGCCGAAACTTATCTGGAAGAGTTGGTCCGGAGACTTAGGGCCAGAGCTGGCTCCGTTGTTGATGAGACCCTTGTTCGTGATGCTGCTACGGATGCTCTGCTAGATTATGTCCAACACCCATCCAAGTTCAATCCGAAAAAGTCAGCCATTTTCACGTATTTGACCATGGCTTCCTATCGGGATCTCCAAAATATGCTTGTTAAGGAAAAACGAAGAGGACGCCGTGAAATACAGATACAAGATGTCGAAATATCGACAGATGATGGGAATAATATAGTGGAACTGGACAATCCCATACTGGACAATATGTCAGAGATGGAAATAAAGGACCTCCTAGGCCGCGTTGCTGAAATATTTCCTGATGCTCGGGATCGCGCTCTTCTGGATCTCATGATTGATGGTGAACGGAGAACCATTAAATACTGCAGTATATTGGGAATTCAGTCTTTATCTGCAGATAGGCAAAGAAAAATTGTGAAACAGCACAAAGATAGAATAACCAAGCGCCTACGTAGACTCGGAGACAAAATCCATGGAACATAATGAGACTTCATCTATACTGCGGCATGCAGCGAAAAAAGCCGGTCAGATGAAATTCTTTTTAGCAGAATATCTTAGTGAGTTCCGCAGATTCCGTGGATTTTCAGAGGAAGAGGTGGCACAGTTTCTTGGCTGCAACGCTATGTTCATATCCAAGCTATCTTTGTGTAGACGACCGCAACCTCAATCCCAAAAGTTTCGTTCGGATGTCGAGCTGATTGCAGTAGCCTTCAATATACAGCCAAGTCGGTTGGTTCAACTTATTAGAGAAGTGGAGGCCATGAAAGTGTTGTGTGAGCGTAAGCTTGTAACACAGGAAGTCCCGCAAGGACTTCTTGCAGTTGCAAGAGATATTACAGACGTCGAACTTGATAATGATGGCACAGTTAAGCCCGTTGAGGATGGCGAGGAAGAAAAATAAGGTGCGCCACAAGCGATACCAACTTATTTCCGATGATTTTTGGAAGGCGGCAGGTGGTCGGGGTGAGTTTCCTTGCCAAATGGAAGTGGCCGTTCTTTGGGCACTACCATTGGCCGTAATAAAACTACCGCGTCTTTGGGTTCTAGATGTGGATGCATGGCTGGCAAAAAGGAATATTGAATATCAATTCCGTATCGAAAATCGTGCTTTACATGGCAGTCTGATTGCCTATCGAGGCTATGGCTTTGTTCTCCTGAACGGAGCAGATAGTGATGCGGAGTTGCGATATTCTCTGGCCCACGAGGCGGCTCATTTCCTCTTAAACTACCTTCGTCCTCGGCGAAAGGCAGAAAGTATTCTTGGACCCACGATTTTAGAAGTATTCGATGGATTTAGGCCTCCTACTATACAGGAAAGGATACATAGCATTCTTGATGGCATTCCTATTGGTTTTCATATCCATCTAATGGAACGCAATACTAATAGCATGCTAAATTTGGAGGCTATTATGGAACTTGAAGATAATACTGACATGCTGGCAATCGAAATGATCGCTCCGGAGAACGAGGTTCGATGCCGCGTGAAAAGATATTTGAATAATGAGAGTAGCAATAAACCAGTTGATATTGCGTTACAGCTCCTTCAAGGGGAATTTGGTCTCCCTCAAGCGGTAGCTGAGATTTATGCATCCCGCCTATATCCGGCAGTTCGATCATCTTCAGTTCGAGAGTGGCTGCGGCAAAAAGAAGAATGACGTTGTCGAACTTACTGTGTCGAGTGGGAAGAATATATAGGAGGCAGCAGTAGTTTGCCATATGATAACAGGCCTTAGTGCCGAAACTGCTGGAGATAAGTTATGGTACAGTCTGAGAACGAGGAGAACCATGGTTTAACTTCGACGTCACAGCCACTGAAAATGGAAGATCAACGGGAGTCGATTCTGCCTGACGAATATACATCTGCTTACGGCGAAGAGTTGTCAAGCACTTTGAATCTAGACACATGGCAAAGTAGTGATGATCTGGCAGGTCTGTATGCTCGGCTAGAAGAAGAAATAAAAGAAGCAGTACATCGCGAGGACGAGATGCGCCTCCGCATTCGACAGAGCGTTTTCCCCGCATTACGAAATAGAGTTGGGGCACCTCCGAACGCCGGCGTTTATCAAGGTACGATTGACCAAATTGAGAAAGTTCATTGTGGATACCTCTTCAATGGGCTGGTAGAAGCATGCGACGGTAATTATATCCCCTATGATACTCTTCCGTTGACGATTGTGCAGATAGGGATTTCACTCGTATCGTACAAGGGAAACCAAGGTTCATGGGTGCATCGGCTTTTCAGGCGAGATCTTCGCGTAGGCGGGGGCAATCCCGTTGACGATGCTCTAAATCTATTAGAGCGTCGTCAACATCGGACTGGTTTTGATGCTGAAAGCTCAAGAGATCGATTGACTACTCTTGGAACGCGCGGGATCATGGCTTATGCTGAGCGCGCGGTCCTTTTAAAACGTTCTAATGCACTGTGGAGGATGGGGCATGGCAATCCAGCTCCCTATGAAATCTTAACCGGTTCCGGCATGGTCGAACTAATTGATCAGGGTCTCGATATTCTTAATAAACTGATCCTGGAACATGAGCGATTCATCTTCGTGCCCAGCGCTCCGGCAAATCGCATGCTGCTAACTGTAGGTAATGCCTTGCGCCCCCTAGAATATGCCATCATCGATACTTCTGAGGATGATATCACTCGTATACTGAACCGTGGCCACTATCGCGGATCTTGGAAGAAGGCGGTAGCTAAGCTCGAGCAATTCGCTAAGGAAGCTGGACCTAAGATCGTGGTAGGTGTCTTCCGAGCTACACCAATGGGTCCGGCCCATATGTTCTATGCTCACGCAGCACACGCACATGAAGCAGCTCTCATAGCTATGGCTGACAGCATTCTTCAGGAGCATAGGGGGTTCCCTATGCTTATTACATTGGCAGATACCGTTTGCGGTGCCATTTTTGGCACCGAATCATTGGTTCCTCAGATCCAAGTAGCCTATGGAGAGACTAACGCACCTTTCAGATACCAAACGGAACGACAAACACGTCATTAGTAAAAACATAAGGAGAACAACATGGAAAACATAAAAACCAGTAATGACCCTGAGATCGAACAAGTTGATGCCGTGCCCCATGCGGCACTCGAATCCATGACGAAAGAAATCAATGATGCCGGTGGCGAATGGAAAGGCAATCCAGACGACCAGGGCGCTATTGGCTGGACATCTTTCGATTCGCCATCCAGCGATGATGGCACAGTTACGGTCCTGTTACCGAAGGATACGATTCTAGAACTCCCGCACCAGTCTCTGGTTAGGGTGAGAAGCCGTTCAGATGGCCGATCGTATCTAGGGGCTGTAGTTAAGGGGCCCTTTGCTGAGCCAAATGGCCTCCGTCCTGATGCACCTGTTGTCGTCACAGCGACAGTGCGTGGTCGTGGTAACATTCTTATGTCCGATTATCACGGTCGATTACAGATTGAACTTATAGGGGAAGAACTGGCGGACGGTGGAGTTCTACCGCCTAGACGCCGACCCCTACCTAATAGTCCAGTGTTTCCCTTGTCCTCTGAAGAAACATCGCGGGTATTACGTACCGCAGGAGATATCCGCCTTGGCATCGCCGAAAGCCATGATGACATCGAGGTCAGGGTACCCGCAACTAAGTCAGTTCTACCACGCCACCTAGGTGTACTTGGAACTACTGGCAGTGGCAAATCTACAACTGTATCTGGAATGGTTCAGCAATTACAACAGGCTGGAATTGCTTGCGTCTTTTTAGATACGGAAGGCGAGTACACCGCTATTAACGAGGCCACCATTGACTCGCAAATGCTAGGAGCTTTATCCCGTCGGAGTTTAAAGCCAGGAGGAGTTAACAAAACTAATATTTACCATCTTGTAGGACGAGAGACAGCGAATCCTGCACACCCACGCGTAAGTTCATTCCGACTGAATTTCTCCGAACTATCACCTTATACGATAAAGGAAATCATGGACTTGACTGGTCCTCAGGAACAACGTTTCCTCCAAGCTTTCGATGTCTGCAAGCTTTTATTACGTGAGCTGGGAGTCTACCCGGCGCATGGCAATCGTAGTGAAGAGCAAGAAGCACTTGAGTTAGATGAATTGGAAACAGGCTATCCTCGTATGACATTATCCCATCTTATCGATATTGCCAGCATCTGCCATGACACTGCTGCGAAAGCTTCAAACGAGCCTAACCCTTACAATGCTGTTTTCAGAGATCATATCGAGCAGGTAAAACAACGTACTCAGGCGGTCCGACCCGATATCCAGATAAGCTGGCGTGCACTGGTCGGCAAACTGTGGCGGCTTCATCGCCTTCGTATCTTCGATAATGGTGATGCTCCCAGCCTCCCATATGCTGAAATGTTGAGGTCAGGTCAGGTTTCAATAATCGACTTAAGCGATACCGATTCGCCTGAACTTCGAAACCTAGCAATCGCCCAACTCCTAAAAGGCGTACAACGCCAACAAGAGGAGAGCTACCGTGCCGCCGTGACAGCAGGCCAACCTCCTGTGCCAACGATTGTTTTTATTGAAGAGGCTCACGAATTCTTATCGACTGAGCGAATTAAGGATATGCCGATTCTTTTCCAGCAGGTGGCACGCATTGCACGACGAGGAAGGAAGCGTTGGCTGGGATTGGTCTTTGTCACGCAACTCCCGCAGCATTTGCCTGACGAAGTATTAGGACTCATTAATAATTGGGTCCTACACAAAATCGGAGACGCTAATGTAGTAAATCGCCTTCGCCGCTCCATCGGAGGCATCGATGAAAGTCTTTGGAATAGACTGCCAGCCCTTGCTGCTGGTCAAGCTGTTATTTCATTTACCAGCTTATCTAGGCCGCTTTTAGTGGCCATAGATCCAACACCCTGTAAACTTCTTATGGTCGACTAGTATAATGAAAATCTCAATTACCATGCTATCACGCAATCCAGAATCCCAGGTTAGGCGTAAGGTGACTTAGAATTGAATGGAAATAGGTGGTATTAGTATGCAGGCAGTCTTCTTTGGCAGAGTACGTGAATATGTTGATGCTGAAAGAAATCGTAGCTTGTACAGATCACTTCCACAAAGATTCAGTGAAGTATATGGTGGGGACGCACCGGCAGGTCAGAATTCTACCTGGAGAGGCTCATTGCCAGAATATAGGAGGCAGAATGGCAGATGAAGGAAGGATTGAACTTGTCGATATGGAAACCATCACCTATTAATGTCACGGATTTGCGTGACTTACTTAGCGACTGATCATTGACTGAGAGGAGGGCTTTTATCAAGAGTTTTGTCAGGGCGGCTATGGTAAAAGATTTCGTGGTAAGCATAGAGTATTCTTTGTCAATGCTAATAACAGGACCTAAAAAGGAAAATATTGGGGCTCAAACTATCGGACATATTTGGTGGAGCTGAGGGGATTCGAACCCCTTACCTTCTGACTGCCAGTCAGACGCTCTCCCAATTGAGCTACAGCCCCGCGACAGATGATAAATCTATCAAAAAGCAGCGATAAAGGCAAATCCCGCCCGTTCACTTCCTGCCGTAAATAATGCCGATGGAGCCCACCATAAAGGGCAGCTTGAGCGGCCCGGGTATGAAATCAGCGTTGCTGGTGTTCACAAACCTGACATCGTCGACGCCCCAGTCCTTGATCTCCTCCACTAGCTCGTCGATATTACCGTACAACTTCTTTACCGGGAACAAGTCCTGAAAGGCGAAATGTCCTCCCTTCTTCACGGTGCGCAAGGCCTCTTTGACCACATCCCTCTTATTTTTCGCATCCTTCACCTCGTGGAATACGAAGTTGCTGACGGCCACGTCGAATGCCCCGTCCGCAAATGGCAGTTCCACCGCGCTGGCTTTCCGGAATTTTGTCCTATCAGCAACGCCTTCAATGGACGCGTTCTTCTCGCAGGAAGCCTGCGAATAGTCCCACTTGCCCTCCCAGTAGTCGATGCCGGTGATCTCGGCCTGCGGGTGCTTCACAGCCAGATGTATTGCCAGCGCGCCGTTGCCGCAGCCGATGTCCAGCGCCTTCCCCTTGCCATCCCACTCCAGCCTGGCCAACACAAACTCGCGTATCCTGGCCTGTATGTTCCCGCCGGCAGGCGAGAACTCGTAATAAGCGTAGGCGAAATAGGCTGTGATAATGAGAAAGGGCAGGGCTATGAAGAGGAAATAATACGAGAAAAAGCTGAGCGCCAGAAATATGATTGCCAGAATGCCGGGAAACCAGATAAGCCGCTTCGAGACCCAGTTGCCATAGTCGGCCTTAGATTCTCCGGGGGAAGATGATTTCATATAATTTCTCCATATCTATTGAACGCCGGACGGTTGCAGCCAGGTCGTCGTAGGCCTTCTCCCTGTCAGGCGCCTCTCCCGTGGGCGCCGGCAGGTTGCGCTGCGAACACAGATTATTCACCAGCCTGCGCGTGAACTCGGCGTTGTTGAACACACCGTGCATGTAGCTGCCGAACACCAGGCCTGTGCGGTCCATACCGCCCTCATCGTAGCCGGAGGGAGTACTAACTGACTCCGTGATCTTGAACACAAAATCGGACTTCTGCCCGCGGCTCCTGCCCATGTGTATCTCGTAGCCGGTCACCTCCACTCCCCGCATGCCGGCCAACAATCCCCTGCCGGCCTCAACCTTCCCCTTCACCTGCGAGGTGATCTTGTCTGCCTCAAATACAGTGCTGAAATCCAGCAGTCCCAGACCTTCGGCCTCCGACACTTCGGACTCGGCCTTCACGGGATCGGTGACCTTCCTGCCCAGCATCTGGTAGCCGCCGCACATGCCGAAGACCGGCGTGCCGGACTTCGCCTTCTCGACTATTTTCTTCGCCAATCCCGTGAGATGCAGGAACTGCAGGTCGGAGATGGTGCCCTTGGTGCCCGGCAGTATGATCAGATCGGGATCGCCCAGCTTATCGACCGAGGCGGCGTAGCGCACATTGCAGTACGCCTCCAGCGGATCGAAGTCGTCGAAGTTGGAGATGTGCGGCAGACGTATGATGCAGACGTCGGGGCACCCCTCCCGGAAATGGGCGCGGCGCTCGTCCAAATAGACCGAGTCCTCCTGCGCCACCGCCAGGTTGCGCATATAGGGGATGACGCCCAGCACGGGACGCCTGCACTTGCTCTCGATAAAGTCGATGCCGGGCTGCAATAACGAAATGTCTCCGCGGAATTTGTTGATGACCAGACCCTTGATGCGGTTGCGCTGCCGCGGAGGCAGCAGCTGCAGCGTGCCCACGACTGAGGCGAATACGCCGCCCTTATCGATATCGCCAACCAGTATAACCGGCGCGCGCGCCAGCTCGGCGATGCGCATGTTGGCGATCTCGCGGTCCATCAGATTGACCTCGGCCGGACTGCCCGCTCCCTCGATGACCACCACATCGTAGTCTCTTTTCAGCTTCGCCAGCGACTTCGAAATAACCGGCAGCAGCTTATGGTTGTCCCTGTAATACTCCGCGGCATGGGTGACGCTCTGCGCTACACCCAGCACCACAACCTGCGAGGTGGCGTCGGCCTGCGGTTTGAGCAATACGGGATTCATATCCACGGTCGGCTCAATGCCCGCGGCCTCTGCCTGCACGGCCTGCGCGCGTCCGATCTCACCACCATCTTTAGTGACGAAGGAGTTGAGCGCCATGTTCTGGGACTTGAAGGGCGCGACTTTATAGCCGTCCTGTTTGAGGATGCGGCAGAGCGCGGCCACCAGGACGCTCTTGCCCGCGGAGGAGGCGGTGCCCTGCACCATCAGCGTCCGGGCCGTCATGTCACACCGCTCTGCTGTCTGGGGAACCATTCGTGGACTAAAGGACGGTACCAGCGGTCCTTGCGGTATTCCGAGGCTATTAAAATTATGTCCAGCAGCCACCACACGCCCAAACCTCCTAGCGTGACCAGCTTGAGCCAGCCGGCTTTGTACCTACCGATGTAGAACCTGTCCAGGCCGAACCAGCCCAGGAAGAAGGCCAGCAGCAGTGCGATGTACCAGCTGCGCGGCGCCGGCGGTTTGCTCATACGGGCAACTGCCCTCCCAGAAGCTCGATCAATACATGTAACCCGTAATACCCGGCCACCGACAGCAATATGTTTTTAAGGCATTTGCCGGCCGCGCAGAGCAGCAGAAAACGCCACCAGCCGAAGTGCATCATGCCCGCGATGGCCGTGAAGGGATAGAAAAGCGGGTTCAGCAGGGCGGACATGATGAAGACCGACAGCGCGCCACGCGTCTTGATCCACGTCCTGAACCTGTCCATCACACGATGGTCCAGCGCGTGAAAGGCTTTGGCGCTGCTCAGCCCGGTCATATAGACCACCATTGAGCCGACGGCCTCCCCGGCCCCGGCGATCAGCCCGACCAGCACCGGATTCAATACCGCTCCCAGGGTAAACACGATGAACAGGTTGGGCACCGGCACGAAGAGGGTACAATCGGCCAGGAAGCTCACGATGAAAACACCGATGTAGCCGTAGCGGGCGAACTTGACGAACTCCGGCCAGTAAAGAACCACCAGCACGCAGAAGGCCGCGGTCAGTATGATCGAGACCGCCAGCAGCGCATAGTCCCTCGCCGTCCGGCGCTCCTGCACCTGTCCGAATACAATGGTGGAGTTGCCCAATTATTTAGCGGTCCTGCCCCTCTTTTTCTTGCGGGCGCCGGCGGTCGACTCGTCCTCGCCACCATCAGCGGAGACGCTACCGACCACCGCGAAGGCCAGGGCGTCGTTCTCGACCGCAACCCTGACGCGGTCGCCATCCTTGACCTCGCCCGATATGATCTTGCTGGAGAGAGGGTTCTCGATGTAGCGCTGGATGGCCCGCCGCAGCGGACGCGCGCCGTATTCGGGATCATACTCCTTGCGGAAGACCCACTCTTTAGCCTCGTCCGTCAGCTCCAGCACGATGCCGCGGTCGGCCAGCAGCTTGTCCACCTCTTTGACCAGCAGGTCGATGATCTGCTTGAGGTTGGCCTCGTTGAGCGGATGGAAGATGATGATCTCGTCTATCCTGTTGAGGAACTCGGGCCGGAAGGTCTTCTTGAGGTCGCCCTCCAGAACCACCTTGAGCCTGGCCCACTCATCCTTCTCCTCTTTGGACTGCTTCTCGGACGGCACGTTGAAGCCGATCAGCCTGTGCGCCTGCTTGCGGAACTCCTGCATGCCCAGGTTGGAGGTCATGATGATCACAGTCTCCTTGAAGCTGACCGTACGGCCGTGGCTGTCGGTCAGACGGCCGTCCTCCAGTATCTGCAAAAGTATGTTGAAGACGTCGGGATGCGCCTTCTCGATCTCGTCGAAGAGTATCACGCGGAAGGGACGCCTGCGCACGGCCTCGGTCAGCTGCCCGGCGTCGTCGAATCCGATGTAGCCCGGGGGAGCGCCGATCAGGCGCGAGACGGTGTGCTTCTCCATGTACTCGGACATGTCGACGCGTATCATGGCGTCCTCATCGTCGAAGAGGAACTGCGCCAGCGCCTTGGCCAGCTCGGTCTTGCCCACGCCGGTGGGACCCAGGAAGATGAAGCTGCCGATGGGACGGCGCGGGTCCTTGAGTCCGGCGCGGCCGCGGCGGACGGCCTCGGACACGGCGGAGATGGCCTCCTGCTGGTCCACGATGCGCTCGTGCAGCCGGTCCTCCATGTGTATCAGCTTCTCGGCCTCGCTCTCCTTCATGGTGGAGACGGGCACGCCCGTCTGCTTGGCCACCAGCTCGGCGATGGTCTCATCGTCCACCTCGTTGTCTATCTTCTTCTCGGCCATCCATTTGTCCCTGGCTTTCTTGCAGTCCTCCTCGATTTGCAGACGTTCGGCCTTGATGCCGGCCGCCTTCTCGTACTCCGAGCGCTGCGAGGCCGCGGCCTCCTCGTCGGTCAGCTGCTGTATCTTCTGCTCCTGCTGCTTGATCTCGGGCGGCAGGCTCTCCATGTCGATGCGCAGCTTGCTGGCCGCCTCGTCGATCAGGTCGATGGCCTTGTCCGGCAAAAAGCGCTCTGTTATATATCTCTTGCTCAATTTAACGGCCGCCTCGATGGCGGAATCGGAGATCTTGACCTTGTGGTGCGCCTCGTAGCGGGGCCGCAGACCCTTGAGCATCTGTATGGTGGCCTCCACGCTGGGCTCACCCACGAAAACCGGCTGCAGACGGCGCTCCAGCGCTTTGTCCGGCTCGATGTGCTTGCGGTACTCGTCCAGCGTGGTGGCGCCCACGCACTGCAGCTCGCCGCGCGCCAGCGCCGGCTTCAACATGTTGCTGGCGTCGATGGCGCCCTCGGCCGCCCCCGCGCCCACCACGGTGTGCATCTCGTCTATAAATAATATGACGTCGCCCCTGGACTGCCTGACCTCGTCCATGACGGCCTTGAGCCGCTCCTCGAACTCGCCGCGGAACTTGCTGCCGGCCACCAGCGCTCCCATGTCCAGCGCGATGACCTTGCGGCCCTTGAGCGAGTCGGGCACATCGCCCGCCACGATCTTGAGCGCCAGCCCCTCGGCCACGGCCGTCTTGCCCACGCCGGCCTCGCCGATGAGGACGGGATTGTTCTTGGTGCGGCGTATCAGCACCTGCATTACGCGCTTGATCTCGTCGTCGCGCTCGATCACGGGATCGAGTTTGCCCTGGCGCGCCAGCTCGGTCAGGTCGCGGCCGTACTTCTCCAGCGACCTGTATTTGTTCTCGGCCCGCGGATCGTCCACGCGGTGGCTTCCGCGCACGCTCAGCAGGGCCTGGTAGATCTTCTCCTGGTCGATGCCGAACTCCTTGAGAATCTCGACCGAGTCGCCGCTGCCCTCGCTGGAGATGGCGATCAGCAGGTGCTCGACGCTGACGTACTCGTCGTTGAGGCGGTCGGACTCGCCCACCGCCGCCTGCAGAACCTGCGCCACGCGCGGCGTGGGATAGATCTGTATGCCGCCGATGGCGGTCTTGGGCTGCTCGCCGATCTTGGGATAGTTGTCCAGCACGTCGCCGACGCGCTTCTTCATGGCGGTCACGTTGACGTTAAGCTTCTTGAGTATCTCGGCCGCCAGGCCTTTCTGCTGCTCCAGCAGCGCCAGAAAGATGTGCTCCACGTCCCACATGGAGTTGCGGAAACGGCTGACCAGCTGCTGCGAAGCGCCCAGAACCTCCTGGGCCTGTTCGGTAAAACGTTCCTGTCTCATAGTTTATTTAGTGACGGCTGCTTCCTCGGCGATGAGCTTATCGCGGTAAGCCAGAACGAGAGGGCAGTCCGGACCCTGGCAGCGGGCGATTCTGGACTTGATGTCGCGGGGCAAATTCCTGCCCGCTCCCCCGGACCCCGCCAGCTTGTACCTGTCGCACCAGGTGCACGAATAGGTCCAGTCGCCGTGTATCATGACGGTGACGTAGTCGTCCACCCTGTCGCAGGATATGGTGGTGGCGGTGATCTGCCAGCCTGCCGGCTGGCGGCCCATCCCGGCCTCAGCCATCCTTAACCTCCTGTTTCGATTTCTTTGCGGCCGGCGCCGCTTTCCTGTATTTACGCAGCTCGGACTCGAGCTCATCGATCCTGTGCTGCATCTCGGACATACGCCGGCTTAACTTTATAATGACCTCCACGCCGGCCATGTTGATGCCCATGTCCTCCATGAGCACCTTGATATGGCGCAGGCGCTGGATCTCGGCCTCGGAGTAATAGCGGATGTTGCCCTCCGAACGGTAGGGCTTGACCGCACCCAGCTTCTCGTAATAGCGCAGCGTATGGACCTCGCAGCCCAGTATCCTGGCCGCGATGCTGATCACGTACTTGGGTTCATTAGTTTCTCGAGGCATTTTATCTTATCACCTCATAGATTCAACTTCAATATCAGTTGGGCCTCATCGACCTGAACTGCTCAAAGAGGGCCCGTTCCTTGTCGTTTAAGCTGGTGGGGAGCACCACCGCAACTTTTGCCAGCATGTCGCCGCGGCTGCCGCCGTCCAGGCGGGGCATGCCCTGCTTTGACAGCTTGAAGACCTTGCCGTTCTGCGTCTCGGGCGGTATGCGCAGGGCCAGCTTGCTGCCCCGCAGCGTGGGCACCTGTACCTCGCCGCCCAGCACGGCCGAAGCCAGCGAGACAGGCACTTCCACCATCAGGTCATCGCCCTCACGCTTGAACATGGGATGCGGCGCGACCTTGATAATCAGATAGAGGTCGCCGGGCGAGCCGCCCATGCCCTGCTCACCCTCGCCGGCGATGCGCACCTTGGAGCCGTCCTTTACGCCGGCGGGTATCTTGACCTCCAGGCGGCGCGGCTTGATCACACGTCCGCCTCCGCGGCAGGTCTGGCAAACGCCGGTCTTGGTGCGGCCCATGCCCTGGCAGGACGGGCAGGGCTGTTCGGACTGCAGCTCCATCACACGCCTGGTGCCGTTGAAGGCCTCCTCGAGCGTGACTTCCACAGGATGCTCGATATCCTGTCCGCGCCTGGACGCGCGCCTCCCACCGGCCCTGGCGCCACCCTGTCCGAAACCCTTGAACAGGCTCTCGAAGACCTCGTTGAGATCGCCCATGTCGCCGGTCTCGTAGGTGGTGAAGGGCGTACCGCCGCCCTGGCGGCCGGAACCCTGATACTGCTGCCGGGCCTGCTGACGCGCGCGGGCGAAGGCCTCCTGGTTCTCGAAATCGGACCCGTACTGGTCGAACTTCCTGCGCTTGTCCGCGTCGGACAGCACCTCGAAAGCCTCGTTGATCTCCTTGAAGCGGGCCTCCGCAGCCTTGTCCCCCGGATTGACGTCCGGATGGTACTTGCGCGCCATCTTGCGGTAGGCCGATTTCACATCCTTGTCGGGGGCATTCCTGGGTATCCCGAGTATA
Source organism: Dehalococcoidia bacterium (assembly GCA_041653995.1). Lineage (NCBI taxonomy): Bacteria > Bacillati > Chloroflexota > Dehalococcoidia > Dehalococcoidia bacterium. Next base: position 346,912 of record JBAZEK010000003.1, read on the forward strand.
CTGTAATAATCTTTTCCTGCCATTTTTCACCCCGGCCATAATTATAGTTATAGCGCCGGAACTCTGTCAAAACTGGTCAAATAATTCTAATATTATTAATTATACTACTTGACAAAATATTTTAGGAATTTTACAGTTTGTGGTGAAGATGGGCAAACCGAGGCTGACCGGATTGAAAACGAAGAGGCTAAAAGCTAACTATCGCAGCCCGCTGCAGGCCCGATGATCTCGATCAACTGGCCCAGCATCCAGGCCGTGGCGCCCCAGATGAAGCGGCCGTCCAGCTCGTAAGAGAACATCTCCACCTTGATATCGCCGAAGGTATAGTTCTCCGATTTCCTGACAGCCCGGTTCATCAGGTCGTCCAGCGGCAGCGAGAAGACCTCCCGGACTTCGAATTTATCCACAGTGTAATCGTACGGGTACGGTATCACGCCTACGAAGGGAACTATGTGATAGAAGGAGGTAAGCGTGGCTGCGTCGTCCAGCTCGCCCAGTATCTCGACGTCCGACTCTTTGAGCCCGATCTCCTCGCGGCTCTCGCGCAGAGCCGTCTCCAGTATGGAGCGGTCATCCTCATGACGCCCGCCTCCCGGGAAGGATATCTGGCCCTTGTGGTGGTGCAGGTGGTCGGTCCGCTTGGTGAAGAGTATATGGCACCTGCCGTCCTTCTCAAACAGTGGAATCAATACGGCCGACGGGGTGAGGCCGTCGGTGCTGATGGTCTTCTTCTCACGCGCGGCCAGCGCCCGCCTGATCTCCTCTTTCATGGGTTTTTAAATCATACATCCGACAGCCGAAGCACGACAAATCATTGCGCCCCGGCAGTGCCGCATATGACAGGATTGCTGTCAGGTATTCCAGGCCGGCTGTTATGACTTCAATCGTTATATCTCTGCCGTCTTGATATGTATATAAATCCTAATACCAGGGAGACGAAAATCAGGGCGCAGCTGACGAACAGGATGAGGTTGGCATCAACGATCTCC